>NZ_WSJA01000025.1:0-409849 GCF_009763235.1 Bordetella sp. 15P40C-2
CACCCCGCCTTCGCCACCCGTCTGCCCCAGCTCGATGGACTCGAACCATCCTTGTGCGTGGGCGTTGCTAAGCACTCCCCCGCCGCCACCGATTGATTGCGCCACCACCCCATGCGCGCTATCAGCCGTAGTCGACAGTAGAAACTCGTTCAAGTCCGCACGGGTTAAATCGGCGCGGCCTCCTCCGCCTCCTTGCGACCCGACTTTCACGACGCCCTCTATGCCACTCGCAAGTCCGCCGCCACCGCCAATGGATTGGGCCAAGATTCCGATTGCCGAAGTGCCCTGCGTCCTGAGCGAGCCCGAGGAATCAGCGTTAACCTGGGCGCCTCTAGCGTCCGAACGTAGCGCTGTGGTGGTAGAGGTGCCTCCCAAAGCGGCAACACGCCGTCCGAGTGCGACTCCCCCTCCTCCGCCTAACGACTGCGCCACGACACCGTGGGCCGTATCGCCCTCCGTAGTGAGGGTGCCGCTATGCGTGAGGTATACCCAACCTGCCCGACCGACCGAGCTGCCCGACTGCGGAGCGCTACCGAACAGTCCGTCGTCTGTGTCCGCCCCGCCCGCCGAGCCCGCTAAGGCTTGCGCCAGAATGCCTATGGCATCTACGCCTTGGGTGGTGATGGAGCCGTGGTTCAGAACCTCGATGTCGCCCGTGTTGCCGCCAGCGCCGTCCTGGACTTGGCTGTTCGCGGAATTTCCCACCGGATTGCCTCCGGCGCCACTGGCCGTCTGCGCGAAAAGTCCGACGGCGCCCGTTCCTCGTGTAAGTAGGCTGGATGCAGCATCAAGGGAAACTGTCAGATTGCCGGTGCTACCACCCGCCCCGCCCGCGCCGAGAGTTTTCCCGGTGGTGATACTGACCGCGCCGCGACCCCCATCCGCCGCGCGACTCTGAGCGAAAATACCGAAAGCCCTGCTACCGGAGGTGGAGATAGCTGTGTTCTTCACCGTAATTTTCATCGTGTTGGTGGATCCGCCAGCGCCCCCAGTGCTCATAGGGGTGCCGGCCGCCCGGGCCAATTCGTCGGTGGCGCCTGCGTCTCCGCCTTCACCGCCGAGCTGTCTGGCGTAAAGACCATGCGATTCAGTCCCCGTCGTAGTGATCGTCACAGGCAACGCCGGCGACGCATCCAGGCTGACCCACAAGGCGCCCGCGCTGCCTCCCGAGCCGCCATCACCTGACCGACCCGCGGCAATGTCGTTAAGGTATCCGGCGCCATCTCCACCCGCCCCGCCCTGCTGCAACGTTTCTATCGCCGATGCGCTGGCACCGTCGGTCGATAATTGCAGGCCTGCCTGTTTCGTCATCACCAGGACGTTCGCGTCACCAGCGTTCCCCCCATGGCCACCGTGATTGAAGGACCCGCCTGGTGAACCATCGTCCGGGAGCGCTTCTCCTCCCGACCCGCCACGTACTCGCAAAAGAAGCGCCGGCAAGCCTAAGCCAGACGTCACCACATCCGCATCTTCAATTTGCAAGCTGGCAGTCAATGCGCCGATAAAACCGGCCTCCCCGCCGTTGCCAGCACTAAAAGCGCCGCCATGGCCCGCGATGTCGCCACCGTCTCCCCCCGTCAATAAAACGGCCACACCGGCTCCGTGAGGACGTATCGCGTTGGCGCTCGCATCGCTATCAGCGATGCGCTGCGTGACGTGCACAGATGCACCGGGACGCACATCGACCGAAGCACTGATCGCCCATCCCCCCTCGCCCGCGTGGTGCTGGCCTGATGAAGCTCCCCCGTTGCCACCCTGCGATTGAGCAAGAACGCCAAACAAGGCGCTGGTCTCGCTCGCACCCAGGTCAATCCATGTCCTGTCGACAACAATGTCCGCTTCGTTCAACAGGTTGGCGCCGTCGGCATCTCCGCCACTGTTACGACCACCATCGACGAAATCGGCGCCGGTCCCTCCTCTGCTGGCTGCCAACACGCCAGAGAAAAGCCCGTCCCCCCGCACCGAAGCCGTCACGTCCCCGTGATTAAAGAGGTTAATCGCACTTGAACCGCCGCCCGCTCCGTTACCCACGGCGGAGCCCGACGACCCCGCGCCGTCGCCCCCGAGGGCGATACCCGCCACGCCCGCGCCTCCATTAATCCGATCAGAGCTGAGTCCCGACATATCGATCGAGCCCGAGTTGACGAGTGATACGCCAGTCCCGCCCGCCGCGCCACCATTGCCCCCGTTGCTCGTGGCGTCCCCACCCCTGAGCTGCGCGAGCAATCCGAACACGGGCACATTGCCGGCCGCGTTTTCAGCGGCCTGTAGCTTGATGTCGCCTGTGTTTTCGACCGTCAGACCCAGGGCGTCTTCGCCATTGGGCCGAGCATCGCCTCCGTCTTTCCCCTTCGCCTGTATTAACAAGCCCCCCACTAATTCTGGATAAGCTCGCGCGTCAATCACGGCGTTGGAGCGTACAAAAACCGGCGGCAAAGCGTCATCGGGCTCCGACTCGAGAAACACATCGACCGGCTTTGCGTAGGTTCCCGTGATATTGCAGTCGATATTGCCCGCTGGACTCACACTGCATGGATCGGATGACTGAGCGGCACTGGTGCTAGCCCAGAGGGCGCTTGCAATCGAGGCGGCCAATAGCGTTAGCGGCGGCAGACGATAGCGCAAAGAAGTTGCCATGTGAGGATCATCCTGGACGAAGCACTGCGTGAACGGAGCCGCAACGGTGCGAAGGCGAGCGAGTACGCTGACGCGCTGCGTCTCGCCCGGCACGGTGCAGCAAAGCTGAGGAAGCAACTCAAGGCACGTATAGTTACGTCGATTTCAATATTTAGCGGTTTTTATTATGATTTTTATTGTATCGATGAAACAATTTTGCAGTTCAGCAGATAGATCCGCCCTCTTTGCAGTGCAGACCTGTCCGATATTCGGCTTTTCAGAGGGTTTCAATCGTACGGCGACCGAAGAACGCTAAAAATCTCGGGGTCTGAAGAGTGCAGCCTTCAGGCATAGTCGGCACGGAATGACCAAGCCCATGTCACGGGCTGTGGCGGCGCTTGCAGCTCGTACGGCTGAGTCCGTGCCTATCCATTCGTATGAAATCCACATGGAGCCAGGATGACAACCTTGAACAGCCCCTACACACCTTCGATGTCGTGGAAATGCACGCAAAGCCGTATCGCCGCCGCAGGTTTCTCTTGCCGCGTCAGAACACGCAGCATGCCGGGTCGCCAGCACGCGATCCCGCTTTCTGCAATGTTTGAATTGCCCCCTATCCCGGCGCGCCCCCCGCTGCCGGATTTCAATCGTCCTATGCCACCCCTGCCGCCTATTCCGGCACTACCCGAGGGGCAAGACCCCCGCTTGCCGGGTGTGGATCCGCGCATTCAGATCCGCGATATTCATCGCATCGTACGCCGCGATGGGTCCGCGGATGGCCTACGCTATTTGTTGCCGGCGGCGCGTTTGCATTGATACCAGGCGGTCCGATTATTGTCAGCCCATGTGCCGTTCCATCCGTCCAGCCAGGCACGGAAGCTGACGGTAAAGGATGGCGCGGGGTTGTGGCGCCATCCACCCTTATTATTTCGCCGTATCGATGCGGGGATCCCGCAGGGGTCAATTGAGATACTTGGTAAACCAGGCCAAGGTCCTGTCCCAGGCTAGTTTTGCAGCAGCCTCATCGTAACGAGGGGTCGAATCGTTATGGAAGCCATGCTGCGTACCGGGGTAGATATAGGCCTCGTAGGTCTTGCCATTCGCTTTTAAGGCCGCTTCGTATGCCGGCCAGGTGGCGTTGACGTTGGGGTCGGTTTCAGCGAAGTGAAACAACAATGGCGCCTGGATGCGGGCGACGTCCTCTGGTTTTGCTTGCCGTCCGTAGAAAGGCACGGCTGCCGCCAGTTCCGGATACGCGACTGACGCTGCATTGGACACCCCACCCCCGTAGCAAAATCCCGTGATGCCGATCTTGTCGGTGGTCAGATCGCTCGCGCGCAGATAATCGATCGCAGCGAAAAAGTCGTTCATCAGTTTCTGCGGATCGACACGCAATTGCAGTTCGCGACCCTTGTCATCATTGCCGGGATAACCGCCGACGGAACTCAGACCATCTGGCGCGAGCGCCACAAAGCCGGCTTTCGCGGCGCGCCGGGCGACGTCCTCGATATACGGATTTAAACCGCGATTCTCGTGTACGACGACGATACCGGGCAAAGGCCCGGTGGCGGCCTTGGGCCGGACTAGATAACCGCGAACCTTGCCGTGACCATTCGGAGACGGGTACTCGATGTACTCCGCAATGATGTCTGGATCGGTAAACGACACCTGTTGCGCCATCGCGTAGTCGGGGCTTAACGAGGCGAGGATACTGGCCGCGGTCAGCCCGCCGACGGCGTACTTTGCCGCGCGGTCAAGAAAGTCGCGGCGGGTGATACGGCCATGCACATAACCATCGTATAACTCGAGCAACTCGGGCGCGAAATCGCGCGCGGTAAGGCGGGTCATGGAAGTCTCCTTGTCGTGGCGGCGCACACCTGACCCACCGTGCCACAGACACGGCGGACGGGTGTTCATCATACTGAATACCGCCTCGCCTCAGTGAATACCGACTGGCCCCAGTAAATACTGCCGCGGCGCGTAATTATTTCCTGAAGTCAACCTGTGCAGGACGGCCCTCGAGCTGCAATGTCGCCGTGCGCGCGGGCGTGCTGGCAATGCGTTTACCGCCGCGCCAAACGTGCAGACGGGTGGCTCGCAGACGTAGCGCCTCCACCGGATCACCGGCTTGCAGCAGCACCATGTCAGCACGCTTGCCGACCTCGATTCCGAGTTCGTCCAGGCCCATGATTTTTGCGGGCGCCGTCGTGACGGCTTCGAAACATGCACGCATGCCGTCTTGGCCCGTCATTTGCGCCACGTGCAGACCCATGTGGGCGACTTCGAGCATGTCACCCGAACCCAGGCTGTACCAAGGGTCCATGACGCAGTCGTGACCGAAGGCCACCGTGACGCCGGCCGCGAGCAATTCGGGCACGCGCGTCATGCCGCGACGCTTGGGATACGTATCGTGGCGGCCTTGGATCGTGATGTTGATCAGCGGATTCGCGATGGCCGACACACCGGCTTCGCGGATGAGCGGAATTAGTTTGGATACATAGTAGTTGTCCATGGAATGCATGGACGTCAGGTGCGAACCATTCACCCTGCCCTGCAGCCCAAGGCGCTGCGTGTGATAGGCCAGGGTTTCGATATGGCGCGACATGGGGTCGTCCGTTTCATCGCAATGCATGTCCACGCGCAAGCCGCGTTCGGCGGCGAGTTCGCACAGGATGCGGACGGATTCCGCGCCATCGGCCATGGTGCGCTCGAAATGCGGAATACCGCCGACCACGTCCAGGCCCATGTCCAGCGCACGCTTCAGATTTTCCATCGCGCCCGGCGCGCGCAGCAGCCCGTCTTGCGGAAAGGCGACCAGTTGCAGGTCCAGGTAGGGTTTCACCCGCTCGCGCACGTGCAACAGCGCTTCGGTGGCCAGCAGACGGGAGTCGCACACGTCCACATGCGAGCGTATGGCCAGCAGCCCGTTGGCCACGGCCCAGTCGCAGTAGGCAAGCGCCCGTTCGACCAAGGCCTCCTGCGTGAGCAGCGGCTTGAGCTCGCCCCATAACGCAATGCCTTCGAGCAGCGTGCCGGACTGATTGATGCGCGGCAGACCGAATGACAAGGTCGAGTCCATGTGAAAGTGCGCATCGATAAAGGGCGCGCTTAGCAATTGTCCTTGTGCGTCCAGCGTCTCGTGCGCTTGGGCTTGCAACGCTGGCTGAATCGCGACAATGCGGCCATCCTGCACACCAACGTCCACGCCCGAGCGGCCGTCAGCGAGGTTGCAGTTTTTGATCAGTAAATCGAGCATGGGTAAACCTTATTCAATAAATCCGCCGGACGTTGTCCAGCATGGCGCTCGCTCAGCGTTCGCCTTTGCGGTAGGGCTTCATCAACGCCTGCGGGTAGGCAGCGCGACGCGCCATCACCACCAGCGCCAGAATGGACAGCACATAGGGCAGCATCAGATAGACTTGATACGGCAGCTCGGGCAGACCCGGGAGACTCGTGCCGCCCTGCTGCAGACGCAGCTGCAGCGCGTCAAAGAAAGCGAAAATCAACGCGCCCAACAGGGCTTTGCCCGGCCGCCACGATGCGAAGACCACGAGCGCGACACACACCCAGCCGCGCCCGTTAACCATATTAAAGAAAAACGCATTGAACGCCGCCAGTGTCAAAAAGCTGCCCGCGATGCCCATCAGCGCGGAGCCTGCGACGATGGCGCCCATGCGCAAACGGGTGACCGACAGGCCCTGCCCTTCTGCGGCGGCCGGGTTTTCCCCGACCATACGCACGGCGAGGCCGAGCGGGGTGCGGTTAAGCACCCAGGCAATGATGGGCACCGCCGCCAAGGCAATCAGGGTCATGACCGTTTGCCCAGCCAGCACAGGACCAATCACAGGGATGCCTTGCAAATAAGTCATCTCGGCAAACGGGGTGATGGTGGGCGGCGTATTGACGCTAGGAAACGTGACGCGATAGGCAAAATAGCTCAGACTGGTCGCCAGCATGGTGACGCCCAAACCCGACACATGTTGAGATAAACCAAGCGGCACTGTGAGAATCGCGTGCAACAGTCCAAACACCATCCCGGCCAATGCGGCAGCCAGTACGCCCACATAAAGCGGAGCGCCCAGGTATACGACCAGCCAGCCGGCGAACGCACCCGCGACCATGATGCCCTCGATGCCCAGGTTCAAAACCCCTGCGCGTTCGCATAGCAGCACGCCCAGCGTGCCCAGGATCAACGGCGTGGCCACGCGCAGCACCGCGACCCAAAAGGCGCTGGAGCTTAACAAATCCATCCATTCCATATGCGTCTCCTAGGCGTGTTTGCGACGCAAACGGTATTGCGAGAACAAGGTGGCCACGAGCATCGACAATAGCGATGCCGCGACGATCACGTCGGCAATGTAGTTGGGCACCGCGATCGCGCGGCTCATGCTGTCGGCGCCGACCAGCATGCCAGCCACGAATAGGCTTGCCACGATCACGCCCAGGGGATGCAGGCCCGCGAGCATGGCAACCACGACGCCGGTATAACCGTAACCGGGCGACATATCGAGCGTCACATAACTCGTGCGGCCGGCTACTTCGATCGCGCCTGCCAGGCCTGCCAATGCGCCGGAGAGCATGGCGGTGCCCAGCATCACGCGCGTGACGGGCAGACCAAGAAATCGCGCGGCATGGGCGTTCGCGCCAACGGCACGCATTTGCAGACCAAACACCGTATAGCGATTGATCAGCCACATGGCGACCGCCAGACCCAGCGCCCAGAGCAGGCCCGTATGGGCCCGCGTTTTTGCCAGCAGCTTGTCGAATTCCAGATCGGGATTCAACGCGACCGACTGCGGCCAGCCCATGGCCATGGGGTCTTTCATGACACCATCGAGCATCATGGAGACGAACAACAGCACGATGAAGTTGCCCAATAGCGTGGTCACCACCTCGTCCACGCCAAGTCGGGTTTTGAGAATGGCGGGCACCAGCAGCAGCAACGCCCCCGCCAGCGCGGCGGCCAGCATCATGCCTCCGAACAACACGGGCACCGGCAGGTCCAGGCCAACGCCATCGTGCATGCCCCCGACCATCACGGCGGCGAGCGCGCCCAGATACAGCTGGCCTTCCGCGCCAATGTTGTAGAAGCGCGCCCGGAACGCCACGGCACAAGCCAGACCGGTGAGCATCAACGGTGTGGCGCGGGTCAAGGTTTCCGAGAAAGCAAAGCGCGAGGCGAATGCACCGTCGAATAGCAGCGCGTACGTGCGTCCCACCGGCGCACCCGCCCATGCGACCAGCAACGCACAAATCAATAAGGTAAAAGCAATCGCCGCCAGCGGGGCCAGCAATAACGCAAGACGGCTGGGTTCCGTACGGCGTTCCAGATACAGGTTCATGATGTCAGGAGTCGTTCGTCAGGCCGGCACGGTGCCGGTCATGGCCAGGCCCACGGACGCAGGCGTCCATTCGGACACGGGCTTGACGGCGATGATCTTGCCGCCGCACATGACTGCGATCCGGTCGGCAAGCGCGAAAATTTCTTCGAGGTCCTCGGAGACGAGCAGGATGCCCGCGCCCCGTTCGCGTGCGGCGAGCAACTGTTCACGCACGTAGGCGACAGCGCCGATGTCCAGGCCCCACGTGGGCTGGTCAGCCACGATCAGGCGCGGTTTGCGCGCCAGCGTTCGGCCAAGGATCAGCTTTTGCATATTGCCGCCGGACAGACTGCGCGTACGCACGTCCAGCGAGGCGGCGCGTACATCGAACTGCTGGCCGAGATCGCGAGCATAAGCGCGTGCCGCGCCGGCGCGCACCATGCCCCAGCGAGCAAAGCGCTTGTCGCGTAAGTCCTCGATGATCGCGTTTTCCCAAAGCGGGCTGTCGCCGATCATGCCTTCGTGGTGGCGATCCTCGGGAATGCGGCCTACGCCCGCAGCGGTCATGCCAGCGGGCGTACGGGGCGCCGCGGTATGTTCGGGGCCGAGTCTGACCGTGCCGTCGTCAGGCTGACGCAGGCCATTCAATACGGAGACCAACGCTTGTTGGCCATTACCGGCTACCCCGGCAATCGCGACGATTTCATGCGTGTGCACCGTCAAGTCGGCGCTATCGAGCAACGGCGCACCGCCCCGCTCATCGCGGACGCTGACCTGCGACAGCGTCACGACCGGCGCGGCTTGCGCACGCGGCTCGGCGCTTTGCGCGCGCGGCATGACGACTTTGCGGCCGACCATCAGCTCGGCGAGCTCGGCGGCGTTGGTCGATCCGGTATCGCGCTCTGCCACGAGCTTGCCTTGACGCAACACCGCCACGCGATGCGAGACAGCCATGACCTCATCGAGTTTGTGCGAAATAAAAATGACGGCCATGCCTTCCGCGACAAAGCCGCGCAAGGTCGCGAACAAGCCATCGACCTCTTGCGGCGTGAGCACCGCGGTCGGCTCATCCAAAATCAGGATACGCGCGCCGCGATACAAGGCCTTCAGGATTTCGACGCGCTGTTTTTCGCCCACGGACAAAGTACCGACACGCGCATCGGGATTGACGCCCAGGCCAAAGCGTTGTCCCAGCTCCACCAGGCGCGCGCGCGCTTTGGCGCGGCCCGAAGCAAGACGCCACAGCGACTGCGTGCCGACCATCACGTTGTCCAGCACGCTCATGTTGTCCGCCAGCGTGAAATGCTGATGGACCATGCCCACCCCGGCGGCGAGCGCCGCATCGGGGCGGCCGGGCGGCAGCGGCTGACCATAGACGTGGATGTGCCCTGCGTCGGCCACGTAGTGGCCGAACAGGATCGACACCAGCGTGGACTTGCCCGCGCCGTTCTCGCCCAAGAGGGCCAGCACCTCGCCCTGCTTCACACTCAGCGAGACCGCGTCATTCGCGATCAGGCTGCCAAAGCGTTTGGTGATGCCCTGCAGTTGCAGGGCCAGGGACTCGCTCATTTCGCGCTGGACTTGGGTTCGCTGTCGTTGACTTTGACGACGAAGCTGCCATCCAGGATCGCCTGCTGCTTGGCTTGGACTTTGGCCTTGATGTCCTCGGGTACCTTCGATTCGAACGTGCCCAGCGGGGCGAGCTCGGAACCCTTGTACTTCATCAGCGAGTATTGGCCATAATCCTCGGCGCTGAAGTTACCGGCCTTCACGGCGGAAAGCGCGTGTTCAATGGTGGGCTCCATGTTCCACAGCGCGGAGGCCACGACGGTTTCGGGATACTGCGGCTGCGTATCGACCACGTTGCCAATCGCGACCTTGCCGCGCTCCTTGGCGGCGTCAGACACGCCAAAGCGCTCGGCATACAGCACGTCCACGCCCTTGTCGATCATGGCGAACGCGGCTTCCTTGGCTTTTGGGGGATCAAACCACGAACCGATGAAGGACACGGTGAAGGTGACGTTCGGGTTGATTTCCTGCGCGCCCGCCATGAAGGCATGCATCAGGCGGTTGACTTCAGGAATGGGATAGCCACCGACCAGGCCGATTTTGCCGGACTGGCTCATGCCTGCCGCGATCATGCCAGTCAGGTATGCGGGTTCCTGGATGTAGTTGTCGAACACCGAGAAGTTCGGCTTTTGCGGCTTGCCCGACGAACCCATGAGGAAGGCGGTTTCGGGATAGTCTTTGGCGACTTTGCGCGCGGCGGATTCGACGGCGAAGGCTTCGCCCAGAATCAGCTTGTTGCCCTGCTCGGCGTATTGACGCAACACGCGTTCGTAGTCAGCGTTGTTGACGTTCTCGGAGAAGACGTATTCGATTTCGCCCTTGTCGCGCGCGGCGGTCAACGCCTTGTGAATGCGCGACACCCATTGCTGTTCGACAGGCACGGTGTAGACAGCGGCCACCTTGAGTTTGGCCGCGTCCTGCGCCTGCGCCCAGCCAGACATCACAAACATGCCCGCGGCGGCCACACCGAGTGTCAGCACGCGACGGCGGGCGAGTCCGGCGAAGGACGGGAGATTTTCAAACTTCATGGTGGCAGGCTCCTAGGCGAGATGAATGGCATGGCGGCAGACGGCCTGACACACCCGTGCGGAAAGTCGGACAGGTGATGAGACAACGAGGGAAGTCTGCAGACATACGGGCGACGTAGCGTGACAACTGGGGTTCGTGACGCAACAGTCAGGGTTGAGGTCGCCCGGAATCAAGCAATATCCATGCCATTTTTTCGCGCCGCGACCTGTCACATAATCCAGGCCGGACGGAATTGTAGTCAATCTTGGAGCATGGCATTGCCCCAATATGGTGCGGAATGCGAAAAAAGCATCAGCAGAGCACGATCTCTGCACACATTTGGGCCCCTGTCGGTTTTGTGAGCGGGATCACGGCTGTTGCTCGTCGGCCATCCTGCCCGCCCGTGCAGGGTGCCGCTTCGAAAAGCACACGGAGCCTGGCACCGATTTTTCACTCCTGATAAAAAAACCAGGGCGATTTTTCATCTAAGTGAAATCTCTAATATCCGGTCGGGTCGGGTGAGAAGAGAATTGCGTCCGACTGAGACCGGCATGTCCCGCGCGGCGCCGCAATGACTGCCCGCTGACAGACGGACGCTCCATGACGGCGAGCCTCAGTCACTCTCGATCCCGCATAACTCGCTGACGCATCGTTAGCCCTGTTTCAAGCGCTTTGCCTTTGAAGGACGTAAATGACAACCACCCACCTCGGCAGTACGCCACGCCCTGACACTCGCCGTCGTCACAGGACTCGAGACGTCATCGCGGCAAACTTCGGCACGTTCTTTGAGTGGTTCGACCTCTTGGTGTATGCGATGTTCGCGATCACCATCTCGAAACTGTTCTTTCCCCAGGAAGACGAACAATCGGCCCTGCTCTTTAGCCTGATGACGTTCGCGAGTTCGTTCCTGATCCGCCCGGTCGGCGCGGTCGTACTGGGGATCATGGCCGATAAGCTGGGCCGACGCACGACACTTAGCATCGCCGCGATGACGATGCTAGCCGGCACGGCCTTGATTGCGGTAG
Source organism: Bordetella sp. 15P40C-2 (assembly GCF_009763235.1). Classification (NCBI taxonomy): domain Bacteria; kingdom Pseudomonadati; phylum Pseudomonadota; class Betaproteobacteria; order Burkholderiales; family Alcaligenaceae; genus Bordetella; species Bordetella sp. 15P40C-2. The sequence goes on from NZ_WSJA01000025.1 coordinate 11,540, forward strand.
CGCCGACGTACGAAACGATAGGCGTATGGGCGCCCATCATCTTGGTCACGGGGCGTTTGCTGCAGGGCTTTTCGGTCGGCGGCGAGTTTGGCACCGCCAACTCCTACCTCACTGAACAGAGCCCCTCGAAGAAAGCGTTCTTCGCCAGTCTGCAGTTCTCGACTTCCGGGCTGGCAGTGATGACAGCCTCCCTGTTCGCGCTGGTCGTCAATCATTTTCTTACCCCGGAACAAGTCAACTCCTGGGGTTGGCGTTTGCCATTCATCTTCGGCTGCTTGATCGGACCGGTAGGTCTGTATATCCGCGCCAAGATCGACGAAACCCAGGACTTTGAGGAATTGAAGCAACAGGGCACCGCGAAAAGCCCGCTGGGCGAGACGTTCAAGTTTCACACCCGTTACGTGCTGATCGGCGCCGTCATCACCGCGGCGGGTGTCGTGGCGAGTTTCCTCAATATCTATATGCCGACTTTCGCCATCAACAACCTGGGTATTTCCAAGGATTCGGCATTCACGGCCTCGATATGCAGCGGTTTGGTGTGTACATTCTTGCCGATGGTGGGGGGCATTTGCGCCGATCGATTCGGCGTGATCAAAGTCATGCGCATTGCATTGGTATTGGGCGTCATCCTGGTGTTCCCCCTGTTCTACATGCTTACCAGCGCCCCCTCATTACTGACCCTGATCGTTTTCCAGTGCACCCTGTCCACGGTGTTCTATAGCTTCTATTTTTCACCGGTGGGATCGTTGCTGGCGCAACTGTTTCCAACATCGTGCCGCACGACCGGCGTGTCCATCGCCTATGTCATCGCCCAGACCTTCTTCGGTGGCGTGACGCCTCTGGTCGTGGGCTTTCTCGTGGCGCAATCGGGCAGCATCATGGCCCCCGCGTACTACATCGTTGTGATCGCCGCGGCCGCGCTCTTGGGGCTGCACGCCAGCCGCCATCGTGTGAAGTAAGCATCTGTCCATCTCCAGGTATCGGCCGACTCGGCCGTTACCTGCACGACGCCGGCTTGCCGGCGTTTCGTTTACCCGATTCCACCCCTGCCTTCACGTTTTGCACACGATGAATTGGAACGGGCCGTGGCGATGACAATGCGCAGCTGGAAGCCTTCCATGATCTGCATTGACGGGTGCGTGAAAGGTTCCTACACTTTTTGAAGTGTGATTGAAATCCGCCCGTCGTCCGCCGACGGTCCGCTCTCTCAGCCGGACATCCTATCCGTGAAGACGCCGTCCCGCGCCAAAAAGCGCCAATCCACGACCGCCCCTGACCAGGAATACCCAACGCCAGGCTCTGCCGACTCCAGCGACCAAGACTTGGGCAGGCGGTTGCGTGCAATGCGTAAGGCGAAAGGCTTCACCCTGCAGGAACTGGCGGCGCGCACGGATATGTCTATCGGCATGCTAAGCCAGGTCGAGCGCGGGGTCAGCTCACCGTCCATGCGTTCTTTACGTAGCCTCTGTGCAGCGCTGGGCATCGACGGCGCCACGCTTTTCAGCAATAGCGACGACAGTGACGGCGCCGATAGCGCGAATGAGTTCGCCGTATGGGCCAGTCAGCGCAAGGCGCTGCGACTGGCCGATTCAGGTGTCACCAAATATCGGGTCACCCCCGCGAACTGCGCCTCGCTGGAAGCATTCCTGATGGAGCTGGAACCCGGCGCGGCCTCGGATCCCAATCTGCTCATGCAAACGGGGGACAAGGTCGGCTACATCATCTCGGGCAAGCTGCGCGTCTTTATAGGCGACGAAACGCTGTTGCTGCAAGCCGGCGATACCTATGGGTTCACCGGCACGCGCCGCTACCGCTGGGAAAATGCCTGGGATCAGCCAACCGTATTCCTCGTCGTCAATAGCGCCCACTTCTACGTCTGACGGCGCGCACGCATCAATTCAGGCAGCAGCGTACGGCCACATCCTTATTTCATTTTTTTGTTCATTCATGGCGAACCCCTTACCCGAGCGCGTCGACGTTGCCATCATCGGCGACGGCATTATTGGTATAAGCACTGCCTGGGCCCTGGCCAAGGCCGGCGCGATAGTCGCAGTGTTGGAGAAAGGCACGGTGGCGGGCGCTTTGATGGCCGATCTTGTCCTGGGCAACACACCGGCGGTCGATCCGCGGCCATTCCGCTTCTCCAAATATGCCGGACGTTAGGGTGCGACGGCGCAAGTTGCTATCTCACCATCATCTTTCATAAGCGTTTGATGAAAGGTCGCCGCGCGAACGTGCTCAATAAATTGAGCTGGCGGAGCGCGCGCCGTCACAAGCGTAACTTCAGTCACAAGCTCACGGACTAGCGTCCCATGTCCGTCTCACACCTCCAGCCCCGCGTCCACCTCGAGCAAGCGTGAACGCTGGCCTGGTGCGGTTCTGCTCCACCTCCCATCAACGGTATACCCATCATGCGCGGGCACGCAGCTTGCTAAGCATGGTGCGAACGTGATCGCGCCGCGGGGCGCAATATCACTTCATAACGACACGCTGCGTGTCATACCTTTTTGGGAGAAGCAATGATGAAAAAGACCTCGACCCTTCTGGCCGCCCTGACCCTGGCTTTTGGTGCCGCCACGCTGCCTGCTCATGCCAACAACACCGCCGGCATGAAGTCTGATCAGAACGGCACGCCCATGACGTCCGATCAGATCGATGCGCGCTACGACGCAGCCAAGAAGCAGTGCGACTCGATGCAAGGCGATCAGCGCGACACGTGTATCAAGCGTGCCGACGCGGACAAGGACAAGGCCGAAGCCCAAGCCAAGGCCGCCAAGGAAAAGGCCGAAGCCAATCGCGATGTCGCGAAGGCTGAAAAAGAGGCTGACTACGACGTCGCCATGAAGAAGTGCGATGAGCAATCCGGTGATGCCAAAGACAAATGCCAGGCTGACGTAAAAGCCCGCTTTGGTAAGTAAAACCGTCCCACTTTCAAAGGAGAGGCCATGAAAAGCCACAAATTCAAACTGATGCTCGCCATGCTGGCGGCAACGATTCTCGCGGGCTGCAACACCATGGAAGGTGCCGGCGAGGACATCGAGCGCGGCGGTCAGAAAATTCAGGAATCGGCGCGCTAATCACGCCATCGGAGCGGCCCGCAGTCCGTGGGCCCTCGTACGAGGAGTCGGCGTGATGCGCGCCGACTCGTCACTCTCAACGCGGAGGCACTATGCGATCCATACTTTTGTGGTTACTGGGCGTTCCCATCCCCGTGATCATCTTGCTGGCACTGTTCTGGCACTGATGCAGGCGGTGCAACCGCCCCAAATTGATTAAAGGAATCGTCATGCAACACGTACAGCCCGCCGCGCCCTATCCCGGCAGCACCATCGGCGTCGAGCCATCTCGCTCCGCGGTTTCGTGGGGAGCGGTGATCGCCGGCGCCGTCATCGCTTCCGCCGTATCCTCCATGCTGGTGATCGGCGGATCAGGTCTAGGCTTTCTTTCAATGTCACCCTGGGAGGATGAAGGGGCCTCGGGCAAAACCCTGGCCATCGGCACGCTGGTCTGGCTCTTTGTGACACATATCATTGCTTACGGCATCGCTGGCTATGTCGCTGGGCGCTTGCGCACCAAGTGGACCGATGCAGCGGTAGACGAAATTTATTTTCGTGATACGGCGCATGGTTTTCTGGTCTGGGCATTGAGCACCGTCGTGGCGCTGCTGATGTTGGGCTCGACCATGGCGTCCGTCATCTCGGGCACGGCCAAGGCCGGCGCGACGATGGTCGGTGCCGGCGCAGGCGCGGCGACCGCGGCTGCAGGTCAGGCCGCGCAAGGCAGTGACGACAAACTTTCGCTCGACTATTTCACGGATGCGTTGATGCGACCCAACGATCCGGCTACGTCGCTGAGCCCGCAAACAGATGCCCGTAATCAAGCGTCCCGAATTCTGGGCCGCAGCCTGGTCAAGGGCGAAGTGTCTCAAGCCGATCAAGACTATTTGGTCAAGCTGGTGGCACGCGAATCGGGTGTAGACGAGGCCACTGCGCGTCAACGCTTGACGCAAGTGCAGGAACAGGCCAAGCAAACGGCAGAACAAGCTGAGCAAAAAACCCGCGAGGCCGCCGACGCCGCGCGTAAAGCCGCTGCCGGCTTTGCCCTGTGGGCCTTTGCCGCAATGCTGGTCGGCGCCTTTGTTGCCAGCTTCAGCGCCACGATAGGCGGCCGCGCGCGCGACCGCTGATACCTACTTACAACACGGCGGAGTTAGATCTGCTTAAAGCCGGGCGTGCGAACGCCCGGCTAATACTTTTATCGCCAGCTACCGGATAGCTGGAAAAGGAGAAGATGTGCCCGATATCAATATCTATGAGGCGCTACGGGAAAGCCATGAGATTCAGCGCGCTCTGTGCCGCAGCTTGCTGAACGCGTCGCCAGAAGGCGACGAGCGCGATGAAATCTTCAAAACATTACGCATCGAGCTGGCCGCGCATGCAGCGGCCGAAGAACGAGACTTTTATTCGCCGATGATGCTCGACGATATGGGCCTGGACCCCTCGCGCCATGCCATGGCCGAGCATCATGAGATCGACGAGTATGTGGAAGACCTGGCCTCTGCCGAAGCCCGAGGCGGTAGCTGGTTATCCAAGGCGAAAAAATTGTCCGATGAGGTCTTTCACCACCTGGACGAAGAAGAAAAGAAATTCTTCCAGATCTCCGGCAGGATTTTAAACGACGCGCAAAAGGCACGCTTAGCCGAGCAATATTTGCAGGATTACGTTCGCATGAAGCGCGTCCTATCGGGTGAATAAATAGGGATTGCTTCGTCATCGACGCAAGCAATCAGCTGACCGTCTCGCAGGCCTCTTACATCGTAGCCGCCAGTAAACGCGGAAAACGCAGGCAAGACGGTCAGCCCGGGGCGCAGCCAGTACACCGGCCAACTGCGCGGCACACCGGGCACGCGCGCCTGCGGATGCACATGGCCGGCAATAACGTGCCGATCATGTGCATCCCAGTCTGGCATATGCTGGAATACAAACGGCCCATCAGCCGCCACCTCGCCCAAGGCTTCGATATGCAGGTCAGCCCTGCCTAACGCCCGGTCGTGATTCCCTACCAGCGCCGCGACCTGCAGCGTGGCGTGAGCGCGTCGCCATCGCATCCAGCTATCTCGCCAGCCAACCCCGGAAGCCGGACCATGCAAGACATCGCCCACGATCCACAGCGATTTCGCCCCTGTCATCGCCACCAGCGACCCAAGCCGCTGTAAATCGTCTTCCGTCGCGCCACGCGGCACCGCGATGCCCGAGCGTCGGAATACATGGCCCTTGCCCAAGTGCAGATCCGCGATCACCAATCTTTCGCGCGCCGGCCAATAAAGCGCGCGTTGACCTAGCAGCACCACGGTTTCACCGGCCAGCGTAAGCGTTACCGACTTATCCCGCCACGCGAGCATAGCGTTCCTCCAGTTGTTTCGCGGCCCGGCGCACGCGATCCTGCCACGACTCGGTACTGAGCTGTCCGCGCAGGCTCTCGGTCCATAGCGGGAACGACAAGGGCGTAAGCGACGGTGGCTCATGCAGTGCCAAGGTCCGCGCCGCACAGTCGTGCAAGGCTTCTGCCAGACGCGGCGCTTGTAACTGCACCTCGAACACTTCGCGTTCGGCCTGCGCCAACAACAAGTGGTCAGGATCGTAGCGCCGCAGTACATCGTAAAGCAGGCCGCTGGATGCTTGCACCTGCCGCAACGACCGCACTTCACGTCCAGGTAGCGAAGGCGTGAGCAAACCGGCCACGCGTGCGATTTCGCGAAATTGGCGACGCGCCATTTCCCCCAGATTCACGCCAGCGCGCAAATCGTCCTCCAACCGCTCGGGCCTGAGCAGCCGCCGCAACAGCGCATCATCTAGCGCCGCGGGCGCGGCCAGCGTCAACATGAAGCCATAGTCATTGACGGTAAAGGAAAAGGTGTTCGGTTGCTCGCGCCCCCAGCGCAACGCCATCATCGCCGCCATACCTTCATGCACCGCGCGCCCGGCAAACGGAAAGACAAACAGGTGCATGCCGCGACGTGTATTTATCCGCTCGGCCACCAGCCGCGAGGGATGCGGCAGCGCGCTGGCCGTCTCTTGAATCCTCAATAGCGGCGCGGCCGTCTGCATTTCGGGATGCTCGCCGGGCTGCGCGAACACGCGCTCGACTTCGCGTCCCAGCTCCGTCGACAGCGGCATGCGCCCACCCAGCCAAGTCGCCACTGGGCCACCGCCCGATTTGGCACGTCGCACGTAGGCGGTCATGCCTTCCAGACGCACCAGTTCAAGCGTGCGCCCGGCGAACTGAAAGCGATCGCCGGGCCGCAGCCGCGACAGAAAACTTTCCTCGACCGAACCTAACCCGCCACCGCGTAAAAATTTCACCGAGACCGCGCCATCAGAAGTAATTGTTCCGATCGACAAGCGGTGGCGCAACGCGATGCGCCTGTCATGCACGCGATAGCATGCATCGTCGTCACGCTGGACTCGGCGAAACTCGGGATAGTTGGCCAGCGCGCGTCCGCCTTGTTCAATGAAATCCAAGACTCCCTGCCACGTCTCGCGGTCAAGCGCCGCATACGCATGAGTGTCGCGCACTTCCTCGTAAAGCGCCTGCGCCTCGAAGCCGCCACCCAGCGCGAGCGTGACAGCATGCTGCGCCAGCACATCCAGGCACAGTGTCAATGGCGTGCGCGATTCGATTTCACTGCGCGCGATGGCCTGACGAGCGGCGGCATATTCAACCAGTTCCAACGCCTGTGTCGGGACGCAAATCACATGGCCAGCCGTGCCTGGGCGGTGTTTGGCACGCCCGGCGCGTTGCAGCATTCGGGCCACCCCCTTCGCGCTGCCGATCTGGAGCACTTGGTCCACCGCCGGAAAGTCCACGCCCAAGTCCAGGCTGGACGTTGCGACGACACAGCGCAGCGATCCATCGCGCAAGCCCTGCTCGACTTGTGCGCGCAGCTTTGGGTCCAGGGAACCGTGATGCAGTGCCAAGGTAGCGGGGTCATCCAGCCAGATGGATTCCAACGCCTTATGCCAGAGTTCAGCCTGCGCCCGGGTGTTGGTAAAAAGTAAAGTCGCGCGCACCTTGAATATGCGCTTGTACACGGTCATCAGTTGCGACAAGCCCAGGTGCCCCGCCCAAGGCAAACCGCGATCGGCCTCCGGCAGCAGAGTCGTGAGTGTCACCTTGCGAGGCTTTACCCCAGAGACCAACGCGCTATCGGGCACATGCGGCAGCAACACGTCGCGCGCTTGTTCCAGGTTGCCAAGCGTGGCCGACAGGCCCCATGTGCGATGCCCGGGTGACAAGCGCCGCAAACGCGCCAGACAAAGCTGTAGCAACACTCCCCGCTTGTTGCCCAGCAGCTCGTGCCATTCATCCACGATGACACATTGCAGCGCGCGAAAGCGCGCGGAGGCATCGGCGTACGACAGCAATAAAGCCAAGGATTCCGGAGTGATGACAAGCACTTCGGCCTTGCCTTGGCGCGCCAGACGCTTGTCGCGCGCACTCGCGTCGCCCGTTCGCAATGCCACGGTCCAGCTCAGACCGGTTTCCTGCACCACCTGGGTCAACGCCTGTGTCGTGTCGGCGGCCAATGCCCGCAACGGCGTCACCCACAGTACGCGCGGCCCCTGCCCCACCTCGCGCTTCCTCCCAGTCTCGTCTTGGGTCAGCGCCTGCAGCAAGGGCCCACCGAAAGCCGCCAGCGTCTTGCCGCTACCGGTCGGTGTATGCAACAAGCCGGACTGACCGGCGAGGTAACGTTGCCACACCTCGCGCTGAAACGCGGCAGGCTTCCAGCCTCGCGTCGCGAACCAGGCGGCGAGCGGCGCATCCCCGGCTGTGCTAGCCGTGGAGTTCATCGAGCCCGACGTGCTGCGGGATCTGGCCCGCTCTAGCTTGCCTTTCGAGGTCATCGAGCCATGGCCTTGAGCGTATCGAGCCGGTCGGCCTCGGCGGCCGGCTTGTCATGGCGCCAGCGCAAGATACGAGGAAAGCGCACCGCGACACCGGATTTATGGCGTTTAGAGATATTGACGCCCTCGAATCCCAGTTCGAACACCTGCACTGCATCGACCGAGCGAACCGGGCCAAACCGCTCGCGCGTATGCGCGCGCACCCAACGGTCCAAAGCGAGAATTTCTTTGTCGTCCAGGCCTGAATACGCCTTGGCCACCGGGACCAACGTATCTTCATGCCACACGCCAAATGTGTAGTCCGTATAGAGCGTACTGCGACGGCCGTGGCCCGCCTGCGCATAGAGCAGCACCGCATCGATCGTGAGCGGATCCACTTTCCATTTCCACCAGTCGCCCCGCCTGCGACCGCCTTGATAGGGGGCACTCGCGCGCTTGAGCATAAAACCCTCGACCCCGCGCGCGCGGGATTCCTCGCGTAAGCGCGCCGCATCATTCCAATCGGTGGGCCGAACAATGGGCGACAGGCTCAAACGCGGGTCCGGATGCTCCCGCAGCAAGGCCTCCAGGCGCTGTCGTCGCTCCAGCTGGGAAAGCTCGCGCAGGTCCTCGCCGTTTAACTCCAGCAGATCGTAGACCAGCATGCGCACGGGCGCCTCGTTCAACCATTTGGGCCCGGGCTTGAGCCGCTGAATGCGCGTTTGCAAGGCAGAGAACGGCATCGGCGCATCGGCGTCGCCCTGCCAGGCCAGGAGTTCGCCATCCAACACGCAATCCACGGGTAAAGCTCGCGCGGCGTCTTCGACTTCAGGAAAACGTCCGTCCAGGCGTTCCTCGCCCCGCGACCAGAGCGCGACCTCGCCCCGACGCCGGATCAGCTGCGCGCGGATGCCGTCCCATTTCCATTCCAACATCCATTCGTCGATCGCGCCGAGCGTATGTGCCTCCACTTCCAGAGGCGAGGCGAGAAAAAACGGATACGGTTGTTGCCTGTCCTCGGGCAGTTCCTCATCGCTCAACAACTTCGTCAAGAACTCGGGACTTGGCGCCCATGTGCCCATCATGCGCTGCGCGATGCGCGCTATCGGTATACCCGACATTTCGGCCAGGGCCTGTTGCACCATGCGCTGTGAAACGCCCACGCGCAGAGAGCCGGTCAGCATTTTGTTGAACACTAAACGTTCATTGAAGGGCAAGCCCAGCCACGCCGACACAATCACTTCGCGCCGCTGCGCCTCGTCGCTATTGGCCACCGGCACCAGCACGTGCTCGATCCAATCGGCCAGACTGCGCTCGGGTGCCGGGTGTTCGGGGTCGGGAATCAATAAGGCCAAGGTCTCGGCCAGATCGCCCACCTGATCGTAGCTGGCTTCCACCAACCAGGTAGGGGTGTTCGAGGCGTCCGCCACCCAGGCACGCATCTCGCCGACGGCTGCGATTTTGCTGCGGGCGCTGGTGATTTTGCCGCCGGCCAGCAGAAACAGCGCCCAGGCCGCGTCACGCGGCGGCGCATCACGGAAATACGCGACCAGCGCCGCGCGTTTGTCCAGGGTCGCCGTGGAACGGTCCAGTTCTTGATAGAGCGCTGCAAATCGCTTCATACGCTAGATCGTCCCCTCTTCTTCGTCGCCAAACTGGGTGACCAGCGTTTCGGCCACCACGCCGGCTTCATTCAAGGTGCGCACCAGCGCTTGCGTATCGCCATGCGTGGCGATCACGCGCGACGCGCCGGTTTCCCGGATGGTGCGCAACAAGCCCGGCCAATCCACATGGTCAGAGACCACAAAGCCGCGATCCATATTGCGTCGCCGCCGGTTGCCGCGCAGTCGCATCCATCCCGACGCAAACCCATGCTGCGCCCGGCGAAACCGGCGCAGCCAGGCGCTGCCCGCCGCGGAAGGCGGCGCGATAATCAGTTCCCCCGCAAACGCCGTACCGCTTTCGCGCTTGGGGGCTTCGATCTCACTGACGAGCCGGGTCGGCGGCAACGTCACGCCCGCCTCTCGGTACACGTCCACGCCCGCCGCGATCGCGCCATGGAGATACACCGGTCGGTCTACGAAAGGGGCCAGTTCAGCCAGCACGCGTTGCGCTTTACCGAGCGCATAACAATAAAGAATCGCCGCCTCGCCCCGTGCTGCACACTGATCACGCCACTGCACCAATTCCTGCGCCACGTCCCGGGTTGACGGCCAGCGATAAATCGGCAAACCGAAGGTCGCCTCCGTGATGAAGGTATCGCAAGGAACCACCTCAAACGGGCTACATGTCGGGTCTGACTGACGCTTGTAGTCGCCGGACACCACCCACACTTCGCCTTGGACTTCGATACGGACTTGCGCCGATCCCAATACATGGCCCGCGGGATGCAATGACACACGCGCATCGCCCAGGGTAAAGGCCTCGCCATAGTCATGAACCCGATAAGGCTGATCGCCTAGACGCCAGCGCAGAATCGGCAGCCCCTCGACCGTGGTGTGATAGCAGCCCATGCCGCTGCGCGCGTGATCGCTATGACCATGCGTGATCACCGCCGTGTCCACGGGCCGCCATGGATCTACATAGAACCGGCCAGCGGGGCAATACAGCCCCTCGGGACGCAACTGCAACAGGTCGGACATCGAGTTCTCCAGGAGCAGACGATTTATCCAAGTACGGACTACTTACCAAGATGCGGACCACTCATCCCAGCGCGAACGACTGGCATAGCAGACGTGACAGCTATCTCGTTATACCGCGTACGGCCTCGAACAATGCTGTCTTTGGCTATGCCCGCCTCTCACCGGCAAGACGCGATGCCTGCTCTACCGCATCGACCATACCCGCGATGACAGCTTCACGCTTGGCGGCATCGTCGACCCGCAGCGCATAGGAGGGATGCCACGTTGCCACCAGCCACGCCTCGCCCACCCGCTGGGGTCGTCCGCGATACTGCTGCAGGCTGACCTTGCGCCCCAGCACCGCATTCAGCGCCGTCGCCCCCAGCGTCACGATGACGGCGGGCCGCACTCGTTCGATTTCTTCATGCAGCCAATGCGCGCAGGCATCCACCTCGCGCTGCGCCGGGGTCTGATGCAGACGTCGTTTGCCCCGCGCGATCCATTTAAAGTGTTTAACCGCGTTGGTGAGGAATAAGGACTCGCGCGCGAGCCCCGCGCGGTGCAATGTTTCGTTTAGCACTTGACCCGCAGGCCCCACGAACACGCGGCCAGCGAGGTCTTCCTGATCCCCCGGCTGCTCGCCAACCAGCATGATGCGCGCCGTGTTTGGCCCCTGGCCTGGCACCACATGTGTGGCATTGCGCCACAGCTCGCACCGCCGGCAGGCCTCCAGGGTCGTTGGCATCGCACGCTGGGGCTGCGCCTGTTGCGCGTCCATGGCGATTTGCCGCCCCGGCCGTTGGCCTACCGTGCGAGCCTGCCCGACACGTTGCGCGCCACTGCGGGCGTCGGCGATCATGCCCGGGATCAGCGGTCCTTCTGGCAGATTTTTCCAAAAGCGCACGGGCATGCGCTGATGCAACGCGCTTTCGTTCAAGCGCGCGGGGTTGAAAATGCTTTGGTAATAGATTTTCCAAAGCGGCTCGATCTGATCCGCCGCGATGGACGCGCGGATCGCATCGGCATCCAAGGGCCCTTCCGATAATGTGATTTCGTGGCCATCCCAAAACGCCGCGCCTTGCGGCGTCGCAATACACCAGGACGTGGCCCCCATGCGTCGGGCGAAATGCTCGGCGGCCCACGCCAACACGTCATGCTCGGGCTCATACCAGGCCAGATACTCAGGCCCATCGCCCGCTTCGCGCTGATGAAAACGCACATAGGCCTGCATATCATGTTTGGCGCGCCGCACGGCCTTGGCCATCGAATGCAGGGTCGCGCCGTCCTCGTCCGCCGCCGACACCACGGCACGATCACCCTGTTCCCACCGCCAAAGCACCCGATACAACAATGCCCAGCGCTGCGGCGACCGATACAAGGCCGCATCTTGCAACAAGGTAGCGAGCTCTCGGGAAATGCGAATCTGGGCGGGATGTGGGTCGGAGTCGTGGGCGGCGTCGCGGTCGTGGCCCGCAGCGCGGCCGCAATCGCCACCACCGCCATCGCCCATCCCGGCCGACGATACCGGCTGCGCCGCGTAATCCAGTGACATCTGTGCGGAGCCACTGCCCACGCGACTGACCTTTTCCACCCAAGTCACCCGCGACGGCGGCCAGCCCGCCCGCAACGCGCGCAAGGCCTGCAAACGCCACGCCGCATAGCCGCCGTTCACCACCAAGGTATGCATTTCATCCACGGTCGGGTGGCCTCCAATTGTCGTCCATTAAAGGCTGACGCAATTTCACAGCAGGGACAACTGCTGCGCCGCTTGCGGCGCGAGCGCGCGTCGCAAGCGAGCCGATGACGCCTCTCCCAGCCCGGGCCGATAGTCTTGCACCGCGATAAAGGGTTTGACCTTGTCCATCGAACAGCGCAGACGAATCAGGTCCTGATAGCGGATGACACGCAGCCGGCGCAGCTCCACCAGCCGCTGGGCATTACGCATGCCTATGCCCGGCACCCGGGCGATCAGCCGCAACGGGGCGCGATTCAAATCCACGGGAAATAACTCGCGGTGAGCCAGCGCCCAGGCGAGCTTCGGGTCGATATCCAAAGGCAGCTCGCCCGCATCCTGAAATAGCTCGTCAGCCTGAAACCCATACCCTCGCATCAGAAAATCCGCCTGATATAGCCGGTGCTCGCGCAACAACGGCGGCGGCTGGGCAGGCAACCCCGAGGGGCTGTCGGGAATGGGACTGAAAGCCGAGTAATACACCCGCTTGAGCTGATACGCACCATACAAAGTCTGCGCCGTCTGCAGAATCGTGCGGTCATCGGCCTCGTCCGCGCCCACGATCATCTGTGTGCTCTGGCCGGCTGGCACCTTGTTGCGCCGCTCTTCCAATGCCTCTTCGCGCGCCAGCCGGATCACGCCCATCGCTCGTTTGATGGTCGGCGCGCTTTTTTCCGGCGCCAGCCGGCTCAGCCCGCCGTCGGTGGGCAGCTCGATATTGACGCTCAGTCTATCGGCGTACCGCCCAGCGAGCGTGATCAACTCCGGATCGGCGTCCGGGATGGTCTTTAAATGGATGTAGCCCCGAAACTGATGCGTCTCGCGCAGCGTACGCGCGACCTCGACCAGCTGCTCCATCGTGTAGTTCGCGCTGCGGATAATGCCCGAGCTGAGAAAAAGCCCGTCTATATAGTTGCGTCGGTAGAAATCCAGCGTCAGATCGACCACTTCGCGGGGACGGAAGCGCGCCCGGGGCACATTGCTCGAACGGCGATTCACGCAGTACTGGCAATCGTACTGACAGAAATTGGTGAGCAGAATCTTTAGCAGCGAAACGCAGCGTCCGTCTGGCGTGAAGCTATGGCAGATGCCCGCGCCGGTGCTCGCGCCCAGCCCATCGCGCCCGCGCGAATCCCGCTTCGGTGCACCGCTACTGGCGCATGAGGCGTCGTACTTCGCTGCATCGGCGAGGATTTCGAGTTTGGTCGAGAGTTCCATATCGATACTGTATGTATAACCAGTAGTATAGCAGTATCCATGTTCGGGCTCCGGCAGCTGCGATTGGTTGAATTGCGATCACCCATCCGCCATGCTGAGTCACGACCTGCCCCGAAACTGAATGAAATCAATGTGATACCCCGCCCTCCCATTCACCATCCGTAATGAATGTAAACTTAGGGAATAAGACTTATTCCCGACCAGGCTCGTAGCCACCGCCATTCATAATGGCGATCGCGCCCCGGTCACCGTCTAGCTGTAGAAGGAAGCCCCATGCGTTTTGCTCCATCATTCCCCGCTCGCCGCCTGACCACGTTTGCCGCCGCGCTGGTGGCCGGCCTGGCATTCAGCGCCACGACGCTTGCCGCAGAGCGGACGGTGCAGACTGCTTTTGGCGATGTGAAGATCGACGGCACCCCCTCGCGCGTGGTGACGCTCGGGGAAAACGCGTTGGACGCAACCGCCTCGCTCGGCCTAAAGCCCGTTGGCGCCCTGGCTAGCCGTGGTGGCACCGATATCCCCGCCTACCTCAAGGACAAAACCGGCACGATCGCCCTGGTAGGCACCGTGCGCGAGCCCAACCTGGAGGCCATTCTCGCCCAGCAACCCGACGTGATTCTGGCCGCCACGGGCCTGACGAAGGAAATGTACGAAAAGCTGAGCCTGATCGCGCCCACCATCGTACCCGTCGGCGACTCCTTCGCGCCGTGGCAGGACACGCTGCGCAGCTACGCCCAGGCCCTGAACAAGACCGAGGAAGCCGACAAGCGTATCGCCGAGGTCGACGCTCGCATCACCGAGCTGGCCAAGCGCATGCCCGCCGACACGACCGTTTCGGTCGTACGCTGGAATCCGCAAGGCCCGCAAATCATGTCGAGCCATCTGTTTGTGGGCGCATTGCTGAAATCGCTGGGCCTGAAACCCAACGCGCTGGCCGACACCATCAAAGACCGTCCGCACAGCGACATCCTCAGCCTGGAAAACCTGAACAAGGCCGACGGCGACTGGATGTTCCTCGCGACCTTGAATCCCGAGGGCAAGAAGGCCCTGGAAGACGCCAGCAAGCAACCCGCATTCAAACGCCTGAAAGCTGCTCAAGCCGATCAAGTCGTCAGCGTCGATGGCCTAATCTGGAGCAGCAGCTCCGGTTATCTGGCCGCTCAACGCATCCTGGACGATGTGGAGAAGACGCTCGCGAAGTAATGGCGGTGTGATGTCCTCCCCCCGATTTTTCTTGCCCTCCAAGGCACTGGGCCTGTCGGTCCTTTGCCTGATTATGTTGTGCGTGCTCAGCTTGCTGGTGGGTGCGGGCGATGTCGGCCCCGTGGCAAGCCTGCACGCGCTCATGGGCGGCGGGGACGACGACGCGCGCTTTACCGTATTCGAATTGCGCGGCACGCGTACTGAACTCGCGCTCTTGGTGGGCGCGGCATTAGGCGTAGCGGGTCTGCTGATGCAATCGGTGACCCGCAACCCGCTGGCCGAGCCGGGTCTGCTGGGCGTGAGCGCCGGTTCTTCTTTCGCCGTGGTGCTTGCCATCCTGCTGGGCGCGTCGGCCGCAACCACCTACCTGTCAGCCGCCTTTGTGGGAGCCATGGCGGGCTGCGGCATGGTGATGCTCGTAATGCGCATGCGCGGCGTGGGCGACGATCCCATCCGCCTGGTCCTGGCCGGCGCCGCGTTCACGGGTCTGTTGCAAGCAGGCAGCAGCATGATTCTGCTGGCGGACCAGCGTACGGCCGATGAGATTCGTTTCTGGGTCGTGGGCGGTGTCGCTGGTCGGCCGCTGGAAACGTTTTCCTGGACCCTGCCGGGGTTGATTCTGGGTCTTTTGATCGCGCTGCCGTTGATACGCCCTTTGGCGGCGCTGGCCCTAGGCGAGCATGTTGCACGGGGCTTGGGCCACCATCCTCATTTGGTCCGGCTGGCGACACTGCTGTCGGTCGCGTTGCTGGTGGGGACGGCGAATGCGGCCGCCGGGCCGATCGCGTTTCTGGGTCTGATCGTACCTTATATTGCGCGCCGCCTGGTTGGCACGGATATCCGCCGGTTGTTGGGCCTGTGTCTGGTGCTTGGTCCCTGCGTGTTGCTATTAGCGGATATCGTTTCGCGTCTGATCGTTCGCCCCTATGAACTGCCGGTGGGTGTGCTGACGGCCTTTATTGGCGCGCCGATTCTGATCGCGGTGGTGCGCACGCATCGCTTACCTACGCTTTGATGCCGATGTCCAACGCTGCCTCTGTCTCTCGCCCATCCGGCTATTTGCTGCTGCGTGCAGGGGGGATGTCACTGCTGCTGCACCGGCGCACGACGTGGGTTTTTCTATCGCTGTGCGCCCTGCTCGCCTTGGTCTGCGTGTTTTGCCTGAGCGTGGGCGGCCCGCGGCCCATGCCATTTGCCGACACCGTGGCGACGCTATTCGGTAGCGGCACACCCATGCAGCGCCTGCTCATCATGGAACTGCGCGTGCCGCGGATTCTGGCCGGACTCTACAGCGGCGCCGCGCTGGGCGCGGCAGGCTGCTTGATGCAGACGCTGGCGCGTAACCGCCTGGCCACGCCTGGCATTATCGGGATCGATAGTGGCGCCACGGCCTTCGCCGTCGCCTCCATCGTCGGTCTGGCCACCAGCCTGGCGCCATCGAGTTTGGCCTTGCCGGGGGCAGCGACGGCCGCGGCGTTGACCTTTTTACTCGCGGCCGGCGCGGGTGCGCGCGGCTATCGCTTTATCGTGGTCGGAATCGCCGTGGGCGCGATCTTTGGCGCGCTGACCAATTTGATGTTGGCGCGAGCTGCCATCGACGCGGCGAACGCGGCCTATCCATGGACCGTGGGCAGTCTGAATGCCCGGCCCAAGGCCTCTGTCATGTTGCTGGGCTATAGCCTTCCGGTGCTGCTGATCCTGAGCCTTTTTCTGACCCGAGGTCTGGCTGCGATGCGCTTCAACGACAGCGTCGCGATTGGTCTGGGGGTGCGGCTGCAAGCCATGCGCATCGGCACGCTGATTGTCACCGTGTGTCTGACGGGACTCGCCGTGTCCGTGTGCGGACCGGTCGGTCTGATTGCGCTGATCGCGCCCGAGGCCGCGCGGTATTTGGGCGGTCAACACGGTGTGCCGGTGCTAAACGCCGCGCTCACGGGCGCGATCCTGACCGTGTTCGCCGACTGGGTGGGCCGCAGCGTCCTCGCGCCGATCGAGATTCCGGTGGGCATTATCCTCGCTATCATCGGTGGCCCCTACCTGCTGTGGATCATCTTGCGCCAATCCGCGCGTAAAAGCCTTTAAGTCATGACCGCCAAGATCCCTTCCCTGCTGACCGAGTCCGCCCATACCACCGCTACGCTGGGTACCCAGACCCTGCGCATGGGTTACGGCCAACGGATCATCATCGAATCGCTGGATCTAAGCATCCCGCGAGGTCAGGTGACGGCGATCGTGGGGCCTAACGGCTGCGGTAAATCCACACTGCTGGCCGGTCTGTCGCGTCTGCAAAAACCCCTGGGCGGCGCCGTGCTGCTCAATGGTCAGGCCATCAATTCCTTGCCCAGCCGCGAGGTCGCGCGGCTATTGGCATTATTGCCGCAGGACGCGACCGCTCCCGATGGGCTGACGGTGTCCGAGCTGATTCGTTTCGGTCGCCAGCCTCATCAAGGACTATTGCGCCAATGGAGCGCGCACGATCAGGCCATCGTCCAGGCGGCGCTCGAGGTCGCGGACCTGGTCGAGCTGGCGGATCGCCCGTTGGAATCCATGTCGGGCGGTCAGCGCCAACGCGCCTGGATCGCCATGGCGATTGCGCAAGACACGCCGCTGCTGCTCCTCGACGAGCCCACCTCGGCGCTGGATTTGGGGCATCAGATCGAGGTGTTCGAATTGATCCGGCAGCTGGCGCAAGCTGGGAAAACCGTGGTCATGGTGGTCCATGATCTGTCTAGCGCCTGCCGTTACGCTGACCATGTGATCGCCATGAAACAAGGCAAGATCGTGGACCAAGGCCCGCCCGCGGCCATCGTCACCTCGGACCTCGTCGAAACGCTGTATGGCGTGCGCTGCACGTTGATGCAGGATCCGCACTCCGGCACGCCTGTCATTGCCGGCGTGAGCCTGATTAAACGCTAGCCAGACTTCGCCACCCCCACCGCCACCCACCACTGGACGGGCCGTCGCTTATGGCGGGGTACGCGCACGCGTGCTGCATTCTCAGACCCATTGAAGTTCCGCCAGACGCATCGCGCTGATAGCATGAAACACTGAATTAGCGCCCGCGCCGGGCTACGCCACATGGATCACCTTAACGTCACCCCTCGGGCACGCACCTTTAAAGGCGCGCTCGGTTTCACCTATCGACATTGGCGCGAGCAGCCCGCGCGCTTATTTTTCATCATTGCTTTGATTTTGCTCGCCGCGCTGGCCGATGTGCTGACGCCCTGGTTTGCCGGGCGCCTGGTCGACGCGGTCGCCATGGGAATCACCGATCCGGATGCCGCCTGGGCCCAGGCGATGAACGCCTTTTGGGTTCTCACCACCTTGGCGCTCGGTGGCGCGTTGGTGCTGGAATTAAGTTATCTGCACATCGTCACGCTGACGCTCAAGATGATGACGGCGATTGCCTCGCGGGCCTTTCATCGGGTACAGCGCCTGTCGAGCGATTGGCACGCGAATAGCTTTGCGGGGTCCACGGTGCGCAAGATCACGCGCGGCATGTGGGCGATGGACTTGCTCAACGATACGGTGCTGACGTCGTTATTGCCCTCGTTCACGATATTGGTGGGGGCGACGGTTGCGCTCAGCTGGCAATGGCCGATCATGGGTCTTGTCGTCGGATTGGGATCGGTGGTGTACATCGCGGTGACAATCGCGATTTCATTGGGCTATGTGGCGCCGGCGGCGCGCTTGAGCAATCGGTGGGATACGCGCTTGGGCGGTGTGCTGGCCGACGCCGTGACCTGTAATGCCGTCGTCAAGGCCTTTGGCGCCGAGGCGCGCGAAGAGGCGCGGTTCGCCCATACCCTGACAAAATGGCGCGACCGCACGCGCCGCGGCTGGATACGCGCCTCGGTCAATGGCGGCGTACAAGGCATCATCCTGGCAGCCATGCAGATCGCGATCATCGGCTCGGCACTGCAGCTATGGGCGGCGGGACGGGCCAGCGTGGGCGATATGACGTTCGCCCTGACGATGTTTTTTATTCTGCAGGGCTATTTGCGCGATATCGGCATGCATGTGCGCCACGTTCAGCGCTCGGTCAATGATATGGAGGAGCTGGTCGTGCTGGATGCGCAGCCCCTGGGCGTGGAAGACCCGCCCGGCGCGCCGCCACTGCGCGTGCACGCGGGCGAGATCCGTTTCGAACATGTCACGTTCCAGTATGGCGGTCACGAGACACCGCTTTATCGTGATTTTTCGGTCTGTATTCGCGCGGGCGAACGCGTCGGGCTGGTCGGGCATTCCGGCTCGGGCAAAACCACCTTGATCAAGTTGATTCAGCGACTTTACGACGTCCAAGCCGGCCGCATCACCATCGACGGCCAGGACATTGCGCATGTAAAGCAAGCATCGCTACGCGCCCAGATCGCCATCGTGCAGCAGGATCCTGTGTTGTTTCACCGGACCCTGGCCGAGAACATCGCCTATGCGCGTCCCAACGCCACGCAGGCCGAAATCGAATTCGCCGCGCGCCAAGCCAGCGCGCATGCGTTCATCGCCGCCTTGCCCAAGGGCTACGACACCGTGGTGGGAGAACGCGGGGTAAAACTCTCCGGCGGGGAACGCCAACGCGTCGCCATCGCCCGCGCCTTTCTGGCCGATGCGCAGATCCTGATTCTGGACGAGGCCACATCCAGTCTCGACAGCGAAAGCGAAGCGCTGATCCAGGAAGCCATGGAACGCTTGATGGCCGGGCGCACCACCCTCGTCGTGGCGCACCGGCTGTCTACCGTACGCGCAATGGATCGCCTGCTGGTCATGGATCGCGGTCGTGTCGTCGAGCAAGGCAGTCATGATCAACTGGCGCAGCGTCCCGACGGCGTATATCGGCGCTTATTGGAACGTCAGATGGGCGGGATCGATATCGCGCTGGTCAATGACTAGCCGGACAGTTGCTTGATCCGGTGCGCGCCCCGCGGGCATTACAATTGCGGTTCACCGGCGACGGGCTGACTTGCCCGCTGGCCTCTCACTGTTTCTGATTGAATCCCCATGACGCAATCTTCCTCCGGGCCTGTTTCTCCCGGTCTAGTGCTATTCGCGCTCGCAATTGGCGCTTTTGCGATCGGCACCACCGAATTCGCCACCATGAGCCTGCTGCCGTATTTTGCTCCCGAGCTGGGCATCGATGCGCCAACGGCCGGGCATGTCATCAGTGCGTACGCGCTGGGCGTGGTTGTGGGCGCGCCGTTGATCACCGTCGCGGCTGCCCGTATGCCACGCCGCGCGCTGCTGCTGTGGTTGATGGGTAGCTTCGCGCTGTTCAACGGGCTGTGTGCGTTTGCGCCCAGCTACGGATGGATGATGGTGCTGCGCTTTTTGAGCGGGCTGCCGCATGGGGCGTATTTCGGTATCGCGGCGCTGGTTGCGGTATCGCTGGTGCCGGAAAATCGGCGTACACAGGCCGTGGGACGCATGTTCCTGGGTTTGACCGTGGCCACGATCATTGGCGTGCCCATGGCGAACTGGCTGGGCCATGCGGTCGGTTGGCGCTGGGGGTTCGCCCTGGTCGCGGCCACCAGCATTCTCACCGTGATTTTGATCGCGCTGTTTGCGCCTTCTACACCCGCCGATCCCAAGGCCAGCCCGCTGCGCGAGCTAAGCGCGCTGCGCCATGCTCAGGTCTGGATGACGCTGGCTATCGGGGCCATCGGATTCGGGGGGCTGTTCGCGGTTTACACCTATTTGGCGGACATTCTGCTGGAGGTCACCCATGTCTCGCCCGAGGTGGTGCCGTTGGTGCTGGGTGTGTTTGGTGTGGGCATGACCGCAGGTAATCTGGTCATTCCGAAGTTCGCGGATCGTGCATTGATGCCGACAGCCGGCGGGCTGTTGCTGTTTAGCGTCGCGTCGCTTCTGCTGTTTTCCTTCAGTATCGAGAGCGTCTGGACCATCACCCCGGTGGTATTCCTGGTCGGTGTGGGCGGCGCGTTGGGTACCGTCTTACAGACACGGCTGATGGATGTGGCCCACCACGCTCAAGGGCTGGCCGCGGCGTTGAATCATTCCGCTTTCAATACCGCGAATGCTCTGGGTCCATTCCTGGGCGGGCTGGCGCTTTCGCACGGCTATGGCTGGCACGCCCCGGGCTGGGTAGGCGCGTTGCTTGCCCTGGGCGGCTTTGTACTATGGATGATATCGATGGCAATGGACCGTCGCAGCCATCTTAGCCGGCAAGCAGCTTCCGCTTGAGAGCAATACAGAATTTGTATCGTTTGATGTTCTTTTTGGTTCAAATCGAAAAGACCCACTAGTCGGGGCGAGTTCTTTCCTATACTGCTTTTTTAATCAGATTCCGCGAGGAATCCGTTCAAGCATCAGGAGACGACTCATGCCCATTACCGGCGACATGCTCATCGGCGCCAGCGCGGTGCGCGGAACCCAGGGCGCGCAACGCGCTTTCGATCCCGCCCGCAACGAATATATCGAACCGGAATTCGGTCTCGGTGGCCAAGCCGAGGTCGATCGCGCTTGCGAACTCGCGGCGGCGGCGTTCGACGAATACCGTAACGCGCCCCTGACCCAGCGCGCCGCCTTGCTCGAAAGCATCGCGGACAACATCATGGCGCTGGGCGACGAGCTGATCGCGCGCGGCATGGCCGAAAGCGGATTGCCCGAAGCACGCCTGCAAGGCGAACGCGCGCGCACCGTCGGCCAGCTGCGCCTGTTTGCCCGGGTGGTACGCGATGGCTTGTTTCTGAACGCCACCATCGATCCGGCGCAACCGGATCGCAAACCCATGCCGCGTTCCGACCTGCGCCTGGCGCGCGTGCCGCTGGGACCCGTCGCCGTGTTTGGCGCGAGTAATTTCCCGCTGGCGTTCTCGGTCGCCGGCGGCGATACCGCCTCGGCCCTCGCCGCTGGCTGCCCCGTGATCGTGAAAGCGCATAGCGGCCACCCAGGTCTGTCCGAGCTGGTGGGTCGCGCGATTCAACAAGCGGTCAAGGACAACGGCCTGCCCGAAGGCGTGTTCTCGCTGCTGTTTGGCGCGGGCCGCACGCTGGGCGATGCGCTGGTGTCGCACCCCGCGATCAAGGCCGTCGGCTTCACCGGTTCCCGCCAAGGCGGCCTGGCGCTGGTACGCACCGCGAACGCGCGTCCGGAGCCCATCCCCGTCTACGCCGAGATGGCGAGCATCAACCCCGTGTTCCTGTTCCCGGGCGCGCTGGCCGCACGCGCCGAAAGCATCGCCCAAGGTTTCGCGACTTCGTTAACCGGCAGTGTCGGCCAGCTGTGCACGAATCCGGGCCTCATCATCGCTATCGACGGCCCCGATCTCCAGCGTTTCGAGGATGCCGCTAAAGAGGCATTGCAAAGCGTGCCGGCCGGCACCATGTTGACGCCGGGCATCGCCGACGCCTATCAATCCGGCATCGCGCAGCTCAGCGGCGTGGAAGGCGTTGCGTGCATCGCGCAGGGACTGTCCGCCGACGGCCGCCCGAATTGCGCCCAGGCTGCGCTGTACAGCACTGACGCCGAACGGTTCCTCGCCGATTCCGCCCTCGAATCCGAGGTGTTTGGTCCCGCATCTTTGCTGGTGCGTGTACGTGATGTCGAGCAAATGCGCGAGATCGCCGAGCATCTTGAAGGTCAATTGACCAGCACCTTGCAGATCGAGGCCAGCGACATCGTTGCGGCCCGCGCGCTGTTGCCTACGCTGGAACGCAAGGCCGGCCGCATCCTGGCCAATGGCTTTCCGACCGGCGTGGAGGTCTGCCATGCCATGGTGCACGGCGGCCCCTTCCCGTCCACCTCGAACGCCATGACGACCTCGGTTGGCGCCAGCGCTATCGATCGCTTCTTGCGTCCGGTGTGCTATCAAGACGTGCCCGATGCGTTGTTGCCCGAAGCATTGCAACAGAGCAATCCGTTGAACCTGTGGCGCCTGGTCGATGGCACGCCACAGGCGCCCAAGGCCTGACGCGATGGCGTTCGCGTGATTTCACATCGCGCGAACGCCATCCATGGGTTCGCGAGGGCAGTTCACTCGAACAAGGCCTCCGCATCCTCGGTTTGATCCTTGCGACCCGCTACCCGATCCAAGAACGCCTCCACTGCCGGGTTATCCGATTGCTGACGCCAGGCCAGATAAATATCCGCGTAGAAGTTCTTTTGCGAGATCGGGCGATATTCGACACCCTCGAAATGCAGTTCGCGCGCCGAGTCTGGCACGATGCCATACCCCAGCCCTGCTCTCACCAACGCCACCAACGTATGCGTCTGACTGGCGCGTTGCACGTAGCGGGGCGAGATATTGGCCAGACCCATTGCCCCCACGATACGGTCGTGAAAATAGCGGCTGTCAGAAGGCGAATACAGAATCAAGGGTTGCTGGTGCAACGCTCGCAATGGCACTGACTCCATCGCCGTCAAGGGCGATCCGGCCGGTAGTGCCAGAATCAACGCTTCCCGATCGATGAGCCGCTTTTGCAGCCCCTGATGCATGGGCACATGCCGCGTGAGCACCACGTCGAGCTCGCCCGCTTGCAGCAACCTCGCCAGGTCAGCCGACACCATCTCGCGCAACTGAATATCCACCTCGGGCAACACCGCCTGCGCTCGCATCAGCAACGCGGGCATCAATCGGTAGGCCGCCACCGCGGTATAGCCCAGGGTCAGATGCCCGGCTTCTCCATTGGCCGCACGACGCGCGGCCAAAGCGGCGCGCGCGGCGTAGTCGAGCAAATGCCGCGCGTCCTGCAGCAGCCGGTGACCCGCCGCAGTCAGTTTGACGACCCGGCTATGACGCTCCAGCAATGTCACGCCCAGATCCTGTTCTAGCATTTGCACCTGACGGCTCAGTGGCGGCTGCGTCATGCGCAATCGCGCTGCCGCGCGACCGAAATGCAGCTCTTCAGCCACGGCCACAAAACACTCTAGTTGACGCAATTCCATCCGCGTTTCTATCCATTCAATATTGGTATCGGGCAATGTTATTTATAGCTTAATTGGTATCGCCGTGGGGTGGCGACCCTATACTTTCGCCGCAGCGTATCGCAAGCGCTATCCATAACTCTGGCCCCGTGACGCTAGTTCAAACGGGCCCAAACGATTTATTCAAAATCTGTATTGCGGAGACACCACGAGCATGAAAACCAATCCCTTATCTCGCGTTCGCGCCCACATTCTGGGCGCAATGGCCCTGGCCATCGCCACTTGCAGCCAAGCAGCGCCTAACGCCGCCGACAACTATCCCACGCGACCGGTGAATTTGGTCGTGCCTTTCGCGCCCGGCGGTGGTACCGACATCTCGGCGCGGATTTTGGCCGAGAAACTCGGTCAGACCCTGGGTCAAACCGTTGTGGTCGACAACAAAGCCGGCGCGGGCGGACAAATCGCAGCCGATCTCGTTGCGCGCGCGGATCCTGACGGCTACACGTTGCTGTTCGCGAACTCGGGCATGCTCGCCATCAATCCGTGGATTTACAAGCTGAACACCGACCCCGCCGTCGCGTTCGAGCCAGTGTCGATGTTCTCTGATCTGCCTTTCGTGCTGGTGGTGCCGCCCTCGTTGCCCGCCAAGACCGTGCAAGAACTGGTCGAGCTGGCCAAAGCCGAGCCCGGCAAGCGCACTTACGCAAGTTCCGGCGTGGGTGGCGCGCCTCACCTGACGGCGGAAATCTTCCAGATTGCCACTGACACCGACTTGCTGCACGTGCCCTACAAGGGCGGCGGCCCGGCCATGGGCGATCTGATGGGCGGACGCGTGGACATGCTGTTCGCCTCGGTCTTGGAGACCAACTCGTTCGTGCAAGCCGGCAAGCTCCGCGCATTGGCGGTCACGGGCGACAAACGCTCGCCCGCTATGCCTGATGTCCCCACCATCGATGAAGCCGGGGTGAAGAACGCCCAAGGCGGCTCGTGGACCGCCGTGCTGGTGCCCAAAGGCACGCCGCAGCCCATCATCGACAAGCTCGCCAAAGCAATCCGCACCGTGGCCGACGACGAAGGCATCAAGCAAAAGCTGGTGGCCCAAGGCGCGGGCGCGAAGGCCTCCACGCCTCAAGAGTTGGCGGATCTGGCCGCCCGCGAACGTGCCCGCTATGGCGAAATCATCAAGGCGCGCGGACTGCAAGCGCAATAACGCGACCTCTTTAAACAGGCTGGAAATTTAGTCATGACTCACACTGCCGCCACGGATCCCATCGATGTACTGATGGTGGGCCCCATGCCCGCCATCATCACGGAACACGTCGAGCGCCACTATCGCCTGCATCGCTGGTGGGAAATCAAAGATCAGGCGAACTTCTTGAAAACCCAAGGGCGCACCGTGCGCGGCATTGTGACCAGTGGACGCCATGGCGCCACGCGCCAGCTGATGGAAAGCCTGCCGAATCTGGAGGTCATCTCTAGCCAAGGCGTGGGCTATGACTCCATCGATATTGACGCAGCACGCGCGCGTGAAGTCGCAGTGGCCAATACGCCCGGCGTCTTGAACGCCTGCGTGGCGGATACGGCACTGGCCTTGATTCTGAATGTCTCGCGCCGATACTGCGAGGCAGATCGGTTCGTGCGCGCGGGTCGCTGGGCAAAGGAAGCCTTTCCGCTGACCACCAAGCCCAGTGGCAAGCGCTGCGGCGTCGTCGGCCTGGGCAACATTGGCCTGGATGTCGCCAAGCGCGCCGAAGCCTTCGACATGAGCGTGGCCTACTACAACCGCCGTGCCCGCAACGACGTGCCGGCACACTATCGCTACTACGACAATTTGATCACGCTGGCGCAAGACAGCGACTTTCTGGTGGTGGTCGTCCCCGGTGGCGCGCAGACCCGGCATTTGATTAATGATGCCGTGCTCGACGCGTTAGGTCCGCGTGGTTACCTTATCAACGTCGCGCGCGGCACCGTCGTCGATGAAGCCGCCTTGGTCAAGGCACTGCAAGAACATCGCATCGCGGGCGCTGGTCTGGACGTGTTCGAAGAAGAACCGCAGGTGCCGCAGGCGCTGATGGAAATGGATCAAGTGGTGCTATTGCCCCACCTGGCCAGCGGCACCGAAGAAACCCGTCAAGCCATGGCGGATCTGGTGATCAACAACCTGGATAGCTGGTTCCAACGTGGCGAGGTGATTACGCGCGTGGTGTAGAAGTCATGAACATTAGGCGCGTGCCAGGCACGCGCTTGCGTGAGTCATAGGGGCCGGATATTATCTGGGCAGATTATCAATAATATTATTGGAATAACAGTGCCCGATCCGAAGAAACCCGCAACACCCCCGACCGGTCTGCGCAAGGGGCTGACCAATTATGGCGACACTGGCTTCTCTTTATTCCTGCGAAAAGCCTTTATCAAAGGTGCTGGCTACACCGAGGACGCGCTGTCGCGCCCGGTGATCGGCATCGTCAACACCGGCAGTAGTTATAACCCCTGTCATGGCAACGCGCCGCAGCTCGTCGAGGCGGTCAAGCGGGGCGTGATGCTCGCGGGGGGTTTGCCGGTCGACTTCCCGACGATCTCGGTGCACGAGAGTTTCTCGCAGCCCACCAGTATGTATTTGCGCAACCTCATGTCGATGGACACCGAGGAAATGATACGCGCGCAGCCGATGGATGCCGTCGTGCTGATTGGGGGTTGCGACAAGACGGTTCCCGCGCAGCTCATGGGCGCAGCCTCGGCGGGCGTGCCCGCGATTCAACTGGTCACCGGCGCGATGTTGACGGGCGCGCATCGTGGCGAACGCGTGGGCGCCTGCACGGATTGCCGCCGCTATTGGGGCCGCTATCGCGCCGAGGAAATCGACGATCAAGAGATCACCGACGTTAATAACCAACTCGTGGCCAGCGTAGGCACGTGCTCGGTGATGGGCACGGCCAGCACCATGGCATGCATCGCCGAAGCGTTGGGCATCATGGTGTCGGGCGGTGCGTCCGCGCCCGCGGTCACGGCAGATCGCATGCGCGTGGCCGAACGCACCGGCGCGACGGCCGTTGCCATGGCAACCAGTGGCTTGACGCCCGACAAGATCCTGACCCAGAAAGCCTTTGAAAACGCGATGCGCGTGTTGTTGGCCATCGGCGGCTCGACCAATGGCATCGTGCATTTGACCGCGATGGCCGGGCGTCTGGGCTTCAACATCGACCTCGCCGGGCTGGATCACATGAGCCGCGACACGCCGGTGCTGGTTGATCTGAAACCTTCGGGTCAGCACTACATGGAAGACTTCCACAAGGCTGGCGGTATGCCTGCCTTGCTGCGCGAACTGCGCCCGCTCTTGCATCTGGACGCCTTGACGGTGTCGGGCCGTACGCTGGGCGAAGAGCTCGACGCCGCCCCTCCGCCTTTCGTGCAGGATGTGATACGCCCGTTCGACTCGCCGATCTATCCGGTTGGCGGTCTGGCAGTCTTGCGCGGCAACCTCGCACCGGGCGGCGCCATTATCAAACAGTCCGCCGCCAATCCCGAGCTGATGGAACACGAAGGCCGTGCCGTGGTGTTCGAAGACGCCGAGGATATGGCGAACCGCATCGATGACGAAGCCCTGGATGTGGCCGCGCACGATGTGCTCGTGCTCAAACGCATTGGACCCACCGGTGGCCCTGGCATGCCCGAGGCCGGCTACATGCCCATCCCCAGAAAGCTCGCACGCGCGGGCATCAAGGACATGGTGCGTATCTCCGACGGGCGCATGAGCGGTACCGCCGCGGGCACCATCGTTTTGCATGTCACGCCCGAGGCGGCAGTAGGGGGGCCTCTAGCCTATGTACGCACGGGCGACCGGATTCGGTTGTCGGTCAAGAACCGCGAGATCGCATTGTTGATCAGCGATGAAGAGCTCGCCCGCCGCGCGGCCGAACAACCTATCGAGCGCCCCAGTGGCGATCGAGGCTATCGCAAGCTCTACATGCAAAGCGTGACCCAAGCGGACAAAGGCGTGGACTTCGATTTCCTGCGCGCGACCGAGAACCGCGGCAGCGTGCCGGCCGCGAAATCCGAGGATTAGCCGCCGGATATACGCGGGACGCGCGTCGAGGTAGGATCATATTCGAACGCATCCCGCCCACGCCTGATCTCGCGAGATTGAGGGCGACGCGCGGAAAACCGCACTCCAACCAGCTTACGTTGAGCAGGACTCGCGCCATCAAGCCAACAAGGCGCGCTGCCAGCGCGCCAATTTTTCCTGCTGGCTCATCGCGGCATGGGCGGGACTGGTGGATGGCAGATCAAAGTATTGCAACTCGCGCGTGACAGCCAGGGTGGGCAATACATGACGTCGATAAAGAGCCGCGGCTTTGCCGCCGTTAAAGCAAACGCGTTCAATATCCGGGTAGGCATGCAGAAAGGCCTGGAAATCATTGGGCACGGCGGTTTCTGCCTGTATGTTGGCGTCAAGGCTGCCCTGACGCTCGCACGCCTGCAACACGTCCCACAACGCGATGCCGGCGTTGGTCAACGCCATGCAGCGCGCGGCATAATCGGCGTGCGCATCAAATTCCAATACTTGCGCCGCGATGGGCCAAAAAGCATTACGCGGATGCGCGTAATACTGTTGCTCCCGCAACGACTTAACGCCTGGCATCGTGCCCAGCACGAGGACTCGGGCACACGGGCTGACCAGCGGCGCGAACCCCATCACGCGGGCACACGTGGCCATAACAACTCGTTCCAACGAAATAAACATCCCAAAGGAAAAACGCGGCAACCGTCTTTTACTCCGGTTACCGCGCTTTTAACGCTGGGGCGCGACGACCGCTCAGGCCGCCAGGCGAGTCGCGATAGACGACTTCACATCCGGCAATTCGCCCGGCAGGCGCGTAGCCAGCTGTTCGAACAGGCTGTCATGCAGCGCCAGCTCATCGCGCCACGAATCGGCGTCTACCGAGATGACTTGTTCGAACTGATCCGGGCTGAATTCCAGACCGGTCCAGTCGATGTCCTGGTAGGTCGGCGACACACCGAACACCTGATCGACACCATTGGCCGTGCCATCGATACGAGCCAGCATCCATTTCAGAACGCGCATGTTCTCGCCAAAGCCGGGCCACACGAACTTGCCATCCGGGCCCTTGCGGAACCAGTTGACGCAGTAGATGCGCGGCAGCGTGGCGCCCGCGTCTTGCAGACGCTTGCCCATCTTCAGCCAGTGCGCGAAATAGTCGCTCATGTTGTAGCCGCAGAACGGCAGCATGGCGAACGGATCACGGCGCACCACGCCTTGCTGACCAGTCGCGGCAGCGGTGGTTTCGGAACCCATGGTGGCGGCCATGTAGACGCCTTCGACCCAGTTGCGGGCCTCGGTCACCAGCGGCACGGTGGTCGAACGGCGGCCACCGAAGATAAACGCGTCGATGACCACGCCTTGCGGGTTTTCCCATTCCGGATCGATGGACGGACACTGCGAAGCCGGGGCGGTAAAGCGGGCATTCGGGTGCGCGGCCTTGCGACCGGTTTCCTTGGCCGTTTCCGGGGTCCAGTCCTTGCCCTGCCAGTCGATCAGGTGCGCCGGCGGCGTGTCGGTCATGCCTTCCCACCAGACGTCGCCGTCATCGGTCAGCGCCACGTTCGTGAAGATCACGTTCGAGCGCAAGGTAGCCATGGCGTTGAAGTTGGTCTTCTCGCTGGTGCCAGGGGCCACACCGAAATAACCCGCCTCGGGGTTGATCGCGCGCAGGCGGCCATCCGCATCGGGCTTGATCCAGGCGATGTCGTCACCAATGGTGGTGACCTTCCAGCCGTCCATGCCCTCGGGCGGAATCAGCATGGCGAAGTTGGTCTTGCCGCAAGCCGACGGGAACGCGGCGGCGACGTGGTATTTGCGGCCCTTGGGCGAGGTCACGCCCAGGATCAGCATGTGTTCGGCCAGCCAGCCTTGATCGCGGCCCATCGTCGATGCAATACGCAGCGCGAAGCACTTCTTGCCCAGGAGCGCATTACCGCCATAACCCGAGCCGAAGCTCCAGATTTCGCGCGTTTCGGGGTAGTGAACGATGTACTTGGTCGGGTTGCACGGCCAGGCCACATCGGCTTCGCCGGCGGCCAACGGTTTGCCCACGCTATGCACGCAGGGCACGAACTCGCCGTCGGTGCCCAGCACGTCGAACACGCCACGGCCCATGCGCGTCATGATGCGCATGTTCACCACGACGTAGGGGCTATCGGACAACTCCACGCCGATGTGGGCGATGTTCGAGCCCAACGGGCCCATCGAGAACGGCACCACATACATCGTGCGACCGCGCATGCTGCCGTCAAACAGACCATTCAAGCGGTCGCGCATTTCGGCGGGATCCGACCAGTTGTTGGTGGGGCCGGCATCCTCGGCACGTTCCGAACAGATGAACGTACGGTCTTCAACACGCGCCACATCGGACGGATCCGACCAGGCCAGATAGGAATTCGGACGCTTTTCGGGGTTCAGGCGACGCAGCGTGCCGGCTTGCACCATCTGTTCGCACAGACGATCGTATTCTTCTTGAGACCCATCGCACCACACCACGCGTTCAGGCTTGGTCAGCGCTGCCACGCGCCCCACCCACTCGACCAATCGCTGATGCTTGACGTACTCGGGCACGTTAAGCGACGCGAGATCTCCGTCGAACGGTTTATCCATCTGGAACTTCTCCTAGTAGTAAAAAAGCAATGCGGGCCTCAAGGACCCGCCGACCCCGCCATATTACTTGCATCCAACGCGCGATTGCGGCATTTGGCCTCAGGAATGCAACACAAATTTGCAGGTGCAACCGCGAACGCAACTGTGCCGCGAGATCGAAAGAATGGGAGCGTACTGGATTCACAAGGTCATGGAATGCATTTCCAGGGTAATCCCCAATAAGCGATATGATGTATGCAACCACTCTATACAGACGCCATGCAGCAGATCGACTTGAACGACAGCAGCGCCGACCGATACCTGCTCGACGCCCCGGGACTGACCCTGATCGCGTTCCACAGCCGCACCTGCGGAACGTGCCGCGTGGCTCGCGAGCAATTGCCCCAGATGGCGCTGCCAGTCGAGCGCATCTGCTGGATCGACGCGGGTGAGAACGGCGGCTTAGTCGAAAGGTACGAAGTCTTTCACTTGCCCGCGCTCTTCGTGGCGCGCGACGGGGCGTTTTACGGCCCCGTCAATGCCTCATTGTCCGAATGGGATGTGCGCCAGCAAATCAGTCTGGCGCTAGACAGCTACCCGGCCGAACTGCCCTGACGGCAGGCGGCGATCAGCTCGCTTAAACGACGACGCTGGTGGCCTTGATCATCGAAATTGTCCTCCGCCAGCCATTGCGCGAAAGCCGTCTTCAACGCCGGCCACTCGCTATCGATGATGGAATACCAGGCGGTGTCCCGGTTGCGCCCTTTATAGACCACGGCCTGACGGAATATCCCCTCGAACTGAAACCCCAGCCGCAGCGCCGCCGCCCGGGAGGGTGCGTTCAGGCTGTCGCACTTCCATTCGTAGCGGCG
This sequence comes from Bordetella sp. 15P40C-2, assembly GCF_009763235.1. Taxonomy (NCBI): domain Bacteria; kingdom Pseudomonadati; phylum Pseudomonadota; class Betaproteobacteria; order Burkholderiales; family Alcaligenaceae; genus Bordetella; species Bordetella sp. 15P40C-2. The sequence goes on from NZ_WSJA01000025.1 coordinate 42,598, forward strand.
GTAACCCAGCTCGTCAAACGCGCGGCGCATCATCAAAAACTGCGCCTCGGTGGCGGCGGGCGTGCGTTTAAGCTTTTCCGAAAACGTCACACTGCCGACCTCCATGACGCCGTTGACGGGGTCAATCCGCATGGCGGCCAGGGTGCCGACAGCCTGACCGGTGGCCAGATCAATGACGGCAAAATGCTGTGGGTCCTGGCGGTCTTGTACTCCGCGCACATAGTCCAGATAGGCGGCCTCGGTAGCAAAAGGCCCCACTGCCATATACGTCCAGTCTGATTCGTCCGGCGTGAGCGCAAAGGCGGCATGCAACTGTGCACCGTGGCGCTGCGCATCCAAGGGTTCCAGCCGGCAATAACGGCCAGACATCGCCTCTTGCGGCGGCCACGAGCGCGGCTGCCAGTCGGGCATGGGAAAACCAACGGGTTGCTGGGTCAGAGAACGCACAGACGACATAGTGAAGTCCTGAGGAGAGGGGCCGGTTTGGCGTGGGCTTATACCGAGGAGCTATCCAATCAGACCACTTAGCAGCAGCGTGGCCAGAAACAACCAAAAGATACCCGCAATAATGCCGCGGCGGGCAAATGACTTGATCGCGGCCCAGAGCAGCAGCAACCCAAGAATAAGCAAAGCGAAATTAAATACCGACGGGCTCATGTCCAGCGCGCCCGCCAAGCCGGAGAAAAAATCCCCGATCGCCGATCCCAGGCCGCCAAACACGTAGCGTATACCCGAGACGATGGCGCGAATCACTTCGCCCAGAACCGCGCCTGCCGAACCAAAGAATCCGCTCTCATTCTGCATAGTTTTTGCCCAACGCTTCTCCAGGGAGCCATCGCGGCCGCCTGCTTTCGCAAGAATGTATCGCATCTGCCCCGCGCGCGCCGGTTTAAGATTACGGGTTGAAAGATACTTCCGGGCAGCCTGGCGTCGTTTTTCGCCGGCTGGCCGCCTCAGAATAAGGATTCACCATGGCATTCGATTTCGACTTATACGTGATAGGCGCGGGCTCGGGCGGCGTGCGAGCTTCGCGCTTTGCCGCGGGCTTCGGCGCACGCGTCGCGGTAGCGGAAAGCCGCTATCTTGGGGGTACCTGCGTGAACGTCGGATGCGTGCCCAAGAAACTGCTGGTGTACGGTGCGCACTATCACGAAGAGTTCGAACAGGCTTCGGGTTTCGGCTGGACCGTTGGCACCCCGACGTTCGACTGGCCCACGCTGATCGCCAACAAAAACCGCGAGATCGAGCGCCTGAATGGCATCTATCGCAATCTGCTCGTCCATAGCGGCGTCACGCTGCACGAAGGCCATGCGCGCCTGCTCGATGCGCATACGGTGGAGATCAATGGAGAACGCCACACGGCCGAGCACATTCTGATCGCCACCGGCGGCTGGCCGCAGATCCCGGACATTCCCGGCAAGGAACACGCGATCACTTCGAACGAGGCGTTTTACCTGCCCGAACTGCCGCGCCGCATCATTGTCGTGGGTGGCGGCTATATCGCGGTGGAGTTCGCCTCGATTTTTAACGGGCTGGGCGCGCAGACGACCCAGTTATACCGTGGCGAACTGTTCCTGCGCGGCTTTGATGGCAGCGTGCGCGAACACCTGCGTGATGAGCTGGTCAAGAAAGGCCTGGACCTGCGCTTTAACGCCGACATCGCCCGCATCGACAAGCGCGAGGACGGCGCCCTGCTTGCCACGCTGAAAAACGGCGATGTGATCGAAACCGACTGCGTGTTCTATGCCACCGGCCGCCGCCCGATGCTGGACAATCTGGGTCTGGAAAACACCGGCGTGCAATTGAACGACGACGGATTCGTGCAAGTCGATGAGGAATATCGCAGCACGGAGCCGTCCATCCTGGCCATCGGTGACGTGATCGGCGGCCCGGCGCTTACCCCCGTCGCGCTCGCCGAAGGCATGGCCGTGTCGCGTCGGCTCTTCAAGCCGGAGCAATACCGCAAGGTCGATTACGACCTGATTCCCACCGCCGTCTTCAGCCTGCCGAACATCGGCACCGTGGGCATGACCACCGAGGCCGCGCTGGCCGCCGGCCATCGCATCAAGCGCTACGAGAGCCGCTTCCGCCCGATGAAGCTCACCCTCACCGAGGCGCAGGAAAAAACCCTGATGAAACTGATTGTCGACGCCGACACGGATCGTGTGCTGGGCTGCCATATGGTGGGCCCGGATGCAGGCGAGATCGTGCAAGGGCTGGCCGTCGCGCTCAAGGCGGGTGCCACCAAGCAAGTGTTTGACGACACCATCGGCATCCACCCCACGGCCGCCGAGGAATTCGTCACCATGCGCACGCCCCTGCAAGATTGAACACGGCGCCAGCCTCGTCACGCCCCTACATCGAGAAACGTATGACCCCTATTGAACCGACGACGCGCGACCGCGAAGTTGTCTCCGCCGATTCCACCCTGGACACCACTCGCATCGACGACGTGCGCATCGGCGCGGTGCGCCCGCTGATTTCACCCGCGTTACTGCAAGACGAATTGCCTATTCCGCCCGCTACGCTGGCGCTGGTCGAGGACGCCCGCGCGCGCATCGCCGACGTGCTGCACGGCCGCGATGATCGTCTGGTCGTCGTGGTGGGTCCCTGCTCCATTCATGACCATGAACAGGCGCTGGAATACGCGCGCCATCTGAAAACCGCCGCCGAGGCGCTCAAGAACGATCTGCTCATCGTCATGCGGGTGTATTTCGAGAAGCCGCGCACCACCGTGGGCTGGAAGGGATACATCAACGATCCGCGCTTAGACGGCAGTTTCCGCATCAACGAAGGCCTGCGCCGCGCGCGTCAGCTCTTGCTGGAAATCAGCGAGCTTGGCTTGCCGATCGCGACCGAGTTCCTAGATCTGTTGAGCCCGCAATACATCGCCGACCTCGTCGCCTGGGGCGCGATTGGCGCGCGCACGACGGAAAGCCCCAGCCATCGCCAGCTGGCCTCGGGCCTGAGCTGCCCGCTGGGTTTTAAAAATGGCACCGATGGCAGCATGCAAGTCGCCGCCGACGCGATTGTCGCGGCCCGCGCCAAACATGCCTTCATGGGCATGACCAAGATGGGCACGGCCGCAATCTTCGAGACGCGCGGCAATGACGACACCCACGTCATCCTGCGCGGTGGCAAGAAAGGCCCCAATTACGATGCCGCCAGCGTGCAAGAGGCCTGCGCCGCGCTGCAGGCGGCCGGCCAGCGCGAACAGGTCATGATCGACTGTTCACACGCCAATTCCAACAAGTCGCACGAACGCCAGGTCGATGTGGCGCGCGACATCGCCGCGCAGCTCGCCAATGGCGAACGGCGCATCATGGGGGTCATGATCGAAAGCCACCTCGAAGCCGGTCGCCAGGACCTCAAGCCTGGCGTTCCCTTGCGTCACGGCGTGTCGATCACCGACGCCTGCCTGAGCTGGCCGCAAACCGAGCCCGTCTTGACCGAGCTGGCCCAAGCCGTGCGCGCCCGCCGTGTACGTTGAAAGCACGCCGCCAAGCTGGTCTATCATTAAGAGCCCAACGCAAGTAGGAGTTGCCATGATCCGTAAACTGCTTCCCCTCTTTCTCGTCGCGGGCCTGACCGCGTGCGCGTCCTCCGGAACCCAGAACGCCTCCTCCGATACGACCTCATCCAGCTCGGCCGGTAGCGCGTCCTTTACCGGTACGTCGGCAGGCGGCGAATGCGACTCGCAAGCGGTGCAGCAACTGGTCGGCAAACCATATTCGCAGTCTCTGGACCGCGAATTGCAATCCAAGGCCGGTGCTAGTCAGCTGCGCGTCCTGAAGCCGGGACAGGTCATGACGCTGGAATATAACCCTGTGCGCCTGAACGTCATTGTCGAAAAAGACGGTTCGATCAGCGCACTGCGTTGCGGTTGAGCGCGGCGCGCGCTGCTCGGTGACCCTGCTGAACGCGTGAGCTCCCGCCGCGCCGACACTGTCTCATGAACCTGGACCTGTTCGCGCCAGACGATCTGACACCAGCCAATGTCCGTTTGGCACCTCAGGCGGTCGTGCTGCGCGGCTTCGCGCTGCCTGAAGAAGGACGGCTACTGCGTGAACTGGCGCGGGTTTGGGGGCAAGCGCCTGCCCGACATATGGTGACGCCGGGCGGCTATCGGATGTCAGCGGCGCTGACCAATTGCGGCACACTGGGCTGGACAACCGACGAACGCGGCTATCGTTACACGCGCCTTGACCCTTTGACCGGGCAACCGTGGCCCGCCCTGCCCGCGTCGTTTTTGGCGCTCGCACAACGGGCCGCGCAAGCGGCCGGGTTTCCTGATTTTCAGCCCGATGCGTGTCTGATCAACCGGTATTTGCCCGGGGCGCGCATGAGTCTGCATCAGGACAAAAACGAAAGGGATTTCAAGTTTCCCATCGTCTCCGTTTCTCTCGGCATTCCCGCCATATTTTTATTTGGCGGCATGAAACGCAGCGACGCGGTGCAGCGTGTGGCGTTACAACACGGCGATGTCGCCGTCTGGGGCGGCGCGGATCGGCTGCGCTATCACGGTGTGGCGCCCCTTAAAGACGCGACCCACCCCAGTTTGGGAGCTGTCCGGGTGAACTTGACGTTTCGTCGCGCGGGTTAGTCGCGACGGGCTTCTGACAACGCCACGGTCAGCTGCATGACCTTTTTCTTCAAGGCGTCGCGCTCGTGGGTCAAGGCTTTGACCAGCTCGCGCAGGCGTAGGACCTCGGCGGGATAGTCCTCGATCTCTTCCACCGGCGGCTCCGGCGTTTGCTCGCCCTCTGGCGTGGGTTTTGCACGCAGCTTGGCCTCGCGGGCCTGGCGAGCGAGTTCTTTGAGCGCTTTGCGTCCCTCGGCCGCGGCGCTGACCTGCTGATCTACCGGCAAGGCCGCCACGGCCGCCGCCGCGTTGATGGAAATCTCGCCCGATTGCACGGCACGCACCACCTCGGGCGCGGCTGCCTTTTGGATTCTTTCGATCTGGCCCAGGGTATTACTGCTCAAGCGCGCTGCACGCGCGAGTGTCTGGCGATTGGGGATCGTCACGGGTTCGATATTGGCTGGTGGCAAGGATGACTCAGCCTCTGCTTGCGCGGCCAGGGCGTTCGCCTGCTCCTGCGCCTCGCGTGCGCGCTGCTCGAGGATTTCCTTCTTGCGCAATGCCAACACGCCGCGCTGGAAGTCAGACACGCTGCGACGACCCAAATGGTTCTCGATCATCCACAGTCGCACATCGTCCATCGATTTAAAGCGCGGATTTTGTACAGTCTTGAACGGAATTCCATGTTTGGTGCAGATCGCATATCGGTTATGACCATCGACCAACACATCGCCCCACAACACCAGCGCATCGCGACAGCCCTCGTCCAAGAGACTGCGCTCAAGCGCCTCCAGCTCGTCGGGGGTGAGCGGCTCGATATAAGTCCGTAATTCTTCGTTGATCTGAATGGATGTCATGACAAGTACGCCGGATGATTATCACTGCGCTGCCATTAGAACATTGCCGGGACGTTGCGATTCTGATCCCGTTAGAAACGGCCCGTAACGTGACCCTCCCCGGGCGATGTCACATGCTCAAACATCCGATAACTTGATCCCCACGACCGATCCTTGTCACCATGAGGGGGCTGGAATTTCAATCTTTGAAGGAGGACTTAATGCCCCGTTCCACCCACGCTTTGCTAGCCGCCGCCATCGTTGCCGCCAGCCTGTCGCCCGCCGTGTCCATGGCGCAAACGGCCCCCGCCGCGCAGCCGCCTGCCCAAACGCAGCCCGCTATAAAACCCAGCGAGGCGCAGCTGCAAAAGTTTGCCTCAGCCTCGCAAAAGGTCGCCGTGGTCGCGGACGAGTATCGTCCCAAGCTCAACGCCGCCAAGGACGAGCCCGCGCGCGAAAAGGTATATCGTGAAGCCGACGAGAAAATGGTCAAGGCCGTTCAAGCCGACGGACTCACGGTAGACGAGTTCAACGGCATAGGCCAGGCGGTCGAACAGGACCCACAATTGCGCCAACGCGTGATCGAACTGGCGCAGAAAAACGCCCCGGCTGCCTCGGGCGCTCGCCAATAGCATTGTCCTAGCGTGCGACCATGAGAGCGCACAGTGACGACCGATCCGGCCGCCCGCAGGGCGGCCTTCGCTTTCTATGGGGCGCTATCCTCGGTCATATCGAGCACCGTATCCGGCAAGCTCGACTCTGTAACCGGTCGCTCGCCAATCTGTTGCCGCCACATGGCGTAATACAGCCCGCGACGGGTCAACAAATCGGTGTGCGTGCCCTCTTCCACGAGTCTGCCTTTTTCCAATACGCAGATCTTGTCGGCGTGCATGATGGTCGATAGCCGATGCGCGATCAGGATCGTAATCTGGTGCCGACTCGCCGAGATGCCGCGCACCGTATCGGTTATCTGTTCCTCGGTCAGCGAATCCAGGGCCGAGGTGGCCTCATCGAAAATCAATAGTCTAGGTTCGCGTATCAGCGCGCGAGCAATGGACAAGCGTTGCTTTTCGCCGCCGGACAGTTTCAACCCCATCTCGCCTATCGTGGTGTCCAAGCCGTCAGGCGACTTCGCCAGCAGATATGCACAGGCGGCTTGTTCCATGGCATGGACAATCTCCGCGTCCGTGGCGTCGGCGCGCGCCAGCCGGATATTGTCGCGCAGCGTACCGGCGAACAGATACGGCTCTTGCGTCACCAGTCCGACCTGGCGACGGGCACGGTTATATCGCAGCCTTTTGGTCGAGATATCGTTATAGAAGACCTCGCCCGCAGCAGGCGTATATAAGCCTAGCAGCAGTTTTACCAACGTGGATTTGCCCGACCCAGAGGGCCCGACAAACGCCACCGTGTCGCCTAGCGCCGCCGAAAAAGAGATCCCATCCAAGGCGTTGTCCTGCGCGCCCCGATGGCGAAACGTCACACCATCGAACCGCACATGCGTGATCGGGCCACAATCTTGGGCACCCTCCGGTCGCCGGTCGATAGGCTTTTTCATCAACGCATCGAAGTTCGACAAGGACGCATCGGCCTCGCGATACGCGAGAATGATGTTTCCCAGCTCTTGCAGCGGCGCGAATATGGCGACCGAGATGAACTGCATGGCGATCAGTTCCCCGGTGCTCAGCACATCATGAAAAATCAGCCACAGCAGCGCAAACAGAATGCCGAGTTTGAGCATACTGAGCGTCACGCCCTGCAAGAAAGACAGCAGCCGTATGCGCTTGACCTTCTGCATCTCCAGCTCAAAGATACGCACTGTCTGCGCTTGCAATCGGCGTATCTCTGGGAACGTCAAGCCCAGGCTTTTTATCAATTCAATATTGCGCAGCGACTCCGAGATAAAACCCGAGCTGCGATTCGTCTCGCGCACGATAGAACGCTGCTGGACTTTGATTTCCCGACTCAGCAGGCCCGTTAATCCGCCCAGCACCAGTACGCCAATCAGGAACACGGGCACCAGCAACCAGTGGCGCGTGACCGCATACCAGATCAGGAATCCGATGCCCACGATGGCGGCGAATACCGTGTTGATGAAGGTATTGATGAATCGTTCGCTATCACCGCGCACTTTTTGCAAGAGCGATAGCGTCTCGCCGCTACGCAGGTCTTCAAATTCCTGGAACTTCAGCCGCATCGCCTGACGAAGGCCGTCATTAAACAGCTGCGTGCCGAATTTCTGCACCATCAGACGGGTCACATATTCCTGCAGCGCTTTGGCTAGGCGTGACAGTACTGCGATCAGAATGGCTAATCCCAGTAACTGCAATACCCCCGTGACAAGTTCATCGTCGGCTTTGCTCGCGCGGTTTATCGCGTATTCGTCGATGATCTTCCCAAAAATGATGGGGTCGATCAGGGCCAATACCTGACTGGCCGCCGCCAGCATCAAAGCCAGTACACCGAGGCGGGCATGCGGTCGCAGATAGCTCCAGAGGATACGCATGCGCGCTTAGTAGTGCGGTGGGATTTCGTCGCGCAGGCTACGGAAAGCACCTTGCGCACTATCGGGGACCTGATCGCGCAGCGCGACGATTTCGCGCCCCAACCGTTCGATCAACTGCTGCTGACGAAACACAGTTTGATTCAACTGATCGAGCATGTCTTCGGCCATCGCGAGCTTGATCTCGAGATCGGTCAATCGACGTTCAGTGGGGTTTGCAGATTCCATCGCCACGACACTCCTTATGCACGCTCCGTGCGTATGCATTCAAACCGGGCCACGCATCGCGCCCTCAGGGGCATTATCTCAGGTCGCACGCGGCCTGCATGCAATGCGAAACATAAGCTGCCCCAGCACACCTGCGCCCGCCATGACCAGCGCGGAAGCCAATGCCGGTGACGACCCTAACCCGGGCAATGCGGCGCATAGAGCACCGACCACCATCTGGATAGCGCCATAAAGCCCCGATGCCGATCCAATAATGAGCGGGTTCACGCCCACGGACAAGGTCAGCGCGATCGGTCCTGCCATGCCGCAGCCCAGCGTGAAAAAGAACATGCAAGCCACAATCGGGGCTACCGCGAGAGATCCCGACACCACCACACCCAAATAGATCAACGCCGACACCGCGCTCAGCAAATTTCCTGCCTGCATGAGCCGCTGCATCTGCATTTTGCCGATCAGCCGTGAGGTCACCATGCTGCCTAGCCACACGCCCGACACCAACACCGCCAGATAGAAACCGACTTCGTCAGGCGGCCGTTGCAACTGGCCCACGAAGATATAGGGCGCCGTGGCCACAAATGCATACATCGAAGTTGTCGCGCATGCCCCGCCGACGGCATATCCGACGAAAGCCCTGGTCGTCAGCAGCTGACGATAGTGGCGCCACAACGTTCCCATCGAAATGCGCGCTAAACCGCCACACGTCTCAGGCAACATGCGCCACGCCAGGATAAAGTTCGCCGCTCCGAGCAGGCATAGGCTAAACAGCACCGCCCGCCACCCTAGCCAGCCTGCCAACGCGCCCCCCACAATCGGGGCCAGCCCGGGCGCAATGGTCACCATCAGGCTCATCATCGCGAGCCGCTTGGCCGCTTCGGCACTGGTAGCCGTATCGCGTACGATCGCGCGCCCCAGTACCAGGCCCGCGCATCCGCCGAGCGCCTGGAACAAACGGGCAGCAATGAGCGCATAGACCTGGGGCGCCAGCGCAGCCGCCAGCCCGGCGACGGTATAGATGACAAGGCCCACCATCAACACGGGCCGGCGTCCGAATCGATCCGACAGGGGCCCGTATATCAACTGCCCTCCCGCCAGGCCGAGGATGTATAGACTGACCGTCAGTTGCATCGCCGCACTGCCGGCGTGCAGGTCTTGGCCCGCCATCGGCAACGCAGGAACAAAAATGTGCATCGCCAGCGTGCCACTAAACGTGAACAGCGCCAGCAACCACAACGGAACATGGGGTAGACGGGGCGTACGAGGGGCAGCCGCCGGGGACGGCGCGGCGTCCGGGCTACCCGATTGGGGCGAAGAAGAAAGCATACAATTAGATGATTGGTCAACTAATTGTAGCGCACCCCCCCTGACGCGAAGATTACGGGGTTCGCCGCGGTGCGAGCGGCATAGCGCACCGCCCTACCAGCCGTAAAAGCGCGGCCATATCTGAAGTTCGCTATCCTTTAGCACGGCCTGATACTCCGGATGCTGCGCCGCTGTCGCACAGGCATGATTTGGCAAAATGCGCAGCCGCGTCCCGACCGGAAAGCGCCGAGCAATATCCGCGTCTGCCTCGCCCAGGCGCGAAACGATTCCGTGCTCCTGATTCGCGCCGCTCATGATGTAGCCATCGAGCAGCGTGCCGTCTTCCGCGCACACCTGGCCGTAACCGAAGTCCTGTTTCTGCTTCTGCGTACCGCGATCGCGACTCATCGCCATCCAACCCGCATCCACAATGGCCCAGCCTTTCTCTTCCTGATGGCCGATCACGGTGGTCAGCACGCTCAAGGCGATGTCATCAGCCGTGCAAACGCCCACATTTCGCATGACAAGATCAAAGAACACATACACCCCGGCACGCACCTCGGTCACGCCCTCGAGGTGCTCTGCCGAAAGCGCCGTTGGCGTCGACCCGACACTGACCACCGGGCAATCAAAACCCGCCGCGCGCAACCGCTCTGCCGCGCGGACGGCACCCGCACGCTCCTGCTCGGCAATGGCAACCAGCGCATCATGCTGGTCGAACTCATAGCTCGAACCCGCGTGCGTCATCACCCCACCCACGCGCAAGCCACCGTCCTCGAGCACGCGCGCCACATCCAATAGCACGGGGTCTTCCGGTTTGATGCCCGAGCGATGCCCATCGGTATCGATTTCGATCCAGACCTCGAACTCGGTGTGATGCGCTTTCGCAAAATCGCCGATGGCGATTGCCGACGTCACGTTGTCGGTAATGATCTTCAGGTCGCAGCCGCGCTCTCGCAGGGCTAACACCTGCGGCAGTTTGGTGGGCACAATGCCCACGGCATACAGAATGTCGCCAATACCCGCCGCGTAAAACTGCTCGGCCTCTTTCAACGTGGATACCGTGATGCCCTGCGCACCGGCCTCGATCTGCGCCCGGGTCACATCCACGCTTTTTGCCGTCTTGACATGCGGGCGAAAGCGCACGCCCAGCGCGTTCATGCGGTTCTGCATGCGTTGAATATTGCGCTGCATGCGCGCGACATCGACGAGCGCAGCGGGCGTATCGAGGTGAGAGATAGACTTCATTGTGGAACCTGAGTCGGAAGACGGTAGAAGGAATATAGCGCGAGCCAGCAAGGCCGCGCGTGCGCTGCCCCGCCACATGAATGGTCATCATAAACAAATTGACCTTCGCTCCGTCTGATTTAAGTGCGACGCTTCAGGCGAATGGGCGGTCGACGCACGCCCGACCCATAGAATCAATTCGACAATTGTTTTTCAGGCGGCTCGGCTGCCCCTTGCACACTCATTCTTTCGTACAGGATCGACCCATCTCATGGCAATGTCACGCCTTCCTTTTGTGACCGGAGATCTCCACTTTCTGGAAATAACACTGACGGAAGAGCGCATCAATGCAATAGGAGCGGGATCGATTGCAACGGTCGTGACTGCAGTCCTAGCGTATGGACTCATTCAACTGATTCACATTCTGCTGAGGAGGGGGGTTCAGAAACAGCTCGATCCAATAAGTCTTGCTCTGTTCATCACGCTGACGGTCACGCTGTCCGATAACGTCGGCCGATTTCTTTTTTCCGAATAAGCGAGAGTGCTATATGCAGAACGTCCCCAATTTTTACCTACATCGTGCACACGGCGGTTTTGGACCTCCCGGCGCAGCTTTTGGTGCGGCTCAGGCCTCTATCGGATATGCGGCGGAAAGAATGGCATCTGGTAACGAGGCCAACATGAAAGATCTGGCGACTGCAGCCAGCATTGGTGCGGTGACTGGATTTTTCGCGGGACCAATTGGGTCGACGGCCACCCGAGCCGGTGCCTCAATGATCATTGGTGCGAATTCTGCATTTTATGGCGGCCTGGGTGTGGGTTCGGTCGAGCGCATGTTGAATGAGAAACCGAAGGCTGGCCCTCACGGGAAATAGTCAAGCCGACGTTAGCCAGAGGCCGGAACCGAATTCCCCTCTATCGCTGGAGAGGAAAACGCTTCAAGTGCGGGGCGCGCGAGGCGGCCGACGTGTATCCCGGGGTCTTGGCCGGGTGAGTATCCATAGCGCGCATCCCACCATAAAGACGCTCACCAGGCCACCCAGCCACAATGGCGGATCGGCGCTCCACCAGAAAATCGCCAGCCCGGCGGCGATACCCGCGCAAGCAAAACACTTCCCACGCGCCGAAATTGCCCCCTCTTCTCGCCAGGCGACCAACGAGGGGCCGAACCGCGGATGCTGCAGCAGGTATGCCTCCCACCGGGGCGAGGCCCGGCCGAAACACGCGGCCGCGAGGATGACAAAAATCGTCGTGGGCATGACCGGCAGCACCGCGCCAATGACTGCCAGGGCCAGCATCAACATGCCTAGCGCCCAGTACAGTCTGCGCGCCCAGCGCCCCAGGCGCGGCCGGTCACGCTCTCCAGCGGTCATGCCGTTCTCCTGGCGATCAGGCCTTCGATTTGCCCGCGCCTTTATAACGCTCCAGCCAATGCGCGTACGGCGCCGGCAAAATCCAATCGGCCTTGGGAACGTCCAACACCTGCGCCAAGTGATACGTGTAATGCGGATTGGCCAAATGCGCGCGCGCCATCATCACCAGGTCCGTCTGCTGATTGGCAATCAAGCCTTCCGCGATCTGCGGCGCGTCCAGGCCCCAGGCCGCGGCGACCGGCAGCTCCGCCTCGCGGCGCACGCGTTCGGCGATGGGGCCGAGCAAGGCGGGCGTCTTCCATGGAATATTCACCTGGGGGATCGTAAAACCGATGCTCACATTGAGCAGGTCCAGGCCACTACGACGCATTTCACGGGTTAAGACAATCGATTCCGCCAACGTTTCTTCGTCACGGCCATCGAACTCGATCACGCCGAACCGCGCGGTCAAGGGCAGGTTTTCCGGCCAAACCTCGCGCACGGCTTGCAGCGTTTCCAGCAAAAAGCGGCTGCGCCCCTCGGCATTGCCGCCGTATTGATCCGTACGCTGGTTCGAATGCGCGGAGAAAAAGCTCTGACCCAGATAGCCGTGCGCGAAATGCAGCTCCAGCCATTCGAAACCGGCATCGCGCGCTCTACGCGCCGCCGCCACAAAATCCGCCTTGACCCGTGCAATGTCGTCCAGCGTCATCTCGCTCGGCACGCGCGGCAACCCGGCGCCAAACGCAATTGCCGACGGAGCGATCGGTTGCCAGCTACCCGGCTCGCCCGCCGGGATATGGTCATCGCCCTCCCATGGACGATTCGCGCTGGCCTTGCGTCCCGCGTGTCCAAGCTGAATCCCAGGTACCGCGCCGGCCTCTTTTATGCTGGCGGCAATACGAGCCATGCCCTCGGCCTGCTGGTCGCTCCACAAACCGGTGCATCCTGGGGTGATCCGGCCCTCTGGCGACACCGCGGTCGCCTCGACGATCACCAGCCCCGAGCCGCCGCGGGCCAAGGCCGGGTAATGCACCTCGTGCCACAAGTTCGTGAAGCCATCTTCGGCGCGATACTGACACATGGGCGCGACCGCCACCCGATTACGCAGCGTAACGTCTTTGAGCTTGAACGGCGTAAACAATGCTGACGACATGGACTCTTCCAACAGAATTAATGGGCTAGCGCAGCGCGAGCGCATGAAGAAAAGCGCCCGTGGCCTAGTGCATATCCGTAATTGTGCCAGTCTGCGGTGCTTGCGCTTGCAAATGCCCCATCGCGTGACAGGGTTACGTCCGAGCCGCCGCAAACTCGGCGGAGCAAAGCTGGGGCCGCTTCGCCACGTCCTCAGACTCTTTAATCGAAACAACAAAATCCCAGTTGCCCCTATAATCGGTAATCATAGTTATTCTCATTAACATTTGTTTCGACCCTTTCATGCCCGCGTCCACCGCTCCCATGCGACCCACTTCGGCCGAGTCGGACTGCGTCGGCTCGCTCTACCAAGCGCATCACGCCTGGTTGACGGGTTGGTTACGCCGCAAGCTGGGCAATCAGCATGACGCGGCTGACTTGGCGCAGGACACTTTTGTGCGTCTCATGCAGTCGCGGCTGGCCGCCGGGCTGCGCGAACCGCGCGGCTATTTGACGACCGTGGCGCGTGGGCTGGTGGTCGACTTGTGGCGACGGCGGGCATTGGAGCAGGCCTATCTGGAGGCATTGCAGGCCCTTCCCGTGGAACACCATCCCTCGGTGGAATCGCAGGCATTGATTCAGGAGCGGTTGATACAGCTAGATCGTCTGCTCAACGGCTTAGGCGCGAAGGTCAAAGCGGCCTTTCTACTGTCGGTGGTGGAAGGCGCCACCTACCCCATCATCGCGCAACGCTTGCAAGTCTCGGAGCGCACGGTGGGCAACTACCTCGCCCAGGCGATGGAACGTTGCTGCCTGTTGATGGAGTAAGCCCACCCGTGTCCGCTACGCCTCCCTGCCCTCAACGCACGGCGATCCAAGAAGCCGCCCGATGGTTCGCGCTGCTGCAGGCGCCCCAGGCAGACGAGGCGACGCGGACGGCTTGGCGCCAATGGCTTGCGCGTGACGCGGTCAATCGCAATGCGTGGGCCAAAGTCGAAGCGGTGCAGCAGCAATTCGGCGCGGTGCCGGCCCAGATCGCGGTACCAGCTTTGCAAGGGGTGGACCGCGCGCGCAGGAGACTGATGGGCGGCGCGATAACCGGGGTGGCTGCGGTTGCGATCGGCAGCTGGTTTGCCAAGGATGCCAATCGCGCCCACTGGACGGCCGACTACCGTAACGCCGTCGGCGAGATCACCCCCCTGCCCCTGCCGGATGGCACCGTCGCGATCCTGGACACGCGCAGCGCCGCCGATGTCGAGTACAGCCCTACCGTCAGGCGCATCGTGCTGCGCGCCGGCAGGCTGTATGCCAAGACTCACACCGATACGATGGCCCGCGCGCGTCCCTTTATCGTCCGCACGCGGCACGGCGACGTGGAGGCGCTCGGCACCGAGTTCATGGTGCGTGTCACGGACGCGCACAGCAAGGTCTGGGTCAATGAAGACGCCGTGCGCATTACGCCACGCAATCCGTCGGCAACGCCGCTGATCCTGAACGCCGGTCAGCGGGTATCGTTTGCCGCCGGCGGCTTCGACAGCGAGGCGCGGGCGGCGGACGAAACCCTCGCAATGGGCGAATTCGCTTCTTGGCGCAACGGTTCGTTGATCGCGACCAATATGCCGCTCTCGCACCTTGTCGAACGGTTTCGCGCGTATCACCGCGGCTATTTATTTTTGGACGGCAGCTTGGCGCATCTGCCGGTGTCGGGGGTTTTCCCTTTAGGCAACACCGATCTCGCGCTCGCTGCCTTGGAGAACATCTATCCGGTTCGGATTCGGCACGCGACGCGGTTCTTCACGTGGATCGAACCGCGAGAGGCATGACTGGCGCGCATGGCGGACATGCGGGCGCCAGGCTCGGCCAGTTGTCCCGGCTGAGATTACATTTAGAAACGATTCTTGTTTCCGGTTTTTCCGTTGTCGTTCGGCATACAGGAATTAGTCACTTTGTTGCTACGACTCTCTGACCACTATGTCGACACAGACCCCGCCATCGTTGCCCTTTGCTTCGTTTTCCTCGCCGCGCGTCCTGGCGCGTAACCGGTTGGTGCTCGCGCTGCAAGCGGCGTTGATGTTCAGCGCTTTACCCGTTGCCGCACAGACCTCGCCGCCTGCCGTAAGCGCGGCGGCACGCACGTACAACATCGCGGCCGGCCCGCTGCTGCCTGCGCTGCAACAGTTTGCCGCGCAGGCGGGCATCGCCTTGACCTTCAATGCCGACGCGCTGAAAGGCGAGACTTCGCCCGGCGTGCAAGGGTCATACTCGGTCGACGCGGGCCTGCGTCAGGTGCTCGCAACTTCGAACTGGCAGGCTAGACGCAGCGCCAACGGCGCTTATGTCCTTGAAGCGAAACCGGTCGCGTCCACCGCTTCCAGCGTGACGCTGGCGCCGGTGACCGTGACGGCCAGCGGCATGACGCGCACGGAGAACTCCGGCACCTATGGCGGGCGCGGCACCTCGGTGTTCAAGGGCGACATGTCCGTGCGCGAAACCCCGCAGCCGGTCACCATCATCTCGCGTCAATTCATTGACGACCGCGAGATGCCCGACTTGACCGACGTCATGCAGAACACGCCGGGGGTGACGGTTGGATATACCGATAGCGAACGGGTCAATTACTATTCGCGCGGCTTTCAGATCGATTCTTTGCAGATCGATGGCCTGAACGTCTATCAAGCGGGCTCGACTTTTATTCAGCCCGATACGGCCGTGTTGGATCGAGTCGAAATCCTGCGCGGCGCGGCGGGTATTCTGCGCGGCGCGGGCAATCCGTCGGCCACGGTGAATCTTGTGCGAAAACGTCCGACGGCGGATTTCCAGGCCAGCGCCAGACTCACCACCGGTTCTTGGGATCGTTACCGCGCCGAGGCCGATATCTCGAGCCCGTTGAATGAGGCGGGCACCGTGCGCGGACGCTTGGTCGCGGTGATGGACAACAAGGACTTTTTCCAAGAAGCGCGCGAGGAAAAACGGCGCGTTTTCTATGGCGTGCTTGAGGCGGATGTCACCGACAACACCACTTTGACGGCAAGTTTTCAGCACACAGAATTGAAGGCCACTGGTGCTTGGGGCGGGCTGCCACGCGACTTTGATGGCGGCTCGCTGCATTTCTCCCGCGACACGTATCTGGGCACGGACTGGAATCATTGGAACCGCTACAACCAGCAAGCCATGCTGGAACTCGAACACCGTTTCGATAACGAATGGAAGGTCAAGGCCAGTGCGGCGAACACGCGCTTTCGCTACATGGACGGCGGTTTTAAACAAAGCTATATCTCGCGCTCGAGCCGCACAAACCCGTATCTGTTCGACGTATCGACCTCCATCTATCCGGACTCCGCGAGCGATCAAAATGCGTTCGCCCTGGTGGCCGATGGACCATTCAGTGCATTTGGACGGGAGCACTACCTGACCGTGGGCCTGGAGAGCAACTACAACCGCACGACGGGCTCCAGCGGCTACTACAACGTCGATGTCGTCCGGAATATCGACATCCGGAACTGGGATCCCTATACGACCTATCCGGAGCCATCGAATAACAGCGCGGGCACCTACTACGAGGCGACCAACAACATCACGAAGCAACAGGCCGCCTACGCCATCGGCCGATTCTCGCTGGCCGATCCTCTGACTTTCCTGCTGGGCGGACGCGCAACGTGGTGGGATTACAAGGTGCCGGGCAACTCGGCCAGCAACTACAGCGTCGATAACGAAATCACGCCTTATGTTGGCCTGATCTACGACTTGAACGACACGTGGAGCCTCTACAGCAGCTACAGCAAGATCTTCGTTCCGCAAAACGCCTATAGCGCAAGCGGTGCGCTGCTGGACCCGATCCGGGGCGAAGACTACGAGGCCGGTTTAAAGGGCGAATTCTTTCAAGGCCGCTTGAATTTCAGCGCCTCGGTATTTCGCATCAATAACACGGGCCGCGCGATGGACGATTCGAGCGGCCCCTTTCCTTGCCTGCCCAATTATCCCAACGGCTATTGCAAGGTCGCTGGTGGCAAGACGCGCAGCCAAGGCTGGGAACTGGAGCTGACCGGCGAGATCACGCCGAACTGGCACATCATGGCGGGCTACACGAATACGCAGACCAAATATATCCGTGATGCGTCAGACGCGAATGTCGGGCAACCTATCCGCACGCTGGATCCGCGTCAATTGTTCCGCTTGTTCACCACCTATCGCCTGCCCGGCGAGTGGCGCGGGCTGACGATTGGTGGCGGCGTGCAAGCGCAGAGCAGCACCTATGCCTCGAGCCGTGGCATCGAGGCGCGTCAAGGCGGTCACGCGATCTATAACCTGATGGCCAGCTATGACTTCAACGAAAACTTGCGCCTGCAGCTGAACGTCAACAATGTGTTCGACAAGAAGTACTACCGCCAGGTCGATGCGACCGGCATTAGTAACTACTACGGCGATCCGCGCAACTTTATGCTGACCTTGAGCGCGCGGATGTAAGGGTTGGCCGGCGCCCGATTCCGAGCTGGGGCGGCATCCCGCCCCAGCCACGCGTTGGACGCCTTTTCCCTGGTCTACTAAAATGGCGCGCGCTTTAAAACGCTTCTGTTTCCAGGCCCGCGCCGACTCCCCGCGACATTAAGACAATCTTTCGACTGCCTCAATGGGTGCCTGCTTGTGTGCTGCGCTGGCCTGTTTCCACACTAATCATTAGGCCGTTTCATGCTCACACGCTCTTTACGCGAAGAATGGTTTTCCAATATTCGCGGCGATATCCTCGCGGGTATCGTAGTCGCGCTCGCGCTTATCCCCGAGGCGCTGGCGTTTTCCATCATTGCCGGGGTTGAACCGAAAGTCGGCTTGTACGCGGCCTTCAGCATCGCGGTCGTCGCCGCGATTGCGGGCGGACGGCCGGGGATGATCTCCGCGGCTACTGGCGCCGTGGCGCTTCTGATTGGTTCGCTCGTCAAGAATCACGGCGTGGAATATGTGCTGGCCGCCGGCATCCTGGCCGGGTTGCTGCAGATCGGCGCGGGCTATCTCAAGCTGGGTTCGCTGATGCGGTTCGTCTCGCGCTCGGTGATCACGGGCTTTGTCAATGCGCTGGCGATATTGATCTTTCTGGCCCAGTTGCCTCACCTGGTCGATGCGCAGCCGGCGGTGTATGCGATGGTGGCGGGTGGCTTGGCGATTATCTATATCCTGCCGAGGTTTACCCGCGCCGTACCGTCGCCGCTCGTCTGTATCGTCGTGCTGACGGCCATCACGATGGGCATGCAATGGGATCTGCCCAACGTGGGCGATATGGGCGCGTTCCCCGATGAACTCCCCTTCTTCGCGCTGCCCGCGGTGCCATTCTCGTGGGAAACGCTGAGCATCATTTTTCCGTATTCCGTGAGTATCGCGCTGGTCGGTCTGCTTGAATCGCTGATGACGGCAAGCATCGTCGACGACTACACCGACACCCCTAGCAATAAGAACCGCGAATGCCGCGGCCAGGGCTGCGCCAATATCGTGGCTGGGCTGCTGGGCGGCATGCCGGGTTGCGCCATGATCGGCCAGACCGTGATCAACCT
This sequence comes from Bordetella sp. 15P40C-2, assembly GCF_009763235.1. Classification (NCBI taxonomy): domain Bacteria; kingdom Pseudomonadati; phylum Pseudomonadota; class Betaproteobacteria; order Burkholderiales; family Alcaligenaceae; genus Bordetella; species Bordetella sp. 15P40C-2. The sequence continues at coordinate 61,299 of NZ_WSJA01000025.1, forward strand.
GAAGTCTGGCGGACGCGGGCGGCTGTCTACGTTCGTTGCTGGCGTACTGTTGCTGATTCTGGTGGTCTTTCTCGCACCGTGGGTGCGTCAGATCCCGATGGCGGCGCTGGTCGCCGTGATGGTCATGGTGTCGATCAGCACGTTCGACTGGCGCTCAATGGCGCGCTTGAAAACCAATCCGAAAAGCTCCTCGACCGTCATGCTGGCCACGGTCGCCGCGGTGGTGGCCACTGGCAACCTCGCCATAGGCGTGGGCATCGGGGTATTGCTGAGCGCGATCTTCTTCACCGAGAAAGCCCGCCGCGTACTGGCCGTATCCTCGACGCTGGACACCGCGACGGGTCAGCGTCACTACGTGGTGCGCGGCCAGGTCTTTTTTGCCTCGTCCGAGGCACTGGTATCGGAATTCGACTTCAAGGAAGCCATCTCGTCCGTTCTGCTGGATCTGTCGCACGCGCATTTCTGGGACATCACCGCGATCGAGGCGCTGGACCGCATCATTCATAAATTCCGCCGCAATGGGATTGCCGTCGAGGTCACCGGCCTGAACCGCGCCAGCGCGACCCTGATCGAGAAATACGCCACGCATGACAAACCGGGTGCTAATGTCGCATCATCGGGTTCTCATTGATTCGGTCGGGCACGATAGCCGCGGCCGTTGATATTTCTGCTGGATAACAAAGGATTGCGCCATGACGCTGAACTGCACGTTTATTGACCACGGCCAGGGCGGCTCGCCCGATTGCATGAAAATTGCGACCCGTCCCATGGAAAGCCCACAAGGCCGTCAGGTGTTGATCGAAGTCGCTTACGCCGGCGTAAACCGCCCGGATGTATTGCAACGCGCGGGCTCCTATCCGCCTCCTCCGGGCGCGTCGCCCTATCTGGGGCTGGAGGTTTCCGGACACATCATCGCCGTCGGTCCCGAAGTGCAGGACCGCAAGGTGGGTGACACCGTATGCGCCCTGACGCCCGGTGGCGGCTACGCGCAGTACTGCCTGGCCGATGAACGCCATTGCCTGCCGATTCCCAAGGGTCTGGACCTGCTGCAAGCCGCGGCCATTCCCGAGAACTATTTCACCGTCTGGACCAATGTGTTCGAGCGCGCCGCCCTGAAACCGGGCGAGCGTTTTCTCGTGCACGGCGGATCGAGCGGCATTGGTCTGACCGCGATCCAGCTCGCGCACGCCTTCGGCTCGACCGTGTGGACGACCGTGGGTAACACCGACAAGGCCCAGGCCTGCAAGCAAGCTGGCGCCGACCACACGATTTTGTATCGCGAGCAGGATTTCGAGCAGATCGTCAGCGAGGCGACCAAGCGCCAGGGCGTCGACGTCATACTCGATATGGTGGGCGGCGACTATATCAACAAGAATCTGCGCAGCCTGGCGGTCAACGGCCGCTTGGTGCAAATCGCTTTCCTGGAAGGCAGCAAGTCGCAGATCGATGCCTTGCCCATCATGATCAAGCGCCTGTCTTTTACGGGATCGACCCTGCGTCCGCGCTCGGACGAGGACAAGGGCAAGATTGCGCAGGCGCTCGTGTCGCAGGTCATCCCCTTGATGGAAAAAGGCCAGTGCCTGCCCTTGATCCACGAGGTTTTCGATCTGAAGGATGCGGCCGCGGCGCATGCGCTGATGGAAAGCAGCAAGCATATCGGCAAGATCATGCTGAAGGTCAAAGGCTGAATCTACCCCGCCTGCCACGCAGCTTGATCGCGGCGCCGGACATGGTGGGCGGTAACGCAAGCGCAGCCCCGCAAAGGTTTCCGCGCGCCGCGTCTTCGCAAGGAACGAGCATGTCCACGTCGCAGACCTTCGTACAGACTCTTGGCATCCGGTATCCGATTATCCAGGCGCCCATGGCGGGGACGTCAACGCCGGAGCTTGCCGCCGCCGTCACGAACGCGGGCGGCCTAGGCTCGCTGGGAATCGGGGCGAACACGGCCGAGCAAGCGCGCAAAAGCATAGAAGCCACCCGCGCGCTGACGGCGGGCCCGTTCAACGTCAATGTGTTTTGCCATCAACCTGCGGCCTATGACGCAGAGCGCGACGCGGCGTGGCTACGGCATCTGGAGCCGCTCTTTACGGAGTTCAATAGCACGCCGCCCGGGGAGCTTCATGAGATCTATAAAAGCTTTTTGCAGGATGATGCCGTATTCGACATGTTGCTGGAACAACGACCCGCCGTCGTGAGCTTTCATTTCGGCGTGCCGGCTGCCGAGCGCGTCGAGGCGCTGCGGCGTGCCGGCATTTATACGATGGCGAGCGCCACTAATCTGCAAGAGGCAACGATCATCGAAGAACGCGGTGTGGATGCCATCGTGGCGCAAGGCATCGAAGCCGGCGGTCACCGTGGCATGTTCGATCCCAAGGCCACCGATGAACGGCTGAGCACCTTGGTGCTGGTACGCCTTCTTGTCGGTCACACCCGTCTGCCCGTGATCGCTGCGGGTGGCATCATGGACGGCCACAGTATCCGGGCAGCGCTGAGCGCAGGCGCCGCAGCGGCGCAACTGGGGACGGCGTTCATCTTATGTCCCGAATCTGCCGCCAGCGCCAGCTATCGCGCGCACCTCAAGAGTCCGCGTGCTGCCCATACGCGTTTAACCGCCACCATTTCGGGACGACCCGCCAGAGGGATGGTGAACCGGCTGATCGAACATGGGGAATCCGCGGGTAGCCCGCCCCCCTCGGCATACCCGTACGCTTACGACGCCGCCAAACAACTCCACGCGGCCGCCAGTCGGCTAAAGAATATGGAGTTCGCTGCGGAATGGGCGGGCCAAGGCGCACCATTGGCGCGCGAAATGCCGGCCGCCGAGCTGGTGTCCACGCTCGTGCAAGAACTCGGCACCGAGGGCAGCAACCTCGCGCGCCCGTAATGGCTAACCCTCGTAACTAGGTGAAAGCTCTAATACCCTGGGATAATGACCACGCTGAGAATTGGCGCCCGGATCGAGCGGCGCGCCCCATCAGCACTTTCATTTAATGTCCGGTGGCGGTTTACTACCTCTGATTCCACAGATCGTTGCCACGGCAACATCACCCTTTATTGACTCCCTTAGTTGACATACCAAGTGACTGACAAGCAACCCAAACTCGTACGCATTAGCACCGGCGCCATGGTCAACCCTACGGTGGGCAAGCCTCGTCGCCCCATGGAAGGCGACACGGTTCATCGCACCGTGACCGCTTTCGAAGGCAACCAGGGGCGCGCCTCCTCCGGCATCTGGGAAAGCACTGCCGGCAAGTTCCGCTCGGACACCACGGGCTATATCGAGTTCGGCTACATCCTCGAAGGATCCTGCCGCATCGTCGATCCCGATGGCACCGTGCACAATCTGAATGTCGGTGACGCGTTCGTCATGCCCGAAGGCTTTAAAGGTCACTGGGAAGTCGACGAGTATGCGAAGAAAGTCTGGTTTATCTCCGAGACCAACTAAGGATCGCAGCGCGGGTCGCCGGGCTCGCGCGCTCTTTCCTTCGGGAAGCCTATCGGCAGGCGCGCGTTGTGGGATGAAAGCCGCAACGCGCGATTCGCATCAGGCGGTGTCCTTCTCGCGAAGAAACCCGCTCATCAAATGTTTGAACGCCGTAATTGCCTTGGGCAGTACAGCTGCCGGGTCGTCGCTGGCCGCGACCCACAATGCCGCGTTCAAGGCGGCGCCGTTCATCAGCCGCGCGGCCGCTTCGACATCCACGTCCTTGATCACGCCCTGCTCTCTCAAGTCAACGAGCGTTGCCACCGTGGCTTGAAGACAGCTGTTCTGACTTGGCCATTGACTGGGGTCTCCCAGAAACGCTGGCCCGTCCAGCAACACAATCCGCTGTATCTCCGGATCGAGCGCCAGTTCCATATAGCAGACGCCTTCGGCGACTAACTTGTCCCAAGCGCTTCCCAGCTTGAGCTTTGCCACCGCCATCTGCGCTCGCGCCGCCATCTCGCTGTCGACCTGCGCGACCACGGCCGCCAGCAGACCCTTTTTATCGACAAAGTTGTGATAGAGCGCGCCGCGCGTCAAGCCGACCTCGGCCGTTAGCTCGTCCATGGAGGTCGCTGCGAACCCGTTTTGGGCGAACGCGTGCCTTGCAGCGGCGATCAGCTTGGCCCGGGTTTCAGCCATTTTCTCTAAGCGCTTATTCGTAGCCATGATTTCGCATACGCTGCGTATTTGAATTTGACATACGCAGTGTATCTCAACTAAATTGACATACATAGCGTATGTGAAATTGTGCACATGCGCAAATCCAGGAGCCTTTCAATGTCTACAAATTCCCCCATCTTCCCCGCTCGACGCCAAGCGCTCTATGAGAAATACAGATACTCGGCCGCGACTCGTTCTGGTGATTTGTTGTTCGTCTCGGGTCAGGTAGGCTCGCGCGCCGACGGCGAGCCCGAGCCGGACCTGGAGGCCCAAATCCGACTCGCATTTGATAATTTGCAGGCCACGCTCGCGGCGGCGGAGTGCACATTGGCCGATATCGTCGATCTGACGACGTATCACACCGACCCGGAGCATCAGTTCGAAACGGTATTGAAGGTAAAGGACGAGATCTTTCCCGCCGCGCCCTACCCCAACTGGACAGCGGTGGGGGTGAACTGGCTGGCGGGCTTTGATTTCGAGATCAAGGTGGTCGCGCGAATTCCCTCTTGAACGCGCGTGTCCGTCGCTAAGAGCTATAGCAAACGCTGCATCGCCGCGCCCATCACCACCATACGGCTGATGGCTTGGCCGGTGAACGCGTTTAGCGAAGCGGCCGCGGCCTCGCGTGCCTCGGCCGCCAAGCGGTCTGGCGCTTCGCCAAACCGGGGCAAACGAGCGGCAATCGAGCGCGCTTGCTCCAAGGTGCTTCGCACTTCGGCCGCCAGCACGCCGTCACGCTGCGGTCGGGCTAGCACCGTACAAGCCAGCGCGAGAAACCCCGGCCAGTGCGCGAGATGCCGATACAGACTTGCCACAATCGCGGTATCGGCAATCTGCCCGTAGCTGTTGAGCACGTCGATGACTTTCAACGTGGCTGGCGACAAGGTATCCAGGCCCGGCAGTGGCAGCGCTGCGCCGGGGGTCCTTGCGGTTGCTGGCGTGGTTTCCCCAGCCGCGCCCGCTTCCGACCCAGCCGTTTCAGCGGCATAGGCGGCGTCATCGATATCACCGCCATCCAGCCGCGCGCCGGCAGCCAGCAACGCTAGCAGCGCGCGCGCGTTAGCATGCCCGTAATCGGCCAGCATGGCCGTGATGGCCTGACGCTCACTTTCCCCCAAATTAATCAACGTCAGCGCCTCGGGCAAGCATGGCTCAATCAAAGTATCCAATGCAGGCACCCGTGCGAGGGCATCTGCCGCCCGGTCGAATGCAAGCATCGCATACAGGGGTTTGACCGCGGCCCACGTCCAGGGCAATACGCCCGGAATCGTGGCCAGATGACGCCATACCAGATTCACGAAAGGCACATTCAGAGTCTGGCGAATGTCTTCGTACAGATCGGCCAGTTCGCCCGTCGCATCGGCTTCGGCAATGGCAGGTACGGGATCGGCGGCGCGCATTATGCGGCTCCTTGCGATTGTTGCTCGATCAACGCCTGCCGATCCGCGATGGCATTCGCTTGCTTTAGATGCGCCATATCCACCAGCACGCCACCGTCGCCGACCGCCCCGTTGCCCTGACGATTCGAGGCATCGATCATCTCGCGGATACGCAATGCCCATGACAACTGTTCGGGCGTGGGCGAGAACACCTCGTTGGCCAACGAGATCTGAGTCGGATGAATGGCCCACTTGCCTTCGAAACCCAGGGCCGCGGCGCGCTGGGCGCATGCTCTATAGCCGTCCGCATCGCCATAATCCGTGAATGGCCCATCGATCGGGCGCAAGCCGTTCGCGCGGCAAGCGTTGGCAATGCGGGCCATGGCAAAATGCCATTGATCATTCCAATGACGCTCACGCACCGTGCCCTCTCCATGAGTCAGCACCGCGTATCGCGGACTCGGTGTGCCGAAGACGGGATCAAACGTACGCATCTCGACGGTGTAATCGCCTACGCCAAAAATCATCGCCTCCAGCCGGTCCGAGCTGGCCGCGATCTCTTCGACATTGGCCACGCCGCGCGCGGTTTCGATCAGCACCTCGATACCCGCACGCTTGGTTCGACCCGTCTCGCGTTCGATCAGGTTCAGGATCTGTTCCACGAACTGCACATCAAAGGCCGATCCGGCCTTGGGTAACAACACCAGATCCAGCCGAGGGGCTTGGCGCACCACATCGACGATGTCCTGCAATGCCCATGGGGTGTCCAATCCGTTCACGCGCACCGCGAGAGTCTTGGCTCCCCAATCTATCTGGTTAAGCGCGGTAATCGCCTCGGCGCGCGCCTGATCCTTCATCTGAGGGGCGACGGCGTCTTCCAGGTCCAAGAACACCACATCCGCCGCGCTGGCGGCCGCTTTGGCGAAGAAAGCGGGACGACTCGCGGGCACGGCCAATTCGGATCGATGCAAGCGAGCAGGGAGAGAACGAGTCATGTACTGGCTCCGTAGCAAGACAGTGATAAGGTCGCGCGCTAACGCGCCGCGATGGCCGCGGCACGCGCTATCAGGCGCTGGGCGGGGAGAACCAGATCCACGGCCACGAAAACACCGTCGATCACCCCCGTGCCGTGCCCTTGGCGTAAGCCGGCTTCGTATGCGCCGACAATGCGTCGGGCACGTTCGAGTTCATCTTCCGTTGGCGTGAATACGGCATTCACCGGCTCGACCTGGCTTGGATGGAAGACCACTTTGCCATCGAATCCCATGCGTCGCGCGGTTTCCGCATCGCGACGCGTGGCCTCGGCATTTTTTACGTCCTGAAAGTAGGCTGCATCAATCGCCGCCAGCCCGGCCGCGGCCGCCGCGGCCGTGACCACCGAGCGCGGATAGTGCAGGACAAGGTCATCGACGGCGGCCCCCAACGCAGAGGTGTAGTCGCCGGAGCCAAAGAATAATGCTGTGCTGCGCGCGCAGGCATCCGCGATGGGCAAAGCCTGCAAAATACCGCGTGGCGTCTCGAGCATGACGATCAGTTCGATGGCTGCCTGCTGGCCTTGCTTGGCCTCCAGCTCTCGCAACTGTGCGTCCAATGCGCGCAGCGCGTCGGCTGATTCCACCTTGGGCACCATAATGGAATCCACCTGCGCCAGCGGCAATGCCTGCAGATCGAGGCGGGATTCTGGCGTGTCCAAACCATTGATGCGCACGCAGCGCTCCGTGTGCCCGCGCGGTAACTCTCTAAGGGCCGAGGCGACGTCATCGCGCGCCTGCGCTTTACGATCCGCAGGCACGCTGTCTTCCAGATCGAACACCACCGCGTCGGCGCCATAGCTTGGCGCTTTGGCCAAACGATCGGGGCGATTGCCTGGCGTCATCAACAGTGTGCGCCGCAAGCGCAGCTCAGGCATGGGCGGGCTCCTCGTTCTCCAGGGTCGCGAGCAGGCGGTCGATCTCTTCGGGGACCTCACCCAGGAACAAGCGCTGCACGTTAGGATTGTCGAGCAGTTCTTGCGCCGGCCCCGAATACACCACTTGCCCCGTGTGCATCACATAACCACTATGGGCGATCGCCAAGGCGCGCGACGCCTTTTGTTCGACCATGATGACGGTCAGCCCCTCGGCGGCCAGCATGGTCAGTTTCTCGAATACCTGATCCACCAACTTTGGCGACAAACCGAGCGAGGGCTCGTCCAAAATGATGGCAGTGGGATCGGTCATCAATGCACGCGCGATCGCCAGCATTTGCTGCTCGCCACCGCTCATGGTGCCGGCCAGTTGATTCATGCGCTTGCCTATCACCGGAAAGATGCGGACCATGCGTGCGAGGGCGGCATCGAAACGGGCGCGGTCATTTCCCAATATATAGGCGCCCACATCGAGATTCTCGCGTACCGTCATCTCCGGCAGCACAATGCGGCCTTGCGGGACAAAGGCCACGCCGCGCGCCAAACGCTTGTGTGGAGCCTCGTGTGTCACGTCCACCCCATTGACCTTCACCTGCCCTTTCCAGATAGGCAACAAGCCCGCGGCCGCCTTGATGGCCGTGGATTTCCCCGCCCCATTAGAGCCGATCACCGCCGTGATCGCGCCACGGGCGAACGCCATGTTGGCATTGCGCACAACGGGCACGTCACCGTAGCCGGTAGTCACCGACCGCAGCTCCAGAAAGCGCGCGTCGTCCGATTGCTGTTGCATGGCGTTCTCCTCGCGCGACTTAGCGCTTGTTCCAGGCCGGCATGGGGATCACGGCGTCGGTGGTCTTCACATCCAACGGCATCACGATCTCGCGCTTGCCATCGCGCACTTGTGCGAGCAATCCCGTCACACCGATCTGTTTGCCGGTGTTGGGATCCACCTTGTGATGGCCCATCACGGTATCCAGTTCAAGCGTGGTCAATGTGTCGCGCAGCTTGTCCTGATCGACCGAACCGGCCTTTTTGACTGCCTCCTCTAATACCGTCGCGCCAGCGTAGGAAAACGCCGAGTAGTAGCCGGGCTCCGTCTTGTAGCGGTCCGTATACGCCTTGACGAACTCCGGGTTGCCTTTCGTCTTGAGCGACGGCTCATACAAGGACATGGCAAACACATACTCCGCGTCCTTGCCCGCGCTCTTTAAAAAGTCCTCGATCGATGCGCCGTTGTGGATGAACACTTTGGGCAGATAGTTAGACGCTTTCATCTGACGCACCATCTCGATGGCTTCGTTCGGATAACCGACAGAGACCCAGATGTCCGGCTGCATCTGGCGCGCCTGCGCGATCATGGAGGAGAAATCGGTGGTGCCCGCGGGGAAGAACTCCGAGGTCTTTAAGTCCAGTTTGCGATCCTCGGCGATTTTCTTGATCCCCTTGGCCATATCGCGTGCCGCCGCATAATCACGGCCGAAGAAAGCGATGCTCTTCAAACCATGCTGGTCTGCCAGCGGGCCAATGCTTGCTACATAGGCGCTAATCGGCGCGGCCGTCTGGAACACATACTTGAACCCACGCTCCTGGATCTGCTCCGATGCACCGCCCGAGTTCAGAAACACCCGCTTGTGCTTATTGGCAACCGCCGCTGCCGTCGCTGCCGAAGCAGAACCCCACGGCCCGAACAACAAGTCAACGTTGTCGTCGCTGATCAGTTTCTCGTAAAGACGGGCAGCCGTCGCAGGGTCACTGCGGTCGTCGTAAACCACCAGTTCCACCTTGCGCCCCAACAGGCCGCCACTCGCGTTGACCTCGTCACGCCACAGCTCGACCCCTTGGTAATAATGTTTGGCGCTATCGGCCAGGTTGCCGGATTGCGATAGCGCGACCCCGACACGGATGGGTTTCTCGTCGGCGGCCTGGGCGGTGCCCAGGGCAGCCGCCACGGTGGCGATGCTAAAAAGCACCTTCGCAAAATGTCGCTTCATGGGCTGCTCCTTGTCTCCGGTTATGTGTCCCCCTCGGGACGTATGATTTGGAACCCTAAAAGTACGCATCCTTGACACGCTGGTCATGGCGGATCGTATCGGCATCGCCATGCGCAATCACGCGGCCCTCGGCCAGTACGTATAAGTCATCGCAGATCTCCAGCACGATGCGCATTTCATGGTCGATGAAAAACAGCGTCATGCCTTGCGCACGCAACGCCTGCAAATGCTCGACGATGCGATTCTGCAAGCGCGGATTGATGCCGGCAAAGGGCTCGTCCAATAACAGCATCGTCGGCTGTAGCATCAGCGCCCGGGCGATCTCGACCAGTTTGCGCTGGCCGTACGACAGTTCGGCGCCCCACTTGTCCCGTAGGGAGGTTATTTCCAGAAAGTCCAATAACGCCAGCGCCCGCTCGACCGCCGCGCTATCTGTCATGCCGTGCGCGATGGCAACCAGGTTTTCCAGCACAGTCAGTTCGTTGAATAGCCGTGATATCTGGAACGTGCGCCCAACGCCGCGCCGACAAATGTCCGCGGGCGTCGCGCGCGTCACGTCCTGGCCTTGCAACACAATGCGCCCACCATCGGCAGCCAGCGCGCCGGCAATGATGTTGAACAGTGTCGATTTACCCGAACCATTTGGCCCGATCACGCCGGTGATGGACCCGGACGCAATCTCCAGGCTGGCGCCTTCGAGCGCCACCCGGCCTGCAAAGCGTTTACTGACGTTTTCGACCGACAGCATGGGTTGCGAGGTTGCGCTCATGATTGGACGGGCTCCTTGCGACGTGAGGCCATGCGGCGCAGGTGTCCACGTGCCAAAGGCACCCAAAACCAGGCACGCCGCTGTGCGTGATTGACGATACCGCGCGGCATATAGAGCACGGCGATCAGAATAATGAAGCCCACCAAGGCGAGATAAATCTCGGGTAGACGGGCCCACAAAACTTCGTTGACCACGGACATCAGGGCCGCGCCCACCAATGGGCCGAAGACCGTGCCCATGCCTCCCAGCAGCACCATGGCGATCACCGTCAGCTCCGTCATGGGCGCAAACGCGGTCGCGGGGTCGATGTAGCCCAAATAGCAGGCATACAAGCACCCGCAAACACCAGGCATGAATGCCGATGCGACGAAGGTCCCAATTTTCAGGCGCGTCGTGCGTACGCCTAGCGCGTTGGCGGCAGTCTCGTCCTCGCGGATCGACAGCAGCTGCAAACCCAGCCGAGAACTATCCAGCCGCCACGTGGCCATCACCATGAACAACGCAATAGCACCCACTGCGTAATACAAGTGCGACTGCTCAACAACAACCAGATAAAGGCCCGTGCCGCCTTGCGTGATGTCGTCCATGCCCAGCGCGAGAGACTCGCATACGCGCGCGATCCCAAACATACCGATGGCGAAATATGGCCCCTTCAAGCGCAGCATCACGCTGCCCAACACCGTGGCCAGCAAGCAGGCCGCTACGCCCGCATACAGCGACGCCACGATCCAATGCGTGCCATCCAGAATCGCCAGCGATCCCACATACGCCCCAAGGCCGAAGAATGCCACCTGGCCGAAATGGGTATAACCCGCATAGCCGCCGATGAGATTCCACGAATACGCCAACGCGATGAAGATAAAAGTCTGGATCATGAACGACATACCGTACGATCCAGCCACCCACGGCAACGCCGCCAGCGCCGCGACAATCACGACAGAAACAAACAGGGATTTCATGCGCGTGCTCCTATCCCGAACAAGCCTCGCGGCCGGACAACCAAGACGATCAACATCGCGAGGAACACGGTGGCGCTACCCAGCACCTGCCCGTAGAGATACCCGGCGAACACTTCGAGCACGCCCATCAATAACGCGGCCGCCATCGCGCCGGGATAGCTCCCCATCCCACCGACGATAATCACCGCAAACGCTTTGATGCCAAAGCGCGCGCCTAACTGCGCGTCGGCCGCGAAAGTCGGCGCCAGCAACACGCCCGCCAACCCGGCCATGGCGGCGCCCAACGCAAAAGTCACGTTACGCACCTGATTGATCGATATGCCTGAGATCACCGCCAGTTCCGACGCCTGCGAGACCGATCGGATTGCCTTGCCGAAGCGTGTCGATTGCAAGAACCACCATACGCCCAGCGTGGCTGTCATCGCGACCAGGAACGACACCAAGCGGGCCAAAGGAATATCCATGCCCAGCAAGGGAATGGAGCCGCTCAAAACGGTAGGCAGACCGTGAAAGCCGCCGCCCCAGATCATGAGCGATATATTGATCAAGATCGTGGATATTGCGAACGTCGCCAGCAGCGACATAATGGGCGGGCCATCGATGATGTGGCGAATCACCAGATACTGCATGGCGAGCCCGATCGCCGCGGTCAGCAACGGCACCAGAATCAGCGCGGCGAAATACGGCAGGTGCAACCCCGCCACCAAGGACACCGCGGTCAATGCGCCCACGGCAAGCAAATCGCCGTGGGCGAAGTTGATCACGCGCATCACACCGAAGATCAGATTAAGCCCGCATGCCATCAAGGCATAGAGCCCGCCCAGCAGAATCCCGGCGACTAAAAGTTCGAACACAGGCACGATGAAATTGCCTCCGTGAGTGGCAATAAAGGTTCCGGAATCAGATGACGCCGGCAAGAGTGAGCGTGACGACGCGGTTCTCGGCCGCGTCTGGGCGCGATCAGAAACACTCGTTGTGGCGTTGCCGCGGCTTAGGTCTTATTGGTACTGGGTGAACGCCTTCGGATATTCCACATCGGTTGGGCGACCCAGGCTTCGGTCGGTCTAACGGTCTCACCTTTGCTGCAAAGTGCTGCATGCTTGTCTCCTCGGTGATGCTTGTCGTCTACTGCTGCCAGATTCGATGGCGCCCACTAGTGTCACGTTTGCGGTGCCAACAAGCTGTCTCGGGTTTCTATTTCTTCATTTGTTCGTATGTACGTACAATATGGAGTGATTCTGCGGATGTCAATAGTCGCAATCACGCATACATGGCTTTCCGGACTCGGCGCCAGACACGTCTATTACAATCGCTCCACCTCCAATCGTTGGTCTTCGCATGGCAACTACCCCACCGTCTTCGCCTGTTGCCTTTGATGCGTACTCGGGTGGACGCCAACCGCTTTATGCAACGCTGGCGCGCACGTTGAAGCACGACATCGAAACCGACCGTTACCCGGTAGGCAGCACCCTGCCCACCGAAGGGGAATTGGCGCTGCGCTACAGCGTGAGCCGCCATACGGTCAGACAGGCACTGCGTGAACTGAAAGATGAAGGCATTATTTCTGCCCGCCCCGGTGTCGGCACCCGGGTTCGCGCACGCCCACAATCGCTGCGATTTTTCAGCGGCATCAACTCCGTTTCCGAGCTCTTGCAATTCGTCGACGCGACGGAGATGCACGTGCAATCGCAACGCGAAATCGTGGCCGACGAGGCCTGGGCCGCCCAGCTGCACTGCCAGCCCGGCCAGGCATGGACTGAAGCCAATATCGTCCGTACCTTCGTCGACAGCCGCACGCCGATGAGCTACCTGCAGGTTTACCTGCGTCCTGAGTTCGCTGATGTACTGCATGGCATCAAGGTGCTCAGAAAGCCGATCTATACCTTGGTTGAAGCCCGCTACGGCATACGCATTGTCGAGGTTCAGCAAGAAATCACCGCCGCTAATCTTGATGAGCCCATGGCGCGCGCATTGCACGCCAAAGAGGGCCAAGCTGCTCTGAGAATCACTCGCTACTATCTGGACCGAGCGGGTCAGCTGGTGCAGGTGGGGCTAGGACACTATCCCAGCGGCACCTACACGCAAAGCTCACGCTTTCGCGCGCACGCCGCTGACGACGAATAAGCATCATCCGGGGTACTCGTGCGGATGGTCGCGACCCCATTGGGTCACGGCCTCGCGGGTCGCGCCGTGCGTGGCGTGGCTGCGCGGTTCGATATTCAACCACTGCCCCACCTCGCGGGCCGCCGCCAGAACTTCGTCCGCGTCCAGGCCGGTGTCTATGTCCATCAACCCCAGCATCCGCACCAGATCTTCGGTTGGGAAATTACCCACCGCGCCCAGCGTCTGCGGCATGGCGATGCCACCGCCGATGCCGCAGATGGCGCCTTCCAACCAGGCCGCCCCGCCGTCTAATGCCGCCGCGATGTTCGCCGTCGCCATGCCAGACAAGTTGTGGATATGAAAGCCCAGCTCGACATCAGGATAACGGTCACGCAATCGACCAAACAGTCTGTTCACATGCCGGGGATCCTCCATCCCCACCGACCCCGCCAAGTACAGGCGGCGAATCCCCGCATTGCGAAACTCGCCCACCATGGACGTGATGCGCTCTTCGGGAATGACGCCCTCATAGGGGCACCAGAACGACATTCCCAAAGCCAGCACATAGCGCAGGCCAGCCGCATCGGCAATGCGAAACGCCTCGATCGCCTGCGCGTTGGCGCGTTCCGGGTCCATGTTCTGATTTTTCTTCAGATACGATGCACTGCCGATGGTCAGGCCCACGATTTCGTCGACCTTTGCGTCCACCGCGCGCTGCGCACCGCGGGCATTCGGCGCCAGACCACGATATATCGTTCCTGGCCGTCGATGGATGCGCGCGCAAACTTCCTCGGCATCTTTTAGATTGGGAATGACTCGTGGATGCGCAAATCCCGTCACCTCGATCACGGGCAAGCCCGCTGCCGATAATCGGTCAATGATGCGGACCTTCGTATCGGTATCGACCCAGGAGGGAAAGCTTTGCAGACCGTCGCGCGGGCCGACTTCGACTACCTCGACGCTGGATGGAAAACTCATCGCCATGGCATCCTCCCTCAATCCGCCAACGTAATGCCGGCCTGTTGCAGCTGTGCTTCGGTATAGCCCAACCGATCGATGAGAATCTCTCTATTGTGCTGACCCAAAGCTGGTCCGGGCGTGCGGATACGCCCGGGCGAGGCGGACAGTTTGCCCACGACATTCTGCATGCGTAGCGGCGCGCCCAGCTCATCGTCTTGCAACGTGGCGATGTTCTCCCGAGCCTGAATCTGAGGATCCGCCATGATTTGCGCCACGTTATTGACGGGCGCCATGGTCGACTGCAAATCGGCGGAACGCGCAAGCAGATCGTCCAGATCAAAGCGGGACACGGCGCGCTGCAAGGCCTCGTCCAGTTCTTTGACATGCTTGAGACGTTGGCGGTTGTCGGCAAAACGCGGGTCATCCACGAGCTCGGGAATTTCCAGCACCTGACATATCCGTACAAAGGTCGACTGGGCACTGCCCGCGATCGCCAGCCACTTGCCATCGCGGGTTTGAAACGTGTTGCGCGGCGCGGTAAAGGGAAGCCGGCTGCCGCTGCGCTCTTGTATGAGCCCCAGCTGGTCGTAGTTGATGACGTGCGGGCCAATCAAGGTCAGTAGCGTTTCATAGATGGCAAGGTCCACATACTGCCCCTGCCCCGTGCGTTCTTTGTGGCGTAGCGCCACCATGGCCAGAAATGCCGCCATCAGGCCGGTCGAGGAGTCGGCCAAGCCAAATCCGGGAAGTAGCGGCGGCTGATCCGGATAGCCCGAAATCTGTGCGTAGCCGGCGTAGGCTTCGGCCAGGGTGCCAAAGCCAGGACGCTCCCGATAGGGGCCGGTTTGGCCAAAGCCAGTCACGCGCATCATGATCAGCCCAGGGTTGATCTCCTTTAAGGCCTCGTAACCCAGTCCCCATTTTTCGAGCGTGCCACTACGATAGTTTTCGACCACGATGTCCATGTCGGCCACGAGTCGTTTTACAGCCTCTTGCCCGAACGGCGTACGCAGATCCAAGGTTATGGCGCGCTTGCCGCGGTTCAGCACCTTGTAGTAGAGACCCACGCCATCCTTGTTCTCGCCCCAATAGCGCACCTCGTCGCCGCTGCCTGGACGTTCGACCTTGATCACGTCGGCGCCGAAATCGGCGAGAAACATCGCGCTCATGGGCGCGGCCAGAAAATTCGACAGATCCAGCACCTTGACGCCAGCCAAGGCGTCCTGCCCAACCGAATTTGCAGCGGTCATGTTGTCTCCTCTGTTATGTACGTTTGTACGTACATTAAGCGAGCAATATCCGCCCGTCAAGAACAGAGTTTGGAATGTTTAAAGCGTCTGCGGACTCTGGCCGGTTGGGGCACGTCGCCCTACGGACCTTGGATGTTCCTTTCGCGGCCACGCTGCGGGCAGGCCTTAATTCAACTACTACAATGGCGCCCGCTCGCGTTACAGGCGTATCAATGACCTGACGCGATTCCTATTTCGCAGATCGAACGAACACCGCTTATGCATCTCACATTGCTAATCTTCCTCGTGGTCTACATCGCCATGGGATTCGGCAAAATCCCAGGGTTTAAAGTCGATCGCACGGGCGCCGCGTTGATCGGCGCGGTCGCCATGCTGGCCGTAGGCAGCCTCAGTGCACAGGCGGCGTGGAACGCAATCGACTACAAAACGGTCGGTCTGCTATTCGGCCTGATGGTGATTTCGGGCGCGTTCGCGGTGTCGGGCTTTTATGCGTGGGCGGCACAGAAGGTCGCCACGCTACGGGCGAGTCCCACTGTGCTGCTAGCGGTCTTTATCGCAGTCAGTGGCGTGCTGTCTTCCCTGCTGACCAACGACGTCGTGGTGGTGGCCATGACGCCCTTGTTGGTGTCCATCACGCTGGCCAGAGGGTTGAATCCCATTCCTTTCCTGCTCGCCTTTTGCTTCGCGGCGAATGCGGGCTCGGTCGGTACGCTGATCGGTAGTCCGCAAAATATGATCGCGGCGCAGGCGTTGGATGTGTCGTTTCTCGAGCTGTTAAAGGTCGCCGGTCTGCCCGCCCTGCTGTCATTGCCCATTGTGTGGGGCGTCATTGCTTATATGTTTCGCGGCAAATGGACGCTGGGGCAACAAACCAGCCCCACGCCAGCAGCGCACACCGCGCCGGCTCGCCTGGATTTGATGGATACGATCAAGGCATCGGTGGTGATGCTGGCAACGGTGGTGGTGTTCGTCATGGACATCTGGCCACAGGAAATTGTCGCCCTGACCGCCGCCAGCATACTCCTGATCAACCGCAGCATTGCCTCGAACGATGTGCTCAAGGAAGTCGATGGCAACTTGCTTCTGCTCGTCATGGGCTTGTTTATCGTGAATGCGGCGATGGCCGCGACCGGGCTGCCCCAGACGCTGCTTGCCGATTTGAAACATCTGGGTGTCGACCTCAATGAGCCACTCGCCCTCTATCTGACGAGCGCGGCCTTGAGCAATATCGTGGGCAATAACCCCACAGTGATGCTGCTGGCGCCCTACCTGCAGCCGGGTGCGAATTCCGATGCATTGTGCGCCGCGCTGGCGTTGGGCACGGGCTTTTCCAGCAATATGGTGATATTTGGCAGTCTCGCCGGCATCGTCGTGGTGGAACAATCCAAGGCCTGCGGCGTGAACATCTCGTTCATGGACTTCGCCAAGGCAGGCCTGCCCGTGGCCACGCTATGCATCGTGCTGTCGGCCTTCTGGATTTATTGGCTTTGATCGCAGGCGGGCATGGTGATGTTCGAGCCTAAAACCTGAACGTGAGCCCCACGAGCGGCCCGCTTTGCGAGAAATCCAGACGCTTGCCGCCATCACGATAGTTCACATCCAGGTGACGGTAGCCCACCGACAAATGGACATGGTCATGCACCTGGTAGTTGATAGATCCCATCACCTGCCAGGTATAGTCCGACCCCGCTCCAAAGCCGCCCGTATCCACATAGACCAGAGATGACCACCGCGGCGCGAAGTCATTGCGCCAGCGCAGCGCGACGATCGGGTCAATAAAAGAGGTGTCGGACGTTGCCGATAGCAGATTGCCGACCTTTACCTTCGCATTGATATCCCAATACCGGGCCCCCGCCATCACGTCCAGATTTGATTGATGCCCGACTTCCCAGCTGTAGCCGCCGAGCAAGGTCGCCGAGGTTTGTCGCACCTTCGCCCGCGCCGATAGCCCATATGGCAAGGCGGCGGAATCAGAAGTCGCCGCGTAGGTCAGATCGCCCTGCACCACCCAACGGTCTTTACGCGCCGTTCCGGCCAGGAAAAACGCTGCATCCAGGCTATCCAGAATTTCTGAGAACGACTTATCCACGTGCGCCGTGGGCGCGCCCTGGAACGGGCGCACGGTGCCATCCAGGCCGGTCATCCATACGTATGGCGTGACCTGAAATCTCCAGGCGTCGTCATCAGGCGATTGAGGTTGGGCCGCGACCCCGGGTGTGCTAAAAATTGCGCCACACACGAGGAAACTCGATAGCTTATATAAAGGGGTCTGCATGGGTATGGCCAGCGTCCAGAGAAGGTATGATGTTGCGGCCCTATTATTGATGAACCGGCCCTCCCTGCCAAGCTGCTTTATCGCCATCGACCGATTCGGGCGGTAGCCGGTGTCGCCATTGTCTCTCTATCGATAAGAACCTTGATCAACATGAATCAGCGCAGCACTATCTCGAAACTGGCAGCGCTCGTCCTGAGCATGACGACGCTCGCTACCGCGCCAAGCGCATGGGCCTGCACCCGTTTGGTGTTCCTGGGTGATAACGGTCAGGTCATGACGGCGCGCTCAATGGATTGGAAAAGCAATATCGTCAGCAATCTTTGGATTTTGCCGCGCGGTATGGAACGCGATGGACAGACGGGCGAGAACACCGTGCACTGGACCTCCAAGTATGGCAGCGTCATCACCTCCGGCTACGACATTTCCACCACCGATGGCGTGAACGAGGCGGGATTGAACGCCAACTTGCTTTGGCTGGTGGAATCGGAGTATCCACCTTTTGAGCCCAGCAGCAAGCCGGGCCTGTCGATCGCGGCCTGGGCGCAATATGTGCTGGACAATTTCGCCACCGTTAAAGAAGCGGTGGACGCACTAAAAGACGAGCCATTCACCATCGTCACCGATAACATCCCCGGCGAAAGCCGCCTCGCGACGCTGCATCTTTCCATGTCGGACGCCAGCGGCGACAGCGCCATCGTCGAATATATCGGCGGCAAACAAATCATCCACCACAGCCGCGAATATCAGGTGATGACCAATTCGCCGATCTTCGAAGAGCAACTGGCGCTAAACACCTATTGGCAACAGATCAACGGCACGGTCATGCTGCCCGGCACCAATCGCGCGTCGGATCGATTCGCCCGCGCCTCGTTCTATGTGAACACGATCCCAAAAGATCAGGACCCCAATAAATCGCTGGCCAGCGTGTTCAGCGTGATCCGCAACGTATCCGTCCCGTATGGCATCAGCACGCCAGACCAACCCAACATTTCCTCCACCCGCTGGCGCACGGTGTTCGATCATCAACGCAAGCTGTACTTCTTTGAATCGGCGCTCACGCCCAACACGTTCTGGGTCGATCTGAAGGCGATCGACTTCAGCGACAAAACCGGCAAGGTCATGAAACTGGACCTGGGTGACGATCAGACGCATACCTACTCCGGCAACGCGACGCGCGACTTCCAACCGTCCAAGCCGTTTCAGTTCTTAGGCGTCAATAGTGCGAGCCCTGTCTGAATATAGACGCGGCGAGCCATCGCTCGCCGATAGTACCTTTATACGTTGCAAAGCGCGGTCGCGGGACCGCTTGGACTAGCATGGATAAGCCCGACACCCAGAAAGACGAAGTTTCCCTAAGCCCGAGTTCATGGCTTAGAGAGGTCGCACGATTGAATCCGGCGAGCTGGAACATCAGTCGTTGCAGCCGGGCCGCGCTGGCCGTCTGCCTTCCCATGGCAGTGGGTCATTACACCGACACGCTGATGTATACGCTGTGGATCTCGCTCGGCTCTCTTTTTCCTGCGATAGGCGAGCGCGACGCGCCGTATAGCGCGACCTTTCGCAAGATCCTTACCGCCGCACCCATTGGCGCGGCGGGCTTCATGGCCGGCTATTTGCAGACGATGGGGTTGCCGTGGACCGGGATCGTGCTGATCATGAGCGTGATCGGCTTTCTACTGTCCATCGCCAGCAGTTATAGCGCCGCCATTTCGATTGGCTCGCTGCAGTTCATGATCATGGCAGCGGTGGCACTGGGCAATCCGGAGATCCAGCACTTCTGGATGTCGAGCTTGCTGGTCATAAGCGGTGCGCTATTTGCGATGTTCTTGCTGCTGCTGGAGAAATGGTTTCGGCCGCATCATCCGCGCCGCGATGCCATTGTGCAGGTGCTGCAGGCGTTAAGCGCTATCTGCAAGCAAAAGCTCGCCCATGGGGATATCGAAGCCGCGCGCTTGCAATACAACATCAAGTACGAAGCGCTCTATACCTTCATGCTGCAAGCGCGCTATCGCGCCGTGGGCCGCAACCAGGTCGTGGATCAAACCGCCGCGATCGTCCAAAGCCTGGACCGGCTTTTCGCCGCCTTGATGGCGCGTCAGAGTGTCGATCATCTCGAGCGGCTGCAACCCATCCTCCACGACATCACCGACGCAGTGCTGCATGAGCGGCGCTACACCGGCCATCATACGGAAGGCTGCGAATTCGCGCGTGAACTTGATGACCTGATCGAGGCCCTATGGGACGCTAAAGCCGTGCCCGACGCGACGGGCGCAAGAGCGCGCGCGACCTCACAACAGTCGCTGCAACTGCGCTTGCTGCTGCAAAAGCTCACCCCAGGGCGCAGCACCGTACAGGCGGCGATAAAGTTAATGCTATGCACGGCGCTGGGATATTCGGTTCACTATTTCGACAATATCTCGCATTGGTACTGGGTGCCCATGACCGTGGCGATCGTGATGAAGCCGGAATTGGGTTCGATCTTTGTACGCGCCGTGCAGCGTATGCTCGGCACGGCGGTCGGCGTGGTGGCCGGCGGGCTGCTGCTGGCCTATGTGCCGGTCGGTCCCCTGTTCATTCTGCTCATTGGCGCGATCACCTTCACCTTGCCATGGCTCACGCAACGCAGCTATGCGCTGACCTCGTTCGCCGTAACGCCATTGGTGTTGGTGCTGATCGATTTCCTAGCCCCTGAACGTCAGGGCATAGACTACGCCATGCTGCGGCTTATCGATACCCTTGCGGGGTGCGCCATTGTGTTGGTCTTTGGCTACTTGCTCTGGCCGCGCAGACATTTCAGCGAACTCGACCAAGCCCTGACGGACGCACGTAAAGCCATCGCGCAATATCTGAGCCAGGCGCTCGCTAACCGCTCGCAGCCTGAGGTCGCCGAGCTAAGCGACGCGCGTCGCGCGGCCTATAGCAAGCTGGTCGACATGCGAGCCGCGCTACAACGCTCGCTGGCCGAGCCGCCGCCCGCCGGTTACGAGGCCGCGGCTTGGTTCCCCTTGGTTGCCTGCGCTGCGCGGCTGTGCGATGCCATCACCGTTTATTCCGCGAGTGCAAGCCACAACCCTGATCCCCAGGAAGCGGCATGGCTCGAACAGATGCCTGATGCGATCGAAGGGGTGAAAGACCTACCGGCACTGCCCGACGATGTACTGGACCGAGATACGCCCGAGGCTCGCCTGATTGCCAGTATCTATAAGGAAACCGGTGTGCGGGAACAGCTGTACGAAAGGGTCGGGCAAATGCCGGAAAAACAGCTGGCTCCGGCCTAGTGACCCCGCAGCCATCTATACCTCGTGCGGTGCGCTTCGTTACATCCATCGCGCGCCAATACTATTACTCTACAAAAATGGCGCCAACCCTTGGGAGGTTTCGCACGCCTCCCATCTAAACTCCGAGGATATTCCTATGTCACGGCTTCCATTTCGCTCTTCGATTTATCGCGCTGGCCTTGCACTGGTTTTTATCTGTAGCGGACAACTGGCGGCGGCAGCGCCGGTGACTGCCGTGTACGAGGCCGCGACAGCGCAAAAACAGGGCATGCTCGACACCATGAAAGCGCTCGTGGAGATCGAGTCGGGAAGCAAGGACGTCGAAGACGTCGAGCGCATTGCCGAGCTGGTCAGCAAGCGGCTCAGCGATTTAGGTGGCACGGTCAAAATCGTACCGGCTACCGACGTGACGCGTCTTGACGATACCCCGGAGAAAGTCGGCCCCATGGTTCACGCCGAATTCAAAGGGACGGGCGACAGCAAAATCATGCTGATTGCGCATATGGACACGGTTTACCGTCGAGGCATGCTGAAAGACCAGCCGTTTCGCATCGATGGCGAGCGTGCCTATGGCCTGGGTATCGCCGATGATAAACACGGCGTAGCTAGCGTGATCCACACCATAGACCTACTGCAAAAGCTGGGATTTAAGGACTACGGCACGCTTACCGTTCTGATCAATGGTGACGAGGAAATCAGTTCGCCGGGCTCGCGCAGCACCATCACGCGACTGGGTGCCGACCAGGATGCGGTCTTCTCATTCGAAGGCGGCGGCATGAAGCCCAGACTGACCCTGGCCACCAGCGGCATTGGAGCGGTTTACCTGAACGTGCAAGGAAAGACCTCCCACGCGGGCGCACGGCCAGAAGGCGGCGTCAACGCGCTCTACGAACTCGCCCACCAGATCCTGCAAATGGACGACCTGTCCAAACCCGAAGACGGTCTGAAACTCAATTGGACTGTGGCGCAAGCCGGCACCAACCGCAACGTCATCCCCGGCAATGCCTCCGCACAGGCGGATGCGCGCGCGCTACGCGTCTCGGATTTCGATGCACTGGCCAAGACCATCGACGAACGCGTACAGAACAAACTTCTGCCCGATTCAAAAGTCAGTGTGAAATTCGAAGTACGCCGCCCCCCGCTTGAGGCCACGGACGCCTCTCGCGCCCTGGCTCGCCATGGCGTGCAGATCTATGAAGAGCTGGACCTGCCCTTGGCGGTAGTGGATCGCCCGACTGGCGGCGGCACCGATGCCGCCTTTGCGGCACTGAAAGCCCGCGGGCCGGTCATCGAAGGAATGGGGTTGTCCGGCTTTGGCGCTCACTCCAACGATGCGGAATACATCATCATCGACAGCATCGTACCCAGGCTATACCTCGCGGCTCGCATGATTATGGACGTCTCAGAAGGAAAGGCGCCTTTGAAGTAAGACTTGGAGCTCGCTGAACTGTTGTTTAGCGAGCGTCCCAACTTCTGCGGGCGTCACAGATCGGGTGATTTTCCACAGTCCCAACTGATATCCGAAGCATTCACACAGAGGAGCTGTTCGCCGTTCTAAGCGCATATTGCTGCATTTCCGGCACCTGGTGATGCAGCTGGACGTACTCCAGCACATTGTTCACGATCGCACTACGGCGGGAGTGAGGTACCGCCAGCGCCATACCGACACAGAACTCTGCCGGTGTGTCCGTGAGCGTCAGATACGTGACACCAGGAAACTGCACGTGCTGAGCCACGCCGGCTACCAAGGCTACGCCCACGCCTGATGCCACCAGACTGAGGATGGTATGCACCTGCATGGCCTCCTGTACGACTCTTGGAGCAAAGCCCGATAGCTGGCAGCGTGTAGCGGCCAACGCCGCTAAGCCGGGCACTCGGGACTTGGGATACAGGATGAAAGGCTGCTGGGCAACCTCTGACAATGCCAGCTGGGTACGTCCACCCTCCGTTAAAGGACTTTTGCTGGGTACCGCCAACACAAAGTCGTCCCGTTCCAGCGGAATTACCTCGACTTCAGGTACATCCCCCACCGGAAAGCGTAGAAAACCCATGTCGACATGCTGGGACCGAATACCTTCCAGAATCTCCAGCGATGTCATCTCCAGCAGATCCAGCTCCAATTTGGGAAAGGTATGCCGCAGAGCAGGAATCAGCTGCGGCAGCAGCTTGTATGTGGCGCTGCCGATGAAGCCCATCCGCAGCTGTCCTTGCAAGCCGTGCAAGGTCTCTTGTGCTTTGAGCCTGCATTGCTCGGCATGGAACAGCGCGATACGAGCATCGCGCAGAATGGCATGAGCCATCGGAGTAGGGATTAACCCGCTAGGGTGACGTTCGAATAGTTTGCCCCCCAATGTATCTTCCAAGCGTCGGATAGACACCGACAACGGCGGCTGTGCCATGTGCAACAACGCGGCAGCACGGTGGAAGTTACGCGTTTCCATCAGAGTCACAAATCGCTGTAGCTGGCGCAGATCCATGGCGATATCGAATAGGTATCAAAAGCACATTTTTTAATATTGGACCCATCGTAAACGTCACTTCTACATTTGTCTTCTAACCCCGGCTCCTAGAGAACGGGGTGCACAAAAGATAGGAGACAAAAAATGATCTTCAACCGCCGACCGTTGTTGACTTGGCTAGCGGCCAGCGCTTGCCTGTTTTTCGTTGCAGGGGGCACGTCCTCGGCCCAGGATTTCCCATCCAAACCCATCAAATTCGTTGTGCCGTTTGGTCCTGGAAGCGGTACCGACACCTCTGCACGCTACTTCGCTAAAAAGCTGCAGGACCTGACGGGACAGCCTGTCGTCGTAGAAAACAAGCCCGGCGCAAACGGGTTCATCGCCGTCAATCAGGTGCTGACTGCACCCGCGGACGGCTATACCGTGTTTATCGGCAGCAATTCCACCCTGGCGGTCAATGCAGCGCTCTTCAAAGACCTGCCCTATGACCCGGTCGCCGATTTTGCGCCCTTGACCATGATGATGCGATCGCCTGCCATGATCGCTGCGGCTCCCACTGTGTCGTACAACGATCTACAAGGCCTGTTAGATCATGCTGCTGCAAATCCTGGGAAAGTGAATTTTGGTGCGGGATCGGCGGGCTATCAATTGATGGGAGAACTGCTCAACGATGCAGCGAAGGTACGCACCGTTCATGTCCCCTTCAAGGGCGCCGGGGAAACCATGACCGCCGTCGCGGGAGGCGTAGTCGATTACGCATTTGCCGAAGTGACGGCCGTACAAGAGCTCGCCAAGGCGGGCCGGGTGAAGGTGCTAGCAGTGGCCTCGGATCGGCGAGTACCTAACTTGCCAGACGTGCCTACGGCCGATGAGGCGGGCTTGAAAGGTTTCGAAGCCTACACGTGGGTCGGGGCCATGGTCAGCGCCAAGACACCCGCTGCTGAAACCGAGAAGCTGGCGGCGCTATTGACGGAGATCTCCAAAACTGACGAAACCCGCCAGTTTTATGAGCGCATCGGAGCCATTCCAATGACCGGGGGCCCCTCACAGATGCGTACGTTTCAGGAGAATGAAATTGCCCTGTGGAAGCGCATCGTTGCCCAGGCCAAGGTGCCTCAGCGATGAACACAGCAGCCGTTTCAGTCTTTGGTGCGCTGTCGCGCGCTTTGCAACACACGGAGTAGTGCAATGAGCACGTTGGAGTCACTGGCACTTACCGGTATTCCCGCTGAAGACGAGGCCTTGCGCGCCGAAGTGCGTGCATTCCTGATAGAAGCTACGCGAGCCATGCCCGCGCACATTCGTGCCCGTTCATGGATGGGCTACAACGCCGAGTTCAGTCGTCAGCTGGGCGCCAAGGGCTGGATTGGTGTGACCTTGCCCACGGCGTATGGCGGAGCCGGCCGCAGTGCCTTTACCCGTTATGTGCTGGTCGAGGAGTTTCTGAATTTTGGCGCGCCCGTGGGCGCACATTGGATCGCCGACCGCCAGAGTGCCCCACTCATTCTCAAGTACGGGACCGAGGACCAGAAGCAGTTTTATATCCCCAAGGTCTGCCGCGGTGAGGCCTTTTTTTGCATCGGCATGAGCGAGCCCAACTCCGGTTCGGACCTGGCCAGCGTCAAGAGCCGTGCCATACCGAACGCACAGGGCTGGCTTCTCAATGGGCAGAAGATCTGGACCACCTATGCTCACCACTGCCAGTACATGATTGCATTGGTCCGCACTTCAGGCACTTCGGAGGATCGCCACAAGGGCCTGTCGCAGGTGATCGTGGATCTGTCGCTACCCGGTGTGACGGTGCGCCCTATCCGCGACCTGTCGGGCGACAGCCATTTCTGCGAAGTCTTTTTCGACAATGTGCAACTGGGCCATGACGCTCTGATAGGTGTGGAGGGCCAGGGCTGGGAACAAGTGACTGCCGAGCTGGCCTTCGAGCGCAGTGGGCCGGAGCGTCTGTTTTCTTCCATTGTGTTGTTTGAACAATGGCTGCAGTACGTTCGCACCCCACAGGGGCGCACGGAGTCGGCCCAACGCCTGGCGGGCAAGGTGCTCACACAGCTTGCACCTTTACGCGCGATGTCGGTGGCGGTGCAGCAAAAGCTTGTGCAAGGCGCCAGCCCCATCGTGGAAGCCGCTCTGGTCAAGGAGCTCGGCACCACGCTTGAACAGATGATTCCCGCAGCCATCGCCGAAGACCTGTTCGCGCGGGACACCGAGGAGATACCGGTTGAACTGCTGATGACGCTCAAGTACATAACCCAAGCTTCCCCTTCGTTTTCGCTGCGAGGTGGTACGCGCGACATCCTGCGCGGAATGATCGCGCGCGGACTGGGCTTGCGTTGAACACGGGGAGCTGAGCAATGAACACGAATGAAAACGATCTCTTTGCCGATGCCACCCGCGAGGTCCTGAAGGGGCAATGCACCCCAGCCGTGGTGCGAGCCATTGAGGCAGGTGGGCGTGATGCCTCTGCTACGCAGTCCCTGTGGGAGCAACTGGAAGCCATGGGATTGCCCAAGGCCTTGCTCAACGAAAACGAAGGCGGTTCGGGCCTGGGTTTGGGGCAAGTGTTTGGCATTCTGGAGCAGTGCGGGGCTCACGCTCTGCCGCTGCCACTGGCCGACACCATGGTCGCCCGAGCCTTGCTGGCCAAAAGCGGTACAGCATGCGGGGCCGGTAGCATCGCTTTGGCTCAGGGACAGGAGCTGCCCGATGGCGGCTGGCATTGTCCACTGGTGCGCCAAGGTGCGCTTGCCGAGGCCGTGTTGGTGCAGACGCCAATCGCCTGGCGCTTGCTGAAGGTCGATCAGGCGCACCGCGCAGATCACGCCGACGCAGGCGATGCGGCGCTGACATGGTCATCCGCACAGGTGCATGCCGTGCCTGTGATTGTCGTCGATGCAGACTTGCAGGTGCGTACCCTACAGGCGGCAGTGACGGCTGCGCAGATGGCAGGTGCCCTGCTCCAGGTGTTCCAGCGCACGCTGCAGTACGCCAATGAGCGCCAGCAGTTTGGTCGTTCCATTGGCAAGTTCCAGGCCATCCAGCACCAGCTGGCGGTGATGAGTGAACACGTAGTTGCGGCACGCATGGCAGCACAGTTGGGATGCAGTGGCGACGGCGTCAAGCCTGACCGCCTGCGTGTGGCGACAGCCAAGGCGCGCTGCAGCGAGGCAGCCCTGATAGTCGCAGAACTGGCACATGCCATCCATGGCGCTATCGGCTTTACCGAGGAATACGACCTCCAGCTGTTCACGCGGCGTCTGCATGCATGGCGACAAACCGCAGGCAGCGAGGCTTATTGGCATGCAGTGGCCGGCGAAGCGCTGCTGGCGCATGAAGGTATGACGCTGGACATGGTGCGCCGCATTACCGATGTAGCCGCAGTCCATTGAGCCAGATACCGATCTGAACAACGATCCGATTTTGGAGACTTACCGCATGGCATTTCTGAACATTGAGAGGGACGGCGGTATTCTGACCGTCACGATGAACCAGCCTGAAACACGTAATGCCCTGACCGGCAACACCGCTGTGAGCGAGTTCGTGCAGCTGTGTGACGAGGTCCGCAAGGACACCCGGATTAAGGTGCTTATCCTTACTGGCGCGGGCCCCATCTTCAGCTCGGGCGGCAACGTCAAGGACATGCAGCGATTTTTCGATGACGCGCTCACGCCCGAGTTGATCAGGGAGGAGTACCGCAATGGCATTCAGCGTATTCCCAATGCCTTGTACCAATTGGATGTGCCCGTGATCTGCGCCGTCAATGGTCCTGCTATCGGTGCCGGCTTGGATCTGACGTGCATGTGCGACATCCGCATTGCGAGCGAAAACGCCACCTTTGCCGAGAGCTTTGTGCGCGTGGGCATCGTGCCAGGAGATGGAGGTGCATGGCTGTTACCTCGTGCCGTAGGCATGGCCAAGGCATCGGAAATGGCCTTCACGGGTGAGGCTATCGACGCGCAAGAAGCACTGGCCTGGGGCCTGGTCAGCCGCGTCGTCACCGCAGATGAACTTTTGCCTACAGCCAAGGCACTAGCGCAAAAAATTGCCGCGAATCCCGGAGCCGTGATGCGCATGACCAAACGCCTGCTGCGTGAAGGGCAAAACAGTTCGCTCTCTTCGCTGTTGGAATTATCGGCGGGCTACCAGGCAATCGCGCACAAGACCGCCGACCACCGAGAGGCCGTCATGGCCTTTGTAGAAAAACGTAAGCCTGACTTCGCCTGACGCACAAGACGTTAGTGCCTAGATCCGCCGGCACGCTCCCCGACTGGCTATTTGCAAGTTATGGCTGCCTATCACCGCCCATACGCAACAGAACACCTTTATGGACATGGTGATGCTCCAGACCGACTGTCTCCCTCGCCTCCGCGAACATACTCATTAATGATCCACATGCGACGGCCCAGGAATGGCCCACTGCTAAACCGATTACCTTCGTCGTGCCCTTCCCTCCTGGCGGAGCCACTGACACCGTTGCGCGCCTGCTAGCCCAGCACATATCTCAGCAGCTGGATCAGAGCATCGTGATCGACAACAGGCCAGGTGCGAACGGAAATATCGGCAATGCTCTAGTTGCCAGAGCCCCGGCAGATGGCTACACGGTGCTCTACAACACCTCATCCATTGCACTCAGTCCAGC
Source organism: Bordetella sp. 15P40C-2 (assembly GCF_009763235.1). NCBI lineage: Bacteria > Pseudomonadati > Pseudomonadota > Betaproteobacteria > Burkholderiales > Alcaligenaceae > Bordetella > Bordetella sp. 15P40C-2. Next base: position 89,423 of record NZ_WSJA01000025.1, read on the forward strand.
ACTTTATAAAAAGCTTTCTTATGACCCAATCAAGGATTTGACACCAGTCGCCCTCACGGCCGTCGTGCCATTGGCACTGGTGACGCACGAGTACATTGGCGAAATCAGGTATTCCTGGTTTTGAAGCGGGTGCGTGGCAGGGAATGATGCTCCCAGCAGGCACTCCAACTGAAATCGTGCTCAAACTTAACGCTGCTGTGAATACAGCTCTTCAAGATCCACAGGTGTTGGAAAAACTGGCGCAGCAAGGAACTGAAGCCCTAGGATCCACGCCAGAGGAATATGGTGCTTACCTGCGAAAGGAGCTGAAGCGTTGGCAGGAAGTGGTTGCCGCCACGGGGTTGACCTTGGATTGATACTGAAGGTTCTCGCTTCAAGTCGTCATCCCCCGTCACCGAAAGGCGTGCCCTCAATACCCCGCTTCTATCTGGTGTCGAACGGCAAGAACGACGATGTTCTCGCTATCGAAGCGATAGAGGGCGACGTAGCCACTGTTGCCGAAGTCAATCAGCCATTCCCGAAACTCGGGTTCCAGGTCATCGAGAGGGCGGCCGATGCGTGGCTGATGAGCCAGAATCTTGACGCCGGCCCGGATCGCCCTCACCGCGCGTTGCGCCGCCTCGGCATCCTGGGCCGCGAGGAAGCGATAGAGTCGCTGTACATCGGCCAGCGCCGGCGGCGTCCAGATCAGACGTGGCACTTAGGCGGCTCCGCATCCTCGCCAGCTTCGAGTTTCGCCAGCCAAGCGTCGGCTTCCTCGAGGGTCAGATGCAGGTCGTCGCGTTGATACTCTGCCCAGGCGCGGAGCGCATCCTGTTTGAACGCCTCGCGTTTTTCCTCGCGCTCGACGTACTGCGCAATCGCTTCTCGCATAATCCAGTGGGATGTGCGTCGACGGGCTTCCGCCAAGTGCTGGACGCGTCCTTTCAACTCGTCATCGAGCTTGATGGATGTTGGCGTTGCCATGTGGCCTCCGTAGCGACAAGTAATACCTCTAGCTACTATAGTGCCCTCTTACCCTTTCCGTCCAGCCCGCGAAGGCCGCACTGTAACTTCCTTCCAAACGCCTCGGAAGTGACAGAACGGGATCGCTAGCATCGTCCAATGCCACGTGGGGTGGCCAGATATGCCTGGCATCGAGCATGAAAAATGCCGCTGACGATGTTGTTTCACACCCTCAACGGCATTATTACTTATCGCTTAAATCAGCAACTTAAACAGCCTTCATTCCCACTCAATCGTCGCAGGCGGCTTGCTCGACACGTCGTACACCACCCGATTCAATCCGCGGACCTCATTAATGATCCGCGACGACACCTTCGCGAGCAACGCATGCGGCAGCGGCGCCCAGTCGGCGGTCATGAAGTCGAAGGTCTGAACCGCGCGCAGTGCGACCACGTATTCATACGTACGGCCATCGCCCATCACGCCCACTGATTTCACCGGCAGGAATACCGCGAACGCTTGCGAGGTCAGGTCGTACCAGCTCTTGCCTGTCGCTTCATCGATGGTGTTGCGCAATTCCTGAATAAAGATCGCATCCGCGCGACGCAGCAGGTCGGCGTACTCTTTCTTTACCTCACCCAGAATACGCACGCCCAGACCCGGACCCGGGAAAGGATGGCGGTAAACCATCTGCGGCGGCAGGCCCAGGGCCACACCGAGTTCGCGGACTTCGTCCTTGAACAGTTCGCGCAACGGTTCGAGCAGCTTGAGGTTCAACGTATCCGGTAAGCCGCCTACGTTGTGGTGCGACTTGATCGAAGTCGCCTTGCCGGTCTTGGCGCCGGCCGACTCGATCACGTCGGGATAGATCGTGCCCTGGGCGAGCCACTTCGCATTCTTGAGCTTCCCTGCTTCGGTCTGGAAGACTTCCACGAACTCGCGGCCGATGATCTTGCGTTTGGCTTCGGGATCAGCCACGCCCGCGAGCTTGCCCATGAACTGCTCAGTCGCGTCGATATGGATGATCTTCACGCCCATGTTCTCGGCAAAGGTCTGCATGACCTGTTTGCCTTCGTCCAGACGCAACAGACCGTGATCCACGAACACGCAGGTCAGCTGATCGCCAATCGCCTTATGAATCAACGCGGCGGCCACCGACGAATCCACGCCACCCGACAGACCGAGAATGACTTCATCGTCACCGACCTGTTCGCGGATGCGTTGCACGGCTTCGGCGACGTAGTCGGGCATGTTCCAATCGCCCTGGCAGCCGCAGATCTCGTTGACGAAGCGCGCGATCATGGCCTTGCCCTGCAAGGTGTGCGTGACTTCGGGATGGAACTGCACGGCGTAGAACTTGCGCTCTTCGTCGGCCATGCCGGCGATCGGGCACGAAGGCGTGGACGCCATGAGCTTGAAGCCCGGCGGCAGCGCGGTGACTTTGTCACCGTGGCTCATCCAGACCTTGAGCATGCCATGGCCTTCGGCCGTGGTGAAATCGGCTAAGCCGTTCAGCAACTTCGTGTGGCCGTGGGCGCGTACTTCGGCGTAGCCAAACTCGCGGTGATCGGAAAAGCTCACCGTGCCGCCCAGCTGCATCGCCATCGACTGCATGCCGTAGCAGATGCCCAGCACGGGCACCCCGAGTTCAAACACGGCGGCCGGTACACGCAGCGCGCCTTCGGCGTAGGCCGAGGCGTGGCTGCCCGACAGGATGATGCCTTTGAGGCCCTGGCTTGCCTGCTCGCGCACGAACGCGTCATCGACATCGCCAGGATGGATTTCGGAATACACGCCGGCTTCGCGTACGCGGCGGGCGATTAACTGGGTGACTTGCGAACCGTAGTCAAGAATGAGAATGCGCTGATGCATGGAGACTCTGCCGGTTGGAAATAAAAGCGCACCGGCCAGAACCGCGTGAGTTCTGCCGGTGCGCGATACATTGCATTGTACTGACTGGATCAGTCGGCGCGGTAGTTAGGCGCCTCTTTGGTGATCTGCACGTCATGGACGTGGGATTCACGCACACCAGCCGAGGTGATCTCGACGAACTGCGTCTTGGTACGCATGTCGTCGATGGTCGCGCAACCGCAGTAACCCATCGAGGCCCGGATGCCGCCCACCAACTGGTAAATGATGGCCAGGACACTGCCCTTGTAGGGGACGCGGCCTTCGATGCCTTCGGGAACCAGCTTGTCGGCGTTGTTGGCCGGGTCTTGGAAATAGCGGTCGGCCGAGCCGTCGGACATGGCGCCCAGGCTACCCATGCCGCGGTACGACTTGTACGAACGGCCTTGGAACAGCACGACTTCGCCGGGGGCTTCTTCGGTGCCGGCGAACATGCCGCCCATCATGCAGGCAAACGCGCCGGCGGACAGGGCCTTGGCGATGTCGCCGGAGTAGCGAATACCACCGTCAGCGATGAGCGGAACACCGGTGCCTTCCAGGGCCTTGGCCACATCGGCAATCGCGGTGATCTGAGGCACGCCCACACCCGCCACGATACGGGTCGTGCAGATCGAACCCGGGCCGATACCGACCTTGACGCCATCCGCGCCGTGTTCGACCAACGCACGCGCGGCATCCGCCGTCGCGATATTGCCGCCGATCACGTCGACTTTGGGGAAATTCTGTTTGACCCAACGCACGCGTTCCAGCACGCCACGCGAATGGCCGTGCGCGGTATCGACGATGATGACGTCAACACCCGCGGCAACGAGCTTGGCGACACGCTCTTCCGTGCCATCGCCCACGCCCACGGCAGCGCCCACGCGCAGCTGGCCTTGAGCGTCCTTGTTGGCAACCGGGTGCTCGGTATTCTTGACGATGTCCTTGACGGTCGCCAGGCCGCGCAGCTCGAATGCGTCGTTGACGATCAGAACGCGCTCCAGGCGGTGCTTGTGCATCAAGGCCTGGGCTTCGTCCAGCGTCGCGCCTTCTTGCATCGTAACCAGACGCTCTTGAGGCGTCATGATGTTACGCAGCGGCTGGTCCAGACGATCCTCGAAGCGCAGGTCACGGTTGGTGACGATACCGACGAGTTTTTTGCCCTCCACCACCGGCAGGCCGGAGATACCGTGCTGACGCTGTAGCGTAATGGCGTCGCGAACCTTCATGTCGGGCGTCACGGTAACAGGATCGATCACGATCCCGAACTCGTGGCGTTTGACGCGGGCGACTTCCTTGGCCTGCTGGTCAGCGGTGAGGTTTTTGTGAATGATCCCGATGCCGCCCTCCTGGGCCATGGCGATCGCCAGGCGCGATTCGGTCACGGTGTCCATGGCAGCGGACACGAGCGGGATATTCAGGGTGATATTGCGGGTGAGACGGGTGGCGAGCGACGTATCGCGCGGCAACACCTCGGAATACGCTGGCACCAACAACACATCGTCGAAGGTGAGCGCTTTTTGAACGAGACGCATGTGGGACTCCGGGCGCAAAGCAAAATTATACGCGCACTGGCAATTTTTACTAGGGGGTTTCCCTTATCGGCGTGATCCAACTTCTCGTTGCAATGTTTCACCGCCGTCGCGTTGACGGCAAGCTCACCGGGCGGGATAGTAAGTTCAGTTCACGGAGGGGTGTGATCGATGAACAGCAGCACGGGACAAGGGCGGGATGCAACCACGGCTTGCACGGCTTTTGCTGGCACGCGCCGCTTGGCGAGCGGGCCGCTGGCGGAAGTCGCGTTGGCGGTGCGCGGGGCGCGAAACTCCCCCGGCGCGGACCGGATCGTTGTCTTTAGCGATGTAACGGGCGAAGTCTTGCTGGACTGGCGCGGCACGGACGAGGAAATCCGGCGCCGACTGAACACTACCCACGGCGGCAAACTGGTGCAGGACGCCGAGCCCGTTTCCCAACAAACGCCGCAGCCGCCACGCGGCCGTGGGCGGCCCAAGCTGGGCGTGGTTTCGCGGGAAGTTACCCTGCTGCCCAAGCACTGGGAATGGCTGGCGCAACAGCCTGGCGGGACATCGGTAACGCTGCGGACCATCATCGACCGTGTACTGGTGACCGAAAGCGCCGCCGCGCATGGACGACGTCGCAAAGAGGCAGGCCATCGGTTCCTCAGCGCGCTCGCCAGCGACCTGCCTGGCTTTACCGAAGCGTTGCGGGCGGTGCTGTCGCTTGATCGCGCACAGTTTCTGGGCCATACCTCGACATGGCCGAGCGATATCCGCGAGCATGCACTACGGATAACGTTCGACGAGCCGGCATAAGTTCACTGGGGCAACGTACGTCCCCTATGCCAGGCCCAGCCGCGTCGCGGCGGGATCTTTACCCGGCACGCAACGCAAAACGTATAGCGGTATGGAGCAGTGAGCCGGATGGCGGCTTGTCTGGCCGCTGCCCGGGCTCGTGGCCACTGCGATTACCACCGCCAATTCACGCCCACTTTGCCATTCCAACCATCGGCTTTGGCGCCCGCGAAGGTTTCCTGATAGGCGCCGGAAGCGTAGATACTCATTTTCTCCGTCGCCGTGGCTGACACGCCCAGCATGACTTGCATCCAGCTGCCACCAATATCGCTATTGAATGGCACATAGCCCGTCTCCGACGAAAACTCGGTCTTCGGCTTGCCCAGGGCCTCATGCAACACGCTGAGCCGCGCGAAGATGGAGTAGGCCTCGTCCTTGGCACTGCCTTTCCAATGGCGGCCCATCTCGACACCTACCCGGCCAACCAGCGACTCGACGTTCTTGAAACGGATGTTGGCGGCACCGTCATGGGCGCTGTCGATATCGACCCATTGATAGGTCAGTTGCGCCTGCGGCTCGAGCACCCATTGATTGTTCAAATTAAAGGGATAGCCGCCTTCCACATTGGCTGTCACGCCCCAGCCATCGGTGCGCATTTTGGGCAGGCCGCGGTGCGAATCGCCCTCCAAGCGGTATTTGCTGACCATCAGGCCCGTATCGAGATACCAGTCCTGCGGACCGTAGTGGGTCCAGTAAGCCCCGAGCGAGTACGCCTTGACCTGGCCATTGCCCGCATCGTCACCGTTGTAGTGCTCCACCGTGGTGGTCGCTTCACCCATCGCTGCGGTGATCCCCACCATATCGCGACTGCCATCGCTACGCTGCCGCCGCAAGAGGTCGGCGCCCAGTTGCATGCCGTTAAACCGGTAATCATGCCGCGCGCCCTCGTTGCCGTAGATACCGTCATCGGATCCCGCTCGGGTGCCCTGCGAACCGATATAGCGGCCCCAGACGCGGTTGCCACTAAGTGCCGGGCCGCGTTGAGCCTGTTCCAATGACCCCGAACGCTCGGACAGACTGTCTAGCAGAGAACGACCATACATCAGCACAGTCGGTGCAAGCGTGCCGTAGACAGAGACTTCGCGCCGGTAATCGGGTTGGCCGCCGGAAGCAGGTTCGCCACCAGACCCCGGTTGGCCACCAGAACCAGGCTGGCCTCCAGAATCCGGGTCGCCGCCCGAGCCAGGTTGGCTGGAACGCAGATACCAGTCATCCGGCGCACTGGCATCGACGCTGCCACGGTACAGCGTGTACTCATAAGGCCCGGCCACGACGGGGCCTGCCAGCGCGAAACTTCCACCAGAAGTCCGCGCGCCGTCTTCGGCCCGAATCACAGCGATTCCGTTGCCCTGGGTATAACCGCCTTCCCCGCCCATATTGCTTACGCGCAAGGCAGTGGAGCCACCCGCCGATCCCTGTTGGATCACGATTTGATCCGAAGTTCCGCTGTCGCCGTTGAGCACGCTATTCAGCGCGATCATGCCGTTGTTGCCGTTGTAGTCGCCGACGATGTTCAAGCGGTTGCCAACGGCATGCCCGCCCAGCTGAATCAGCCCACTGTTGTCGAGCTTGCCAACCACGGTAAAGGCGCCACTGTTGCTGAATCCCGGTAAGGCATCGGCAACGGCAATAGTCCCACCATTGATCACGTTGCCGCTCACCGCCCCGTAACCGCCGAGTGTGGCGCCCGGATTGACCTGCACGCCTCCGCCGCCCGATAGCGCGGCGCTGCTTTGAGGGGAATCGCCCACAATCAGCGTGCCTGCGGCGACTGTCGTCAAACCTTGATAAGTATTGACGGCGTTCAAGAACGTTGTGCCATCGCCGGCCTGTACCACCTGCCCCGTGCCACTGATCTGGCCACCAAAGTTCAACATGTCACTGCGGTTGAAGACAAACTTGCCGTCGTTGGCCACGTCGCCGACGATGCTACCCGTCTTGCCTCCATCGCCGAGTTGCAACGTGCCGTTCGTGATGCGTGTGCCCCCGGTATAGGAGTGATCGGCGGTCAGTACGGTGGTACCCGGGCCCTGTTGAACCAGAGCGCCACTGCCGCTCACCTTGCCGGTAAACATGAGGGCATCGCTGCGATTGAAGGCCAATACCCCGTTATTCGCGACGTCACCTCGGATACTGCCGGTGGTGCCGCCATTGCCTAATTGCAATGTGCCACCTGCGATAGAGGTGCCGCCTTCAAAAGCGTTGTCGCGGGTGAGCACGGTGGTGCCGCTGCCCTGCTGGACGAATGAGCCGGTGCCCGCGACCACTCCATCGAGCTCGAAGGTATCGCTGCGGTCGACCACCAACGAACCGAAGTTCACAACGGTGCCGCGAATACTGCCGGTATCGCCGCCGTCGCCCAAGCGCAACGTACCGCGTTGAATCAGCGTACCGCCCGTGTATGAGTGGTCTTGGGTAAAGGTCGTCGTGCCCGTGCCCTGATGAACGACAAAACCCGAGCCATTGATATGCCCATCGAAGGTCACGTTATCGCTGCGATTAAACGCAAGCGCACCATCGTTGACCACGTCGCCTTGGATACTTCCCGAGGTGCCGCCGTCGCCGAGCTGCAGCGTGCCGGTGGCCAGAGGAATATCTACGGCGCCCGGCTGTACCCGGCCGGCGGTAATCGTGGTACCTCCGAGATAGGTGTTATTGCCGGTCAACACCAATGTACCTGGGCCGGCGCTGATCAAACCGCCAGTGCCGCTGATGACCCCACGTAAAACGCTAGTGGTGCCCGCACTTGCGACGATCTTTCCTGATTCGGCGGTGATGTCGATTCGCCGATTCGATTCCACGTTACCCGCCAGCTCCAGAGTGCCGCCGGCGAGTTCAACGCCAGCGGTGCTGTCGCCCAAGGCGCCGTCTCTGAGGATGGTCAATGTCCCCGCTTGAATCACCGTGCCGCCGCGATGGCTGTTCGCCCCGGTCAGAATCGTAGTACCGCTACCTTTCTGCACGACCGAACCCGACCCGCTGATGTCACCGGCCAAGATCATGTCGTCGCGGCGATTAAAGGAAAGAGTCCCATCGTTCGTCACGTTGCCTTGGATACTGCCTGACGTGGCGCCGTTACCAAGTTCCAACGTGCCTTGTTCAATCGTCGTGCCACCGGTATAGACGTTGGTCGCCGTCAGGGTGAGGGTGCCCGGGCCGGTGTGGGCTAAGGAGCCGCTACCGAAGATTTGTCCGCCGAACTCCATATCGTTAGAACGATTGATGAGGAGTCTGCCTTGATTCGAAACATCACCCAAGATGCTGCCAGAGTCCCCGCCATCGCCCAATTGCAAGGTGCCGCCTGCGATCAAAGTGCCGCCCGTGTAGGCGTTATTGGCGGTCAATATCAAGGTGCCGGGACCTTCCATGCGCAAGATCCCTTGACCTGAGATCACACCGCCAAACGTGCTGGTCGTGTCGGCATTGGTGATGATTTTTCCGACTGCGCTATTCAGCACCATCGCGCGGGCCGAGGTCACATCCCCCGTCAACTGCAGTGCGCCGCCGTCAAACACCACGCCGCCCTCGGCATCGCCCAGCGCGCGGTCAGTACCGATCGCCACCGTGCCAAATGCCAGCCGCGTGCCGCCCTTATAACTATTGGCTGCAGTCAGCGTCAGCTTGCCGCCACCAGCCTGAATGACGCTACCGGTGCCACGGATCTCACCGCCGAAGGAGATATCGTCGCTGCGGGCAAATTCCAAGGTGCCCTCATTGTTGACATTGCCTGTGATGCTTCCCCGCGCATCGTTATTGCCCAACCGCAACGTACCCGCCTTGATGTCGGTTCCGCCTGCGTAGTCATTGTCTCCAAGCATCACCACCTTGCCAGGACCTGTAAGCTCCACCTTGCCGGTCCCACTGATCTTGCCATCGAATGCAAGGAGGTCATTGCGGTTGAAGTCCAGCGTACCTTCGTTGGCGACATTACCGGTGATGCTTCCTTGGTTTCCTCCATCACCGACTTGCAAGGTGCCGCCTTCGATTCTTGTGCCGCCCGTATAGGTGCTAGCACCCGTCAGCGTCGTGATGCCCGGACCCGCCTGCACGACAGACCCGCTGCCGTCGATGCGCCCCGCGAACGTCATTTGATCGTTGCGATTGAACACCAGCCTGCCGGCGTTAGACACATCCCCCAAGATGCTGCCCGAGTCCCCGCCATCGCCCAATTGCAAGGTGCCGCCTGCGATCAAAGTGCCGCCCGTGTAGGCGTTATTGGCGGTCAATATCAAGGTGCCGGGACCTTCCGTGCGCAAGATCCCTTGACCTGAGATCACACCGCCAAACGTGCTGGTCGTGTCAGCATTGGTGATGATTTTTCCGACTGCGCTATTCAGCACCATCGCGCGGGCCGAGTTCACATCCCCCGTCAGCTGCAGTGCGCCGCCTTCAAACACCACGCCGCCCTCGGCATCGCCCAGCGCGCGGTCGTTACCGATCGCCACCGTGCCAAACGCCAGCCGCGTGCCGCCTTTATAACTATTCTCGCCCGTCAGCGTCAGCTTGCCATCACCAGCTTGAATGACGCTGCCGGAGCCACGGATCTCACCGCCGAAGGAGATATCGTCGCTGCGGGCAAATTCCAAGGTGCCCTCGTTGTTGACATTGCCTGTGATGCTTCCCCGCTCATCGTTATTGCCCAACCGCAACGTACCCGCCTTGATGTCGGTTCCGCCTGCGTAGTCATTGTCTCCGAGCATCACCACCTTGCCAGGACCTGTAAGCTCCACCTTGCCGGCCCCGCTGATCTTGCCATCGAAAGCAAGGAGGTCATTGCGGTTGAAGGCCAGCGTACCTTCATTGGCGACATTACCGGTGATGCTGCCCTGGGTTCCTCCATCACCGACTTGCAAGGTGCCGCTTTCGATTCTTGTGCCGCCGAAATAGGCGTTATCACCCGTTAGCCTCGTGATGCCCGGCCCCGTCTGCACGACAGACCCGGTACCAGTGATGTTGCCGGCAAACTGCGTGTTCTCCCCGATGTTAAAAATCAGGCTGCCATCGTTACGAACATCGCCCGTGATGCTGCCCGAGCCTGTCCCATTGCCGAGTTGCAGCGTGCCCTCATCGATCCAGGTGCCGCCCGTGTAGTTATTCTCCGCAGTCAGGACCAGTTTCCCGGGGCCACTCGCGATCAACCCTCCTTCACCGGAAATCTGCCCCCTCCAGGTGCTTTCCGTGCCCGCCTGCATGCTGATCGTCGACAACCTGCTGGGCGCATCAATCAGGGTGATCGCCCGGCGGGAATCGACATCGTCCGTCAGCGCCAATGTACCGCCCTCGATAGTCACGCCTGCGCCCTCGTCGCCAAGCGCGCTGTCCCGGTCAATCGAAACGGTCGAGCCCTGACGAATGATGGTGCCGCCGCGATACGCATTGTTGCCTGCAAGTACCAGCGTGCCAGCGCCCTCGCTGATTAGCGCGCCGGTGCCCGTGATGGTGCCTTGCCAGGAGCTCGTCACGCCTGCACTGGTAGAGATGGTTCCGTGCGCCGAGGTTATCGCTATGTCGCGCGCCGATGCCACGTTGCCAGATAACGCCAGCTTTCCTCCATCGAGGGTCACAGCACCGTTGGCATTGCCGAGCGCCTGGTCATTGTCGATAGAGAGCGTTCCCTCGCGAACGCTCGTCCCGCCCTGATAAAGGTTAGTGCCCGTCAGTACCAGCGTACCCGGGCCACGAACGCTCAGTCCTCCCGAACCTCCGATTACACCGTTAATCGTGCTGGTGGTGGCAGCGCCGGTCGTGATGGTCCCAGACCGATCACTTAACGTGAACGCTCGATCTAATGTGACATCTCCCGCGAGTGCAAGAGTGCCGCCGTTCAAGGCAACCCTTCCTCCTGCTCCCAACGCGGAATCGTTGCTGATGGAAACTGTCCCGTCTTGTATTGTCGTGCCGCCCTGATAGGAATTATTGCCCGTTAGTATTAATGTGCCTGGGCCACTGCTAGTGAGCTCGCCCTGCCCTGAGATTTCACCGCTCATCGTGCTGGTCGTCCCTGCGGCGGCGGCGATCGAGCCCGACTCTTGCGTCAGAATGATGTCGCGCGTCGATGTCAGGCCGGCCAAAAGTTCAACACTTCCGCCATCGAGCGTGAGATCGCCGTCTTTCCCCAATGCGCCGTCCTGACTAATAGCAACCGTACCGGATTGGATCAACGTGCCGCCGGTGTAGGAGTTCTCGCCGGTCAGGGTCAGCGTGCCGCCACCGACGTGCTCGACATTTCCGGAGCCGCTGATTTCTTTGTCAAAGGAAAAATTACCGCCGCGACCGAAGACCAGCGTTCCGTCGCTAATCACGTCCCCCTTCACGCTGCCAGTGTCCGAGCCATTGCCCAGTTGCAGCCTGCCATCGCGAATGTGCGTGACGCCCCCGTAATCGTTATCTGCCGTGAGCACGAGCGTGCCCCCGCCGCTCACGGTCAGACCGCCATTGCCGGTGATCTGGCTATTGAATTGATTGGTGGTCCCTGCGTCGGAACGAATCTCGCCTGACTCGTTCGTGATGATGACCGAGCGGTCCGACGTCACGTTCGCGGTTAACTGCAGAACGCCGCCGTCAAGTGTTAGTGCACCAGAGACCGTGCCTAAGGCTTGATCGTTGCTGATGGCGATCGTTCCCCCGCTGATTCGCGTTCCGCCGCCATAGTCATTCGCACCGCTTAAGTTGAGTGTGCCGCCGCCGGTCTTGAGCAGGCTGCCCGAGCCGTCAATCTTGCCGTCCAGCGTTATCGCATTCGCGCGATTAACAATCAGCTGCCCATCATTGCTCACGGCGCCCTTGATGCTGCCCGTATTGCCGCCATCGCCAAGCTGTAGTTTGGCATCGGTGTCGATCCGCGTGCTGCCTTGATAGCTATTGTCCGCGGTGAACACGATCGTGCCGGGGCCTTCGATTGACAACCCGCCCTCGCCGGAAATCACCCCACTGAACACGCTCGTCGCTTCCGTACTCGATGAGACTGCGCCCCCGAACTCCCCAAGCTGGATCTCTCTCGCCGAAGTCACCGCCTCCATCAACGCCAGAGTGCCGCCATTAAAAGTTAAATTGCCGTCGAGACCGCCCAGCGCACGATCATCCCGGATAGCCACCGTGCCTGAGTCGAAGGTCGTTCCTCCGCTATACGAGTTAACGCCATTTAGCGCCAGCGTACCCCGGCCACTGAAAGTCAAGCCGCCTTCACCGGATATCGTCCCATTCAGCTCGCTATTCTTGCCGGCATCGGTGGTGATGGTGCCGTAGCCCTGGGTGACCTTGATCTCCCGGTTCGACGTCACGTCATCGGTCAATCGCAGCGTGCCACCTTGGAACGTGAGTGCCCCACTGACATCCCCTAGCGCATCGTCGTTATCAATGGCGATTGTGCCCAAGCTGATGACGGTGCCGCCGACATAGCTGTTGCCGCTGCTCAATGTAAGTGTGCCGCTGCCCATCTGGACCACATTGCCCGCACCACTTATCGTCCCGGGCTGCGCTATGTCATCCTGGCGATCAAAGATCAGCTGTCCGTCGTTTTTCACGTTGCCCTGGATACTGCCGGTCGTGCCGCCATTGCCGACCCGCACGGTGGTACCGCTGCCAATCGTAGTGCCTCCCGTATAGACGTTATCGCTGGTGAGCACTAGTGTGCCTTGGCCGCTGCTAGTCAGGCCGCCACTGCCGGAGATCGTCCCATTGATTGTGCTGGTCGTGCCGGCATCGGCAATGAGAGTCCCTGATGCCGCCGTGATAACGATTTGATGACCCACCGTCACGTTATCGGTCAACTGCAGTGCCCCTCCGGCCAGCGTGAGCGCCCCTGAGACATCCCCCAGGGCTTCACCGTCACTAATGGCAATCGTTCCCTCGTTGATCCGCGTTCCGCCAGCATACTCATTCGCGCCGCCCAAAGTCAGCGTGCCACTGCCGGTTTTAATCAGGCTGCCAGTGCCTATGATGTCGCCATTCAATCCAATGTTTCCCTGGCGATTAACGATCAGCCGTCCATCATTGTCCACGTTACCTACAATGTTGCCGGTAACCCCGCCATCGCCCAGCTGCAACGTACTGCCGGTCTCGATCAACGTGTTGCCTTGGTACTCGTTGTCAGCGGTGAGCACCACCGTGCCGGGGCCCTCTATCTCCAACTGGCCAACGCCGGAAATCCTTCCATGGAATACGCTTGTAGCATCCGTGGTCGCGGCGATTGTGCCGGTGTTGATCGACAACTCGATCGCTCTTTTCGAGGTCACAGCGTCCCTTAAGGCGAGCGTGCCGCCATCGAAGGTCAACGCACCGGTGGCGTCGCCCAGCGCACTATCAGCATTGATAGAGACCGTGCCGTTACGAATCGTAGTTCCTCCCTTATAGGAGTTATCGCCGTTGAGCACCAGTGTGCCCCAGCCGTCACTGATCAAGGCACCATCGCCGGAAATCGTTCCATTGAGCGTGGTGGTCATGCGGCGATCGGCAGTAATAGTGCCGGATGCCGCGGTGATAACGACGTCACGTTCCGACGTCACGTCATTGGTCAACTGCAGGGCACCGCCGGCGAGGGTAACGCTTCCAGTTCTCTCCCCCAAAGCACTGTCGGCGTTGACGGCGATCACGCCCGCCTTGATGACCGTTCCGCCCCGGTAGGTATTGCCATCGGCTAGTTCGAGCGTGCCGGTACCGAGCTGTTCAACACTGCCACTACCATCGATTTTGCCGCCGATGGAAATATAGTCGCTGCGGTTGATTGCGAGCGTTCCGTTGTTGGTGACGTCATTTGTAATGCTGCCTGTAGTGCCGCCATCGCCTATCTGCAACGTTCCCCGCGTAATGGTCGTCCCGCCGGCATAAGTATTCGTTCCGGTCAGAACCGTCGTGCCCGCTCCCGTCTGCCGGACTTTGCCTGTGCCGTCTATCGTGCCAGCGTACGTGGCGGTATCTCCGCGATTGAACGCCAGCGTACCGCTATTGTCCACGTTTCCGGTGATCGTACCGGTATCTCCGCCGGCACCGATCTGCACCGTACCTGCGCCTGATATCGAGACGTCTCCGTGCACGGTGCCTGAAAACGCAATCGTTCCTTGCTCAGCGTCGATACTGAGTGGAGTATCACTAGGACCGGTGATGTCGCCTGATAGCGTCCATGCGGCCGTTTCGTCCTTGACGATCCGTTGGATGTTTTCGATGTTGCTAGTTAGTGTGTGCTCCCCAAACCCCTTTAATTCGAGTAGGTTAGTCCCGCCGCCGCCGTCAATATTGCCTGTGATCGCGCCGGCCTCCATCGAGATGGTGTCGTTGTACGCGCTGAGCTTCAGACTCCCTTCTATCCTTCCCGCGTTAACGAGGGTCAACGCCCCAGACGCCGCGCTGGCGTCGATCACGATATCGTCTCCGTGGGTGTCCACCGTTTTACCGGTGCTGATCACCCCCTCGGAGTTAATGGTCGTCCCACCTCCCAATACTTTGATTGCGGCAGCGTTAGCGGCCGAGACGATGGAGTCCGTCACGCGGACCGCGACGCTGTTGCCCATTATGCCGATGGCGCTTGCATCGCGCGCAGAGCCGAGAGCTTTGATAGATGATTCGAAAGAAAGACTTATCGTGCTGCCCTCTCCCACTTCAACTGTGTTACGGCCTTGCCCATAGCCGCCACCGCTGGTCTCGTTCGCGTCGTTTTGTATTGCGCTGGCCCACATCAGAATTGTGGCCTTTGACCCCAAGCTGACCGCCGTATCATTCCCGATCGACACTGTCGCATCCCCGAGAAGCATCGTCATTTCAGACGGTGTCTCGGGTCCGTCGCCCAGAGTCTCGGACAGCACCGTATTTCCTTCACAACCGATCTGCCATTCATCGGAAATACATTCGGCGGCCGCCGTTCGAACGTAGGCCCCGCTCACTACTGCTAAGCCGATCATCGCACTCAACGTATTGAGGCGAAATGCTTTGGATTGCTTCACGTTCGTCATTTGTAGGTCCGAATAGGAGAACTGACCGTGCGGGTGTGCTACGTCGAAGTGACATTGACTGGAACCCGTATGGCCGAGCAATCCAGCCCCCTTCCAATCACGGCAAACATCGACACATAGAATGTTTCGATGTCCAATTATTTCATTGAATTTCAGTTTGAAGGTGTATATTTCTAGTGTCAATAGGGTATACCCTGGTGAGCGCGCTGACCGAGCGCGGAGATCTTGGAACTGCCACAGCGGCCGCCATGGACCCCACAAAGTCCGCCGGTTCTCCCGAAACATGGTTGCCCTGGAGATACTGCCGTTTTGACGCATGGCGGCGAATCGGCCTCACCGCTTGGCCGCACCAGTCCTTCGATGGCCGTGTGCCGCGGGGCCGTACATGGGACACCCAACCAGGAGGGCACGCCCCCCGCCGCCTCCTCGACAGAGTCAAATTCAGTACACTGGACACTTCACGCGCCTCTTTCGTTTGTATTCTTCGATGTCCCCCACGCCCGAAATCCGTCCCGATCAGTCGATCGAACTGCTCAAGGAACTCCATATCCTCACGCGCGACGGCAAACTGAACCAAGACAGCCGACGCAAGCTCAAACAGGTCTATCACCTGTTCCAGTTCATCGAGCCATTGCTACAGGAGGTCAAGCAGGAGCGGGATGCGGTGACGCTGGTGGATCATGGCGCCGGTAAGTCGTATTTGGGATTCATTCTGTACGACTTGTTCTTCAAGGCGCTGCATGACCAATCGCATGTCTATGGAATCGAGACGCGCGCCGATTTAGTGACGTCGTCTCAAGCGCTGGCTAGCCGACTTGGCTTTAGCGGAATGTCATTTTTGAATTTGTCGGTGGCGGATTCGATCACTTCGGACGCCTTGCCGGCGCGGGTGGATGTGGTCACGGCACTGCACGCGTGCAATACGGCGACAGACGATGCGATCCGTTTCGCTTTGGCCAAGCAAGCGAAATTTATTGTCCTGGTGCCTTGCTGCCAGGCAGAGGTAGCGGCCGCATTACGGCAAAACAAGAGCCGCGCCTTGGCAGACCCGATGTCTGAGCTGTGGCGTCGGCCGCTGCATACGCGCGAGTTCGGCAGCCAGTTGACGAACGTGCTGCGCTGCTTGCAGCTCGAGGCGCATGGATATCAAGTCAACGTTACAGAGCTGGTCGGATGGGAGCATTCGATGAAGAACGAACTCATCATCGCGCAGTACAAGGATCTGCCTCGTCGTAAGCCAGCGGAACGCCTGCACGAGATTTTGGATCGTGTGGGGCTGCCGGCGCTACGGGAGAGGTTTTTTACGGAAGAAGCTTTGACTCAGTAGCGCGCCGCGTTTGGTGCTGGGAACGCACACCAATTATTCGTGCCCCCACCGGCGCAGCTTATTCCCACGGCTCGCCGGCTCGGTGTCGACACGCTGGGTGAGCACGCGAAATTTCACTGTCGTAGCAAAGGCCGACATACTCGTACCCTTTCTTGAGCATGCAGCGCTGTATCGCGTAGAACAGCGTACGAGACTCAGCTCGCACTTGCTGTGTAGTGCGTTTCTCTCCGTTGGGTAGCTCGCGTATCCCTCCGTATTCGCCGTTCCACATTCCCCCGCATTGCACCCAGTCTTCCAAGCGGCTCTGTTCGCTCCTTCCGCTAAAGGCCCAGTCGTCGATGAGTTTGACAGGTGTAAGTAGCACGGCGCGAATTTTTTTATCGCAATAAATCTCCGGCTCGTTTAGAGCACAAAGGTAGCCGTTGGTGCTCATATAGCAACCCGACACTGCGAGGGTGAAAAAAGCAGCAATGAAGCAGTATGACAATCGGCTCATTTTGAAGATTGCTCTGACGTGCAACAGAAGAGGCCGATGACGGCGTAGTGGAAGTCGCAATGCTGGAACGCAGCGCTGTCACTGCCGGAGCGGACCTGTATAGGTCGCGCGGTCACTTCTTTAGTTCCATCATGAGATCGAGCAGCCGCCATGCTTCGGGGGGTAAGACTTCTGCCAGCGCAAAAGGTGCCGCCGGAACGAGTGCGGCCCCGCTCCATACCTCATGGACCACCTTCTCCGTGACGCTCCGTCCGCGCCGGGCGTTGCCCTGCGCATCGTAAAGGCCACTCAACGTTCCGCCGATGAAATCGTGCGTACCACCAAAGCCTTCATGTAGGATGTCCAAGATACTACCTGGGCTATACGGCATACCTCCGAGCGTACTTTCCGCACCCTGGATTCCACCGGTAAACCCAGACATTTTCTTGCCGTGATCTGTTTGTAAATATTCGGCCAAGCTTAATTTCGCTTTTTCAGTATCGAACTGGACCATGCCCTGAGGATTTAACGCTAGCACCGGCAAACCGTTGGCGCCCAATATGGGCCGCCCATGTACATCGAACTGCACCTTGCAGCGCTCATTTGCCACGCCGCAAAGATTGTCCAGATCGACCCGCACACCTGCGGTATTGAATCCATCGCCTCTGATCCCTGCACTTTTGCCGCTGATGTTGTCCAGGGTCGTTTCGCCATCCGTTATCCCCTTGAACTTCTTGGAATCAGCGATGGTGTATTCACGCATCCGATCGGCTGCTTCGGAAAGCACGGCATGGGAGGCAGAGATGCCGGTGGAGCCCGTTAATGCGCCGATCACGACATTCACCACGCGCTCTTGCGTGTTCAAATCGCTGATTTGGCGTCGCAGTTGCTCGATTTCCGCTTTGTCGGTGGACTGCCCGATTCGCTCGCGCAACGCAGCGCGCTTGGACTGTGTATAGAGTTTGACGGATTGAGTCGCTTGGTCGGTGAACGCTGCGATGATCTCCGCCTGCGCGGCGACTTGTGCGCCAAGTTTTTCGGCATCCCAGGTCTGCTCCAATGCGGCTGCATCGGCGCCGGTCACGACACCCCGCTTCAAAGCGTCGAGCACGCGCTGCGCGGTCTCGCCGGTCAGGCGTCGCTGGGCTTCCTGATCTTGGATTTTGATCGTGGCCGGGCTGATACCGCTGTATGTGGTGCTGGTCGCCTTGTCGTGCTTTTGACTGGCGCCCGGCGCCACCGCAAGGCCTAACGTACCGGACTGGCCTGCCGTATTGATTGCTACGCCCACCGCCTTGGCGTGGCTGTGGTTCTCTATGTCTTCGCTCGTCAGCGAACCGGTGCTGAATTGATTTCGTCCTTCGTCCGCCGCAGCGGCATTGCTGACGATTTTTCCGCCCTTGAGGTGGGTGTTGCCCTGGACCTTTATATCGAAACCGCCGTCGCCCGCCTCTATGCCGCTTTGGTCGCGCACGCTGGCGAAGTTGCCCTGCACGTGCGTATTCGACAAGCTTGCACCGCCGAAAACGCTGCCCGCACCTACCGCGACATTGACGCCAACCTGCGTGCCCCCACCCTCATAATTGCTGGTGTCCTGCAAACTCTCAATCAGCAGATTCCCGCCGACTTCTGCGGTGACCTGGTGTGCGTTGACCCTGGCGCCGCTCAAGACTGCGTCGGATCCAGACTTTAATGTAACGGTGCCTCCCGCAGTCAGCCGTGTTGCGACGACCTCAGTTTCAGCGCCAGCCGCCGCATGCGCGGCTCGGTGAGCGTGCGTATGTACACCCATCGAGGTATCACTACCGCCTAATGAAGCACCAAAGCCCACGCCCGCGCCAGATGCTCGGCTAATCTGTTTCCTGTCCAAGGTGTTGCGCTCGCCCTGCAAGCGGATATCGCCTTCAGTGACAATGGTCACATCGCCGTCGGCCGAAACGGTGGAGCCATGGAGATGGACGCTGCCTGCCGTATCGGGATCCCCCGCACGTATCACCACATTTTCCCCTGCGGCAAGAACAGAGCCCACAGCACGGCTCATTTCAGTGACAGTTGTCGTGGACTGTTTGCTTTTACCGACCTCTATGCTGACCCGGACGTTCCCGATCTTATCAATAGCATTCGCCTTGGGGTCGCTGCCCCGATCTCGGATATCGCGCACCATATCGGCAATCGTCAAACCCGCAGTAGCCGCAGCCAAACCTTGCATCAATGGATGGGCAGCGCGATCCGCGGTGTCCGACAGCTGCTCTACCCTCTGCATCGCATCAAAGAATGGGGTGCTGATCTGCATGGAGACGCCGCTTTGCTTACGTTCGAAGGACTCCTTGGTGAAATGGGTGTCCCGCGCTGTGCCGATCTCGATGTATTTCGAATCGAGCGTGAGGTTCCCCTTAGGCGCCAGGAGTCGACCAGCAGTCATGTCAATCGTTTGATTACTGTGCAAGCTGGCGTTACCCGTCAAACTTCCCAGCACGCTAGGCACATGTTCCTCGTTTGCGCGCTCGAGCGTGTGTGTCTGCGTGCTACGTCCAATGCTCAGCCCGCCAGTCGCGCCGACGCCCGATTTGCGCACCTTTTCGATGCGCTGCGCATCATATCGGTTCTTACCGGGAGCGATAGTGATATTGCGCCCAGCGGACACCGCGAGATCGTGGCCGGCACCCACGTTTGAACCGGCAACGGTCACATCGCGTCCGGCGGTGATTTCGACCTCGTGCCCTGTCAGCGTCGAAGCTTGCGCGCGCTCCCAGTCGCTGGACGCGACGGATTCCTGAGTCTTTCGCGATATCAGGCCTTTTCTTTTTTCCTGGTGCTGATCCTTCGCGCTGCCACGGTCTGTCGCGGTGCCGATTACAACGTCACGGCCAGCCTGTATGCTGAGTTTGCCTTGCGCATGAACCTCGGCAGCCTGAGTGGCGACATCTTGGCCTGCCGCGAGGGCGAGGTTGCCCTTTGCCTGAGCTGCGGATCCATGTGCTTTCTCGATGCTGAGTTCGTGACGATGGCGTTTGCCGTTTGCCATGATTTCGTGGTGCTCGAGTGTCGCGGGATCGAGGCGGATATCCCTGCCGGCCTGCAACTGCGCGTCGCGCTCGACGGCCACCTTGGCGGCCAACATATGGATGTCGTTTCCGGCACGCACCGTGAGTTCGTTGGCACTGACACTGGATGCCCCCGCCAGATGCGTGCCTCGGGTCGTGGTGGATTCATGCGCACCCTTGGCGGAAATGAGGTTCACGTCTTGTCCGGCCGTCAGCAATACCTTGCCGCCTTGGATGCGCGCGGCGAGATTGCTCAGGTTCTCCCGCGCGATGAGGTCAATCCGCTGCGCTTGAATCAGACCGCCAGAGTGATTCACGATATTGCGTGCGTTCATCACGGTGTCCTGGGACGCACCGATGGTGCCGCTATTGTGGATGTCGCCTTGACTAATCAGATGCGTGTTGCGCCCCGCCATCAGGGTCCCAAACAGCTGGTTTGTATCAAGCCGAGCGGGCACGTTCACCGTCTGCGACATCGCCGACCGCAGCGGGCCGACAGGCATATCGAATGGCGTATTCTCCGCCGTCACGGCGTAGTGGTAGCGGTGCGCTTTGCGATCACTGCGTCGCGCCTGGGTATACGTCGCTTGCCCCTCGCGCGTGACGGTGCGCCAGCCCGTGGCTCCGATATTTTGAATGGCCGGACCCTCTACGCGCAGTTTGCCGCCCGAGGCGATCTGGCTCTTATCGTTGGTCACGGTGCCTTTTAGCGTGATAGGCCCCGGTGAAACGATGCGGCCAGGATGGCTGCGTATCGTCTTGCTCTGCGTGACGACTTCCTCGACTTCATAAAAGGTGAAATCTTTGACCAGACGAGTCAGGAAATCCCTGTTAAACGCACGAATCCGTCCATCCAGCTGCTGATGTCGCTGTTTGAAGGCGATGTATTCAGGCAGATCCTCATAGCGTGCGATGTCGCCCCGCCGTTTGCGAGGCCGTCGCTCGTACTCGGCGCGCGAGGGCAGTGCCGACGGAGGCTCAAGACCAAATATGGCCCAGATAGGCGAATCGGGAGGGTATAGGAACTGATCGGCTCTACCGCGATTTCCATCGCGCCCAGGGGATCCTGCTGTGTACGAGAGCGCGATAGGACTGGTAACGCCGCCCACACCGTGTCGTTTGGGGGTGTAGCCAAACGGCGGGCCATAGCGCGAGGACGGATACTTTTTGGAGGGCAACAACAACCTCCGCTCAGGGTCATCATTGAGCCAGTGAGGATCATGGCTACACGCCCGCGTGACCTTATCGCACAACCAGGTCGTTGCGGCATCGTACATATCCGTGCTGCCCGCGGGGCTGAAATACACTTTGCGGCGAGATGACACCCGTACCGGTTCTGAAGCAAAATCGGCATTTTCGTTTCGTGTTTGCCGCGCGGCGATGAGAATCCCGCCACCTGCCTCAATGGTCGCCGCATGGTTCAGCACATTGTCGGCCTCGCCCGTAACGCCCAAAGCCTTGTCTAAATGGCGGCCAATGCGCAGCTTATTCTTGGCATAGAGCACCGCGTTATTACGATTGGTCGCTGAACCGACGGCGATGTTCAGATTGCCGCGTGACGCAATATGCGCCGGACTCTTGCCATTTTTCTCATTGGCGAGTTCGCCGGCTACGATGTTGATCCAATCGCCATAGATGCGCCCGGTGTTTTTCAACTGTGCGGCCTCGACACGGGGAGACTTACCATCGATCAGCCCGGCATTGTCGAACAAATGCGCAGCGTCTATCCGAACATGATTGCCGCCTAGCAATGCACCGGATTTTTCATTACGTACGTTCTGCGCCTGGATACGCAAGTCGCGCACCGCGCCAAATTGCCGCTTATTGACGAGGTCGCCACCGAGCGTCAGCTTGATATCCCTGCCAGCGATGATATTTTTGCCGGGAGTCAGTGACCCTGCATACGTAAAGTCGATGTCGGTACCCGCATGCAACCATCCCAGATAGTGGGACTCGCGCGCATTCAGCTTCAGTCGCTGCTGCGCCGTAACATTGCCATCGCGGTTGGCGAGCCGGCGCGTCGTGATTTGGACGTTGCCTTGCGCTGTCATCAATCCGTTGGCGTTCTGGAGGTTATCCGAGTCAATCTTCAGATCCGCAATCGCCCGTATGGAACCCTTGTTGTTGTCGAGCTGCGGGATCTGAAGACTGACGGTGTGTCCCGACAGACCGGTTGCGCTCGAGGCGGATATCGTGCCGGGTGTCCCGGGTGGCGAGGCCGGCACGACCGTCTTCGCCTCGCTGGTCGATAAGGTGCCACTATTATTCAGCTTCCGGCTGGACACGCTTAATGCCATGTCGGCCAACATTGCGCCCCCGCGGTTGTCTACTGTGTTTTGGGCAGTGACGTTCAACTGGCCGCCCGCTATGGTGCCCCCACGGTTCAGCACATTCGCAGCACGGATCGAATGAACGCCGGAGGCGGCAAGCAGGCCGTCGCGGTTTTGCAAGTCGCCCTGCACTTTCAACGTGATACCCGAGCCAGATGTGATGCTGCCTTGCTGATTGTCCAAGCGGCCAGCGGAAAGCTCGACCCGGGCACCATGTAAGGTCGCCTCGCGCGTGGTCACCTGTCCTGGCGTATGTACGGCAAGCTTATGCTTCGCGGTGAGCGCGACTTTCGGAGATACTTGAACATCACCCGCCGGCGACAACGTCAGGTCGCCCGTGAGCGCCACGAGATTGCCGCCAATATTCACCCCCACCCCGGCCTCGGTGCCCACAAGCCGGATGCTATTGGCGTACATGCCACCGAGCACCGTGGCATCCAGGGCCAATGCGGGTTTCTCGCCCGTGGCCTCCAGCGGCTGTACCTTGCCCGAGGACGCCTGAACTCTTGCGGGCCCGACAACGACGTTCAGTTTGTCCGCCCACACCCCGGCATTAAGCACCAGGGCGCGCGCCAGCAGATCGACCTGATCGGTTTGCGTGCCGTTGAGTCCTTCACCCTCTATCCGTAAGGTACCCGAGGACATCCGGAACGCCAGGTCTCCGCGTGGGCCGATTTCCGGACGGCCCGTGGTGAGCGTCGCGCGCGAAGCGTTTAGAAAGCCACACTGATCGCAAGTGATCCCTGCGGGATTGGCGAGAATGACGTGGGCGCGAGGTCCTGCGACTTCGAGCATCCCTCGCAGTTGTGATGGATTCGCCGCCGTCACTTCGTTCAGAATCGCGCTCGCGTGTGCCTTTTTCAACATCGGGTTGCCCGCGATCTGGCCGGCCAACTGTGTCTGGCTCGATCTGCCGCTATTGTTCAATATGACACCAGCTGGCCCGACATTGAACTGCTCGTACCGGTTGTGCGAAACGCCGCCCGCCGAAGGCGCCACGATCTGAATGACGGGCACGCCATGCTGCTGTCCCACGACCGGGGCCGAGGCTTCCACGCTGTGATCTGCGGTGATAGGCAACGGCTGCGCGGCGGCTGATATCCAGCCATGCGACGCTAGCAGCACCACGACAATTCGACGGGTATAGGTCTTGCTCGGGGCCATGGTTGTGATCAGGAACGAACGAGCCGCAAGACTACCCATAGTCCACGATCACGCAACGCAGCGGCCGCCACGGAGATAGCCGCGATACGCGCCCCGCAGCCCCGCTTTGCGCAGGGAGCATCGACGCAACTCGCATCGCTGATCCCTCAGTCGATCAATTTTGAAAACCGGACCCTTCTTAGTGCCCGAGAACGTGGCTGATCGCCACCGCTACCCGTTATCGCGCACCAGCGAGTATGCTGACTTCGGCATCGGAAACCCGCACCGGAACCCACGCTGGGGCCATGTCGGTGGCTTCATGGGGCGTCGGATCGTCAAGCGCAACGTGGGGCTGCCCTGAAAAGAGGCCGCCTGGTTTGAACGCGTCGTGTGTATATACCCGATACGTCTGCCCCGCTTGCTGCATAAAGGTAGACATGACGCCTGCTTCGAAGTCGACCTGCGCGCTGAGTCGCTCCGCGTCCCATGGACGCATCAAGTGAACGGTCGGCAACCCAGTTTTGAAGTCATCGTCGGCATGCGCGCCCTGCGAGGAAGCCGCGCTTGCGAGCGGTACGGTTTGCGATGGCGTCTGCGGCAAAGTCGACGCGAACCCGGTGATGATGCTAGGCGTCACGGTCTGGACCTTATCCGCGCGATTCGCCCAACCGAACGAAGGTGCAACACCGCCGCCGGCCAGGGTGTACTTGACGGCACCCAGGGTTCGCGCGACCGCTTCATGGTCTGCATGGTCGATGATGTTCTCTGCACGCAAGGTTCGCGTCTTGAAACGATTGCGCGCAGTGTCCGACGCCGCGCTGGTAATGGAGGCACCTTTTAACGAGGTGCCTCCACTGACCGAGATATCGAAGCCTTCGGACCCGGCGTGTACGCCGGTCGTTTCCTTGACGCTCGCATATGAACCATGGAATGCGTTGTCCGCGAGACTAATAGTGCCGGTCAGACTGACTCCAATCACGCCACCCGCACTCATGCGTTTGGCCTCGCTGACCAGCTGACTGCCGCTGCCCAGACTCTCCATATTGAGATCGCCGCCGACGTTCGCCGTCGCATGCCACGCGGTCACATCAGCGCCCTGCAGTGTCATGTGCGATGACGCCGACGCGGACAGCCTTGCGCCAGTCTGCACGCGTGCCTGGATCACATCGCTGTCGACCGCCTCGCTCAGCATCGAGGCATAGTTGGCGCCCAAATGCGTACCCAGGGCCGGACCCGCGGCGCTTAACGAGGCGCCGATACCAATACGCCCCCCCGAACCGCCACCGGTGCGCTTTTGCTCAACTTCGTGCCGCGCACCGCGCAACTCGATCTCCCCTTGCGAGACCAGGGATACATCGCCATTCGAGGACAATGTCGATGCCTGTACGCTAAGGTGAGCTTCGCGCCCGGATGCATGCACGGTTAACCTCCTCCCCGCGGTGACGAAGGCTGGTGCGACGCGAGTTGACTCGGTCAGCGTTTCCGCGGCCTGCATACCGGCCTCCACTTGGAGACTCGTCCTGATGTTGCCGATATAATCCGCGAAGTTTCCGTCCGGCACCGCGCGCTGCTCCCTGATCACGGAAATTGTGTTGTCTATCGCCAAGGCAGCCGCGCCCGTGGGCAGGGTTTGCAACAGACGGCTGGCGCTGGGCTCGGCGCCCTCGGCCATTTCGCTCATTAGCTGGACTGCGGCGAGTATGGGTGTCCCGACGACAACCGAGACGCCGGTGCGTAGCTGCTCGACATTTTCTGTGGCGCGTTGAGGCCTCGGGGTGTGATGAATGGCGACACGCGGAGCGACCAGGGTGATGTCCCCCCCCGGCGCCACAATGCCGCTGGATTTGACGTTAACGCTATGACCGCCTTTTATCGTGATGCTGTCGGTCAGGCTGCCGATCAGACTCGGGTCGAGGCGCGTTTCATTCAGTTGGTGCGTTCGCGTTTGTGTATTTCGTCCAATACTCAGAAGACTCAGGACGCCCGCGCCTGTCATACGCGTTTGTTCCACCCGCCGCGTTTCTTTCTGATGCGCTGCGGCCACAATCGACACATCGCGCCCTGCTGTGATCCGGAGATTGTTTCGGGCACCGACATCGGAGCCCGAAATGACGACGTCCTGGCCCGCCAATAATTCGACGTTCTGTCCTGATAGCATCGAGGCGCGCGCCCTAGCCGAACGTGCTGAAGTCGTGGTGTCCACGATGGTTGACCAAAGCAAGCCCTGGGTACTGTCTCGCTGGACAAAAGAGGTACTGTCATGCACCGTGCCCGCGCTAATTTCGATGTCCCGGCCAGCGCTCAGGCGCAGTTCTCTAGCGCGTGGTATGGCGTTGGTTTGCTGCGGTTCATTTGAAACGTGTCGGGATGGCTCAAGCGCATTTAGCTTTGCGATGTCCGGTAGCGCTTTCTGATCGGCCCTGGCTTCATGATTAGGCGATCCCTGGATGTCGGGATGCGACAGCAAGGAATCATGCAAGCGGATAGTCTGCGCGGCGTACATGTTTGCATCGCGATCGACCGCGAGGTATGCCTGATGCATGTCGATATCGTTGCCTGCGTGCATGGTCAAATTGCCGGCCTGAATGTGCGTCGCTCCAGCAAAGGCGATACGCTGCGCCGGCGTCACGGCTGCAGGTTGCCCGTCGGCCGAAAGATACATGTCCCCGCCCGATGAAAGCATGACGCTCTCGCCCACGAAGTCAGCGCCGGCACTGCGCAGTTCGTCTCGGGCGACGACCGTTACCCGACCCGCTTGCACGAGGCTACCCGACTCGTTGACGATGTTTCGCGCTTCTAACTGCGCGGATCCACCCGAGGAGATGGCGCCCAGGTGCACAAGATCACCCTGGCAATTCACGTGGATATCGCCGCCGCCAAGCAGCTTGCCCTCGCCGGTGCGCAACTGCTGCGCGCCGATATCGATCTGGTCGCCACGCAAGGTGGCTTTGCGGATATCCGCCTTTGCGGGTGTGTATAAAGAAAGTCTCTCTTTGGCGATCATGGTGGAATGCGGTGTGATGTTTATATCTCCCGCTGCGGACACCGTCAGATCACCCGTCAGCGCTGCGAGAGTGCCACGTAAGTTGACCCCCACCCCTGCTTCCGTACCCACCAGCCGAATGCTGTTGGCATACATGCCGCCTAAGGCGGAAGCGTCTAATGCCACCTCTGGCTGCGGGCCTCGCCCGGCGATATTGCGCACCTGCCCGGTGTCCAGGTCAACGTGCGCCGCACCGGCCACCACATTCAGGCGATCGGCCCACACGCCCGCGTTCAAGATCAATGCTCGGGCGAGCAGGTCCACCTGATCCGCATTCGCACCCTTCAATCCCTCACCGTCGATCCTTAGCGTACCGGAGGTGATCTCGAACGCCAGATCACCCCCCGTCCCGATATGGGGCCGACCGGTGGTAAGCGTGACACGCGAGGCATTCAGCCAGTCACATCCATCGCATGTGATTCCAGCCGGATTGGCAATGATGACATGCGCGGAGCGACCGGCGACTTCCAGCATGCCGCGCAGCAGCGAGGGATTCGCCGCGGTCACCTGGTTCAGGATCGCCGCCGCGTGGCGCCCGCCCAGCTGGGGGTTCCCCGAGATCTCGCCACCCAGCTGCGTTTGGCTGACATCCGCACCATTGTTCAGGATCACGCCGCCCGTACCAACGTTAAATTCAAGGTAGCGGTTATGCGAAACGCCCTTCGCGGACGGCGGGGCAATTTGGATGACGGGCACGCCATGGCTCTCGCTGAGCACCGGCGTGTTGCCCAGCTCGCCCGTATCCGGCGTGATGGGCAGCGTCTGCGCCCATGCCGACATCCAACCGGGGGTAAACAATAGTCCTGCGATAACGCGGCCCGGACACTTTCGATTCTTGATCATGATGTGGCCGGAGATGTACGAAGCGCAAAAGCCAATAGGGAGGGAATGACGGGGAACCTTCCAAGTCTCTCCGACTGGTTACTCAAACTAACAAGGTGCACAGCTGTTACTCGATAAAGAAAGGACGGCCGCAACACTACCCAAGCTTCTAAAAGCGCTAAAGGGCTGCCGATGGCCTGACTTCACCGGAAAACTGGGTGATTCATGCAGGCACTACAAGGATTTCAACCTGGAACGAGGCGAGTCTACGACTCCGTTGCGGTTTGAAGAATCAGACCAATCCGATGGAACTATTTGCGCGCTCGTCCGAGCGGCTCATTTTCTTCGTGCTCGGCTGGCCTGAGCCACCGCAACCTGTAGCCGCCGGCGGTATCTTGGCGTTGACTCATAGGGCTTCACCGCCAGCTCGACCGCCGAGGCGGCTCCAAAGCAGAACACCATACGCCCGGGGGGCACATTACGGACAAGGCGTTGCACCTTGCCCGCACGGTCTATGAAAGCCACATCGATAGCGAACCGCATGCCAAAAGTATGGATCGACGAGCAAGGTTTGAGCCAGAATCCGGTGCGCGGCCCTGGCGCGGTAGCGCGACACAAGAGCCCACGTAAGCGGCCGAGAAAGCCGCGCGCCCGCACGAGACGGATGCGATTCCTGGAGGCTCGCGGATGTGTCATCCACCCCCCCATATTTGCACGACGATCGGGAATGCCAAAACGATGAATGTGCAGGGAAAGATGCACCCGATCAAGGGCAGCAGCATCCGCACCGGTGCTTCCATTGCCAATGTCTCGGCGCGCTGTACCCGTTGCAGACGGGTATGCGCGGCGTGCTCGCGCAAGAACACGCTCAGGCTCATGCCAGATTCCGCGGCTTGCTGCATCGACAACACCCAGGCACGTACGGTTGGGCTGCCACATCGCGTGACCAAGGCTTGCAACGCCGTTTGGCGCGGAACACCGGCACGCATATCCGTCAGCGCGTGGGAGACCTCGTCGCGCAATGGACCGGGCGGGCCCATCTTTGCCACCAGATGCAGCGCACTATGCAGACTAAGGCCCGATTCCACACAGAGCGTGATCATATCCAGCATAAACGGCAAGGAGCGTTCAAAGATTCGCCTGCGACGCTGCACCCGAGCATCTAGCACCGACCCCAGCCAGACCACCGCGAAAACCGCGCCAAACAGCATCGCATAAGCCTGCGCCTGGCGCGAGTCGGCCAATACAGCCAGGTAAAACCCAACGAATGTGCCCATCAATGCCACGCTCACTCCACAGGCGCAGAGATGCGCGGGGGTCACGCAAGGAGGCAAGCCTGCCTGTTGCGCCCAGGCCGTCAACCATTCTCGTTGGCGCCAGGTCAGGTGACGGCCCAGCACGGCGGACCATGCTGATAACCACGGCCAGGCGAGGCGCCATGCGACTGGAACGTATGTGGAGCCACCCACGCGACCCGATGCACTGATTGCTCTCAATAGCAGCCATGTCACGCTGGAAGCCGCCAGTCCCGCCAGCACTATCCCGAGTAGCATCCACATGGTTGCCCCGGTCAGATATCGATCGTCACGATACGGCGGATGAGCCATATGCCCGCTAGCTCCAAGGTAGCGACCACGGCCAGGGTGATCCAGCCCGCGGTAGTCGTCCACATTTGGTGCATCGCATCAGGATCTAGATAGCTTAGCGCCACCAGCAGCAGCAAGGGCAACGCGCCGACGATCCAAGCTTGAAGGCGGCCTTGAGCGGTTAAAGTCCTGACTTTGTCTTGCATGCGCTGATGCTCGCGTAGCGTCACGGCGAGCCGCTCCAGGGTTTCAGCGAGCGCGCCTCCAGTTTGGGAAGCGACGCGCAACGCGGCGACGAGCAGGATATTGGCTTCGGATGGCACTCGCTCGCCCAGATGCTGAAGCGCAGTATCGAATGGCACTCCCACTCGATGCTCGCGCAACAACAGGCCGAATTCTTGCGTGATCGGTGCCTCGCTATAGTCCAACAGATGCCGTAACGCAGCTGGTAGACTCAGGCCACATCGCAGCGAGGCCGCCAGCGCCTGCAGCGCTGCTGGCAAATCGCGCTCGTATCGAAACAACCGACGTCGACGCAGCCAACGTGTACCCAAACGCGGGACTTGGAAAGTACCTAGGACAATCACCCCCATGGCGAGGAAACTCCCCGTACACGCGAATATCAACCCTCCCGCCATCAACGCCAACATCAGCGTTCCTAACCACAAGTGATCGTCGTCCACGAAGAGAAACAGTTCCTCCAACGTGACATGGGTTTGGCGGGTATAGACCTCGCGGTAGCGCCGCAATGCTGGCCCGAGAGACAGCTGTATGCGCCAGACCAGGAGCAAGGCACTCAATGCGGACATACCAAGTGCAAACCAAACCATGTCAGGTACTCTCGTGGTGTGCCCGCGGTCGACAGTCAACACCGCTATCGATGCCTTGCGGCCTTTTTGTCGCTGCCGAGCCAAACGCCGCGCCATCGAACGCCACGCCAGCTTCGCGCCATTCGTCAATGAACGTGGGCACCAAGCCGCTTTCTCTAAAGCTCCCCGTGCGCGTATGACGGAACAATTCCTGCACCTGAATCTGATTGCCCTCCATCCCGGTAATCTCGGCGATCGAATGCACAACACGGCGGCCGTCAGTCAGGCGCACCACTTGGACGACGAGGTCGAGGCTGGCGGCGATATGTTCGCGCACAATCGGCAATGGCAGATCCATGCCCGCGATCAGCACCATACTTTCCAGACGGCTAAGCGCGTCACGCGGCGAGTTCGCATGTAGTGTGGTCAATGACCCCTCATGACCGGTATTCATCGCCGTGAGCATATCGAAGGCCTCTGCGCCCCGGCACTCCCCAACAATGATGCGGTCAGGGCGCATTCTCAATGCATTGCGCACAAGGTCGCGAATATCGATACGCCCACGATGCTCAAGATTGGGCGGCCGGGATTCCAGCGCCACCCAATTGCCATGCTCGAGCATCAACTCCGCCGCATCTTCAATTGTCACGATACGCTCTTCGCCTGGGATGCCTGCGACCAGGGCATTAAGTAACGTTGTCTTACCTGCTCCCGTGCCGCCTGACACCACAATATTTTTTCGCGTCTGCACGCAGCGCATCAGAAAATCCGCCATGACAGGCGACATTGAGCCATGGCCTATCAGATCGGCGATTTTCGGCCTGGAAGCGGGAAACTTGCGGATAGTGAGGCTCGCGCCTTTTAACGCGATCGGCGGAATGACGGCATTGACGCGAGAGCCGTCTGATAAGCGCGCATCGACCATGGGAGAACTTTCGTCGATACGACGGCCGACCGGCGCAACAATGCGCTCAATCGCCCATCGTACCGACTGTTCGCTGCTGAATACCGCTTTGTGTCGTGACAGACGGCCTTCTCGTTCAACATAGATTTCGTCGTAGCGATTGACCATAATTTCGGTGATGGTCGGGTCGTGCAACAAAGCCTCCAGAGGGCCCAGGCCTAAGGCTTCGTCCAATACCTCGCGGCAGATGGACTCGCGTTCGGAATCGGTCAGGCGCGCGTCGGCGTCTACCGAGATCGTTTCGAGCAGCGTGCGGGCCACCTCTCGCAAGGTCACATCACTCATGCTGGCGATATCACGTCGCCGCAGATCGAGCGCTTCACGCAGTTTGGTATGTAGACGTTGACGTAATGCTTGAAGACGCGCATCCGCGGGCGCGTTCCGGTCTGCGCCATCCACGCATACACGTATATCCACCGGCGAAACAATTCCTGGCGCGTTTTTCGTTGAACTTTCGGGGCCGTCGTGGGCTGCGGGCGAGCTTGGGTTTGGTGTGTCAGACGGTGCGGGCGTGGGAAGACTATTCGTCCGTGCGGGCCTGGCTAAATCACCATCCAATCCAATATCGTCTGTGCTATTACAGGATCCCGGCTCCATGCGATTCGCGCATATGGCCTCGAAGGAATGGGCAATGGCGTAACAGGCTTCGCCCTGTGAGGTCTCTCCATCAGGCCGCACGTAAATCCGACACGGTCCGATAACAATGGCGTCGTCCGGCAGCACCGGTCGATGTACCGTGACGCGACGGCCGTTCACCCAGGTCCCAAATAAAGAGCCCAGGTCTTCTAACTCCAACGTTTGCCCACGACCATTGAGCCGGGCGTGCTGTCCCGACACCCGCCAGTTCCTGATGCGTAAACCACTATTGGCGGCTCTTCCGATGGTTAACGGCGTATTCACACTGACAGTCTGTTGTTTGCCACTTTCATAAGTTAGTAAGAGAGTCAGCATACTCATTCCCCTGGTGGCGCGTCGTGCAGGGGCTGCCATTGCGAACCGGGGCCTCGATCCATGCTCCAGTCTCCCGCGTCATCGTTGCGAGGCGTCGCCGTGCCCAGGCGTGTGGGTTCTGGAAAAGCGCTGTCGAGAACGTCCCTGCCCTGCTGCACGCGTTGGGCGAGCTCTGGATGATCTTGTGACACGATGCGCGGCGTGACGAAGATGGCCAGTTCCGTTTCTGAATGTCGCTCGCGCTGCGCGGAGAATAACGAGCCCAAGCCCGGAATATCCTGCAGCACGGGCACGCCTTTCTTTTCGTTCGATCGTTCCCTGGAGAGGAACCCGCCGATGACCAGGGTCTGTCCCGATCGCACGTTGAACTCGGTGGTGGCACGCCTGGTGCGCAACGCCGGTCCACCCGCCACACTAAGAGACATATCGACTGAACTGGCTTCCACTTCAATGCGCGAGCGTATTGCCCCATTGCGGTCAATACGCGGGGTGATATTCAAAGACACACCGTACGGTTTGAATTGCGTGTGACTGCGACCGTTGGCATCCGTAGTGGTATAGGGCACCTCGCCCCCGGCCAAGAAAGATGCGGTCGCGCCACTACGGGCCAGCAGCTGGGGCTGCGCGAGCATCACCGCTTCACCTTGCTGGGCCAACGCCGCAATGCGCGAGGTGAGCAAGGCATTCATCCCGAAATATCCGCCCACGGTGGCCCCAGCGCTCGTCAGAGGCGAAGGTGCCGCGCCTGCAGCGAGTTGCGCTTGGCCCCCGGGCTGCCAGAACACACCAGTCTGCAAGCCCCCTTGAGACATGGCATCCCAATGCACGCCGAAATCCCGCAGGTGGATGCTTGGTAACTCGACCACTTGCACATCGAGCAACACCATTCGGTCCCATCCAACCTGACCCGTGAAATCCACGATACGCGGGAAGCGGCGCACGAGCGCCGCCACGCGTTCGCGGTCGTCGTCGCCCAGATCCTCCCCCTCTATGACGATGTTGTCACCAACGATCGAGCTACGCACGCTTGGGATATGCGAGAGCAATGTCTGGACTTCCCGGTGCAGTTGCGCCCATCCCGCGGGCCTGACCTGCACTTCATAAGCAGCGGATACACCGTTTTCTCCCCACACATGAACCGAGGACCCGCCTTCTTGCCGTGCAAATAGCACCACCTCGCGGCCATCAACGGAGACGGCGCTGACGACCTGCCCGTTGCCCACCGCAACCCGTGCCACCGAGGCATGTGAAATGACCTTGGTCTGGCCGACTTCCATCGTCAGATTCGCAGGTGCTGCTACTGTTTTCGCTACGCACGCCAAACAAAGGCTGGCAATCAGCCACGTCAAACCACCGCCTGCGGCCATCATTTCTCCTGCTTGCTGGCATCGCCCGCAGGCGTGCTACGCCCGCCAGCGCCCGATGATGCGGGACGGCCACCTGTGCCTTCCGAGCCAGACTCGAAAACCCAGTTCTGGCTATCTACACGGTCGCCATACAGGACAGGAACATGGCGGCGCTGCACCTCGTGAGGGCGTTCGAGGCCCATCCACGCCGCCAGATCTTTTGGCTCTGCGTTACCTGCAACGACCGCATCTTGTCTATGGCGCAACACAGCGGTCATGCGCCCCGCTTGGCGGGCAGCCACGAGCTTTATCGCATCCTTTTCCGATACGTCGAGTGTGATGAGTGCGCGAGGATCCGGTCCGTTTTCCATCGCGAGGACCCGCACGCCAGTTGCCAGTGGGGAGGTGATGCGCTGACCATGATGGGCAAACGACACAAACAAATCGATCAGATCGCCGGTGCGCAGCACGCCCGTGGCGGCATCGATCTCTCCCACCGTCAATGCCAATGCGCGTCGACCCGGTTGCACACGCTCTGATGGCGCAGGCTGTTCTGTGGCGGCGATATGTGTGGGCTGCAGAATTTCGCCCTGCTTCAAATCCGTGGCCAATTTTCGGCCCAAGACTTCATCCACGGCTTCGGCTCCGAAAGAATGCGCGGGTAACCAAGCCAGAGGCACCTCTCGCAATGCCAGGTCGTCGATACCTAACGGCTTTCCAGCCGGAAGATCGACGGCGACAACTACGCGCTCTTGCGTCGGCACCTGTGCTTGGCGTGCCAGTTCCGCTTCGCGCGATTGGATGTGCTCGTGTACGGCCCAAGCCGCCGACAAGCCCGCTACCAGCGATACGCCGTATACCCCGAGTTTGCGGAGCCTGACGGGCAGTGGCGAGTGAAGAGAGGTCATGGCATTGTCTCCTCGGTCAGCTGCAGGTACACCGCGGTACCCTCTTCGATTTCCGCTAATGACACATAAAGCGACTGCCGATCCTGCCGCCAGTAACCAGCCATATCATTCGAAATCTCCTGCACCCAGCCGTTATGACGCAACCCCTGATTGATGGTCCGCCATGCGACTTGTAAAGGGTATGTCAGACGCCACACTTGCTGGATCACCGCGGGTTGATTGATCGCCTGTGGGTTGATCATCCGTTGGGTCTGCACGTGTTGCATGCCCGGCCGCGTGTCGCGATGGCCCCGTTGTTCGACATGCATCGTCAACGACGCAGAACGCGGTATCCATATCGGCGGCACCGTGTCGTCATGCAACGAAACATCCAATGCACCCAATGGATCGCCCGCGTCGGTAGTCAGAGATGCCAGTGAGAAAGTCCCATACGTATGCCTGAGTCCCACCGGTGACAGCGTAATCAACGCGGATCGCCCTTGGACTTGGCCTGCCAGTTGAATGCCCTGTTCAGGTTTTGCGGGCATCTGGGACAGCGAGGGATACTGCTGGCGCATATGACTTAACACCTCGATGACCGGATAAGGCATATGGAACGCCTGA
Organism: Bordetella sp. 15P40C-2; assembly: GCF_009763235.1. NCBI lineage: Bacteria > Pseudomonadati > Pseudomonadota > Betaproteobacteria > Burkholderiales > Alcaligenaceae > Bordetella > Bordetella sp. 15P40C-2. The sequence continues at coordinate 123,922 of NZ_WSJA01000025.1, forward strand.
ACATCAAGGGGAATGCCAAACGCGCGCACGCTCGTCAGCGCGAGTGCGGGCGTGCTATCCGGCGGAATGCGCCACGCAAAGTCCGGGTCATCCGCGCGGGCCTCAAGGACCACACTTGTGACCGAGACGAAGGCGAAGACAAACCAAAGACACGTCATCCATCCCGCTGAGAGTTGCCTCGGATGCATCGCAAATGGCTTATTCATCTCTCCTCCCTACTTTCCTGTTGGCAGCGGTACCGCTTTGCACACCGGCAGGCAGGTCGCTCCAGGCCTCGACCCATTCACCAGGCCAACCCACGGCCCTCCTGGGAGCGGCGATGTGCTCCAGCCGTCGGAGCACGCTATCGGCCACCTCAGCGGATTGCTTCGCGCTATGCGACCAGCCGTGCTCGGATGTCTGTAAACGCCGTGCCACTTCGGCGTCCGACAATTCGGTGCCGGCGTCGATCGCGATCACCGTCCGGCGCTTTATCGAGGGCAACCACGGGCGATTAACGTCACTTCCCCGCATGGCGCTTACGGTCACGGTCGCCACGCGCAGTTCTGAATCGACGTCGACCCAATCCCGCATCAACGCGCTAATTGTTGAAGTATTGCCATCGCCTGCATCGGAGCCGTTACCTTTCTCCGCATGCTGGCCGACCGCCGACACGTTTGCATCTTGCGATGATCCTGCTGTGGGTTGACGTTCGATGCTCAATCGAGACTGAAGTGCGTTATCCGAGGCAGACGAATCGATGGCTCCAACAAATGCCGCTAGACGGCTGACGTGTCCAGCATGCTGAACCCGGTGAATCAGGGAGCCAAGATCGATGATCGAGAGCATGAAGACTCCCAACAGCGCCATTGCCAATAACGCCTCGACAGCCGCTTGGCCGCGATGCCTCGGGTCTGTCATTGCCATGATGCTTCCTGCGAGTTGGAAGGTACGAGCCGAGCCCTCCAGCGAGGGCGAAACAAGTCCGCGCTCATGGATGCATTAGCATTCCGGCTCGCGTTCAAATTATGGTTTTGATCGGAGCTCGAATTCGAGTCCAGGCCCGAGCTCGCAAGATCGCTGTAATACGTCTGCGCCGCACTACCGACTGTCACCGCGAGCCCAGCCGTGAGCGTATCCAATACGCCGCCAGACGTACTGTCGAGGCGTGGGCCTGCCGCGCGGCGATGTAATGACCCTAGCGACTGACGCAACTGAATAGCAAAACGCAGTGATTGATTCGCCATGCCCTCAGCGACGTTGTAATACGCCGGTAAGCCGCGAGCTTCCATTAACCCAGCGTCGAAATCCGCGTACGTATCCGCCAGCGAGTTCTCTTCGCCGGTGACGATGTCCCAGGTGGTGTGCTCGCGTACCCACTTCCAGAAGGGCACATCGGAGAACTTCCTTGGCGGTCGTACGCCGTCGGGCCCCTGCGCCGCCCGATCACGGGCTTGTCCCCACGCGAGCGGATTCTCCCGGTAATAGCAAGCGAGCCCGGCATTGCCCTGGAGCTCGTGATAGGAAAGGCTATCCTGCGCTGACCAATGGCCGGCATCATCCAGGAGCGTATGGCCACGGCGCCGCAATTCAAATCGCTTTTCTCCGCACGCCCGTTTGTCGTGCCGCGCGTCCCAGTCCGACAGGGACGTCAAGTCGCGTGACTGCAGAAACGGATATCGCATGGCGGCTTGCTCCACCCACCGACGAAATTCACCCGAATTCCGGCCCTCGTTGCGCGCAACAGACGCCGCTGGATCGTCCGTAGACACGACGATCTGCATAGCAACAGCGGGGTCGCGCTCGTCTGCCTGCGATAGACGAACCGCGTTTCCATCTATATCCGGGTAATTGGCACGCAGTACTCGCAACATCGTTTCGTCACGCATGGCACGCATCTTTCCGACGACCCCGTCGGCCGCCTTCAGCAGCACATCATGTACGACCTTGTCGTGCCGCTGGATGGCTTCCCCAATCAACTCACTCTCAGAATCAGCAAGCCGACCTGTGGCAACCGGCAGCAGATGGGCCATACGGTAAGCGGCAGCCGCCTCCTCGCCAAAATGTCGCTGCAACAACCAATCGGGAGGATCGCCTGCCGCTTTCACTACCGCCAGGTTTTCAGCAAACTGATTCAATGACGCCAGCGTCATCAAATGTGCCATCGCGACCTGATGCGCTACCTGCGCGCGATTAACGTAAGCCAGCAGGTTAAGGCTGCGCGCCTGCGCCACCGCCCCGCTATAAGCGACCGCGTCTGCCACGTGTGTTAGCCGCACGCGGGCGTCTGCCGCAAGCGAGATCCGCATCAGTCCGATCCACGCGGCTCCGCATACCAACAAGATGCACAGCATCAGGGGCAGCACTTGACCAGCCTGTAGGCGCCTAGTCGCTGCAGTCGGATATTGACGGCGCATCAGCGCGCACCACGCCGCCACGGCACGGAGCCTCCCTGGCGAATCCATTATTGAGCGGCGGCGACTGGTGTTTGTGTAGAGGAAGCGGTATCGGTCTTATCTGCGCCGGGCGTGACGGTAGGCTTGCCGTACGTCTTCAACGTATGGCCCGTTGCCACCGCATTCGTGGCCAACGTGCCGGCATTATTCACACGACCAGTGTTGTCCTCGCCCGCGAGCGTGTGCGCCATCGCCGATGTCTGCGTGCGCAGCACATCCCCGAAGTTCTGATAAGCAGCGACCGACGCCAGTGCCACCAATGCGACCACCACGATGTATTCCGTCAAAACATCAAAATGCAAACTTAAGTATTTGATTTATATAGGTGAAATTCTGGTGCCTGTCTAAATGACAGCGATGTATTAGGGCTCCTAAGCCCTTGATTTACAAAGGTGCCGCGCCGAGTTTTAGACAGCAATTTACGCAAGCTATACTGTATACACAAACAGTATTTTGACAGTCATGGAAGACAACGGAATCCTCGCTCGAGTGCCCGGCCAATTCGTGGCCCAGGCTTCACACATCCTACCCCCGCCAGAGCTAGCCGATGACGGCGAGCACCAGGCAGAAATCGATGCCGGCCACGCCGGGCGCGTGCGGATCTATTACAAGCGCCAGCGGGCCAAGCGGGGCAAGCATAGCCACTGGTTCTGGGTGGCGGTTAGGGCCGAGCCTGCCTGAGTGAAATCCTGGGTATCATCGCGCTATGGCGACTTACCCAATCCCCGAATACCTTCAAGACAGCCACGACGGTGACGAATGGGCCGTCGCGGCCATTCTGGCAGGACGTGTCGTCGCACTTTTGTACGTGCGTGACATTGCCCCTCACCTACTCGATTACGTCGACACGCCCTCGGAGGAGTTTATATTCCGCCGCTGGGCGAGCATACAGAACACAGATTTAGATCAACTCTTGGCGCTGGGCAGAGCGATCGTGGGAACGGTGGGAGCGAACGGCTTCCAAGAACGATGGCATCTAAGGAAGTACGGGCCATCTGATTGCGGCATCGGCACACAACAATTGTGACACACGGGCTATTTTTGAAGCGACTGTATTCGAGTCTTAACGAGTGATTCGTCATACGCCTTCTGAACCGCCTTCTGATTCAAAATGGCCTGTCGGGCGTCGGTGGGTAGTTCATCCCACAGGCACAGTAGCGAAGCGCCCAGAAACGCCAAAATGCGTTGTTCGCTCGCCTCAAAATCCTCAATCTCGAATGCTGCAGCTAATGTAGCAATCTGAGCCCCCCCCTCGTTGTCCCAGCTCTCTAACCCTCGAATTATCCGATCGTTAGCCATAACGAATCCTTGAAATGAGCATAAGGAGATTTAGTATAGGCCTCTAGAAGTACCAACGGAATGTGTTGCACTTCAGTGTTAGGTGTTTACGAGATCCGGAGGTACTGTGGGTGGGTGGCACTTGCCACAATTATCTAAGAGGTACCATCATGACTTTATCTTCACGCTTCGGCATTTTCGCTGGTTCCACTGATCCCAAGGCCAACCCTTCGGATAAGCCACAAGATAAGCAATCGCAGCAGCAAAAAGATGACGCTGCACGCAAGCAAGCTCAAAGCGACCCAAACAAACAGCGCACTCCTCAATAACTGCGGCAGAGTGGGGCATACGTCAGTTGGCAAGAGCTAACAGTCAGTAGCCCGACACACGCAGTGCACTTGTGCAAATGAGCAAGTCTCGAAATGCTGACCCATCGCCTGGACGCGGTGCGCCAGCATTATCTTGTTCCCCCGGCAGATCTCCTCGCCCTACATATCCTCTCCCAAGTCTCCGCCTCCGCCTCGATCCACCTCAGAGGCCGAATCGGCGTGGCGTCGATTTCTTCATCCGACCGCCATTCGAATGGCCGCTGCACGACTTGGCAATAATTACCGACCTTGGTTCCGACGCATCCGCTCACGGGCGCGATCACGAACAGCAGCATCATCCAGACGCTCAATTTCAGCAGCAGCTTCACGGGCTTCCTCTCTGGCCGATGTGTCGGCCTCCAGTTGTTCGACACGGGCTTCATCCTTGCCGGAGGACTTTCCCCGGAAGAAGACGCCCACGAAGGCCACGGCGAGGGCAGCCAGCCCGGCCAGATACGGCATGATTTCGGCAAGCAGCGCGTTCATTTGGTTGCCTCGTAGATGGCTATGGCCTCGGCGCCGGTGACGCCCAGGTATCGGGCGCGCTCCATTTCACGGCGGCGGATGATGCCGTAGCAGTTGTTGGATCGGATCGTGCAGTCCTTGCCGCCGGCGCGCTTCCAGACTCGGAACTGCTCAGCGGCTTCGTCGCGGCGGCCGGCATTGTGCAGGCGCATCAGGGTCGAGGACTTCATATTGCCCACGCCCACGTTGTAGGCCCAGCACACCATGGCGTCGAACTCGCATTGCGCGGTCTCGACCGTCAAGGCCCGCATCACGGCTGGCTCGAATTCCTCCCTCAGCCGCCGTTCGAATGCTGCTTCGGCTTGCTCCGGCGTCCAGACAAGGCCGGGGTAAACCTCCGGCCCAGTGTGCCCATAGCCGATGGTCCACGGCGCGCCACCCGTTGCCGGATCTGGATACGCCTTCAGACGCAGCTGCTCGACATGGTGCAGCATGGCAATGCCATCAGCGGACGTCCTCATGACTGCCCCGCCTTATCGCCACCCAGGATCCGCGAGATCCACTGCTTGACCCGATCCAGCACGATCTCGGAATTGATTGACGCGGCGATGATGGCGCACATCTGCGCGAAGGGGTTCAGCGCATTTCCCTTACCGATGTACCATTCGGTTGCACCGATGGCAAAAAAACCGCAGCCCACACAGATGGCGGCGGTCGGAATCAGGTAAGCAGCGTCCCAGGAGAATTTCTGCGCCCGGATATCGAGCGCCATCCGAAAGAGGACGCCACCGATCAAGATGGCGAACGCCCAAATCCAGGTAGACAGGGAGACAGCAGAAAACCGGCCCCCAAAATCGACGCCATCTTGGGCCAGCGCAGCGCCACCCCACAGTGCAGACGAGACCAGCGTGAGGGTGTTAGCGGGCTTCATTGACTTGCGCTCCGTATTTGGCTTTGATGTCGCACAGCGCCAGGTGAAAAATCAGAATCGGCGCGCCCAGATAGAAGATGCTGCCCGCGTAGCTCAAGCCGAACGTCTTGGTCATGTACCAGCTTGGGATGATGCTGAGTAGCGCGCTGATGATGTACAGCAGATCGCGCCGGCTTTTCACCCACTGCCAGGCGTATCTGTCAGGCAATATTGAATTGACGATGACATCCACCAGCACCGCTCCGGCTATAGCCAAGATCGCGAGGAAGATGACGATCGTCCAATCCCCTTCCATGGCCACTAGCCGCCCCGGCACAGTCGTCCTGACCGTCAATGCCGCCAATCCCATGTAGGTCAGAAACACCACGCAGAACAGGCGTGCGCACACGTCAGTGGTTAGGAATCGGTGTCTCATGATGTGCCCCGGTTATTCGTGTGCATGCTTGCTCCAGACGTGAAAAAGCCCGCCGAAGCGGGCGTCGGGTAGTTCTGGTTGCTAATCGTCAGATGGGCAGCCCACGCGCAGCAAGCCGGGATGCCAACCGGGCCATCTTGGCGCGCAGATCCGATTCGCTTAGGGCACTCGCGTACAGCTGAAAGGCATTGACCTCGGCGCGATTTGATCCATTCGGTGAGCTGTATCTTGCTCCAACGGAGACAAATCTCCCAGAGACAACCACTTTTGGGCCAGCAGCAGTGGCGACCGTTGAAACCCCGTACGCATAACCGCGGCTGCCTGTTGGAGTGTCTACCAACGCGGCGATACAAACATCGCCGACTTGCGCGCCCGGGACAGTCAGGTTTGCGGTCTGGGTAGACCCACCCATGCGCAAATAGAACTGCAGCCGCGAGTTGGTCGAGTCCCAGTTAATGAGAGAACCCCACGCACTGCCCACCGCGCCATTAGCACTCCCGGCGCCGCAGAGCGTGCAGCTATTCTCTGGCACTCGGAACGCGATGATCTGCGTCATTTGCGCTGCGTCCTGGAACGTCGACTCCAGCGCGTACGGGTAAATCTGAGGCGTTACGCTGTTCGCGGAAAAGCTCGGGGGCCCAGGAGGATCGCTCTGGGAGATCGCTAGCACATTGCCATTGAGCAGATCGACAAGCGACGAAGCATCGGGTCCGAAGAGCCAGTCACCCCACGCATCCGGCTCAGGACCTGCGGTAAAGATTCCGTTGACCGTGACGGGAACGGGATTGACGATCGGGCTATCCGACGGGAATTGAATGCAGACATTAGCCATGAGCTAGATTTCCTTTAAATGGTTTCGTACCGCGCTGTTTCCATAAACGCCGGGCAGTAATTCCACAGGTTGTAGACTTGCCCCTCGATCTCGACCACATCAGGGCTGGTGTCACAAAGCCCCCCCATGTACCCGTTAAGCGTGACGCCTGGCGCTTTGTAGTTCATGGCGTAGCGGACGATGACTATGTCTTCTGGCCCAGCCGTTGGGTGGGTGAGAATGACGTCCTGACCGACCAGCGTCACAGTCAGCGATTCGCTCGGAACCAAGGCGCCGTTGATCGTTACGGCGAATCCATAAGATGGCGTGTCGCCCGTCAACTGTAGTGGGTACCCACTGAAGCACGACACGCGAACGGTCGTCGCATTGACTCTCACGGGCAGACCCGGCATGACATAGTCCTTCCACTTCCGATTAAGCGTGATGTCCGCCTCGACGCGGCCCAGATAAGCGGACCGCCACTTGTAGCCGATGTTGATTAGGTGGGTGCCATCAGCGGCCCGAGGTAAAAAGTAATCCGGAGTAATAATCCTGTACTTGTCCGGACGCGTCCGCGCCAGCCATAGCTGCGCGAGAGTGGAGTAGCCCATAGCGTTGGCCGTTGGCGGGAAGAGCAGCATAGGAGGCTCCCACTCATGGCCCGTGACGTTCTTCACGAAATCCACCTGATACTGCCGCAGCGCCTCCAATTTCTCGGCGTATATCTCTGGAGTGACTGCGCCCGACTGGTTGGCTTGCCCCTGCCCCCAGATCAGCGCCGGCATGATCGGGACCTTGCCCAGCTCCCGAATTCGCGCCGCCTGCTCAGTCACATGATCGCGCCACACTTGAAGCCACGAAGAGCCGACGCCGAGTTGATCGATGGTATAGCCGCCGTGAGCCGCAGTGGAAGCGAAGAACGGCAGATCCGCTGGGTCAATTCCATAGCGACGGAAGATCACGCTCGCATAGTTCGCTGCTCCGGAGCATGACGTTTCGCCTCGATTTCCACCCTCACCCTGGTCGCCGTTTAGCTCGTCCTCTACGAGCAGCTTAGAGGTGCTTGTGCCGGGATTCGAGCCAAGGCTCCCTGCCTTCGTTGCCTTCGGTCCTGCGCCGAACGTCAGGTTCGAGTAGGGTTGCGCCGTCGAGAGCGGCGGCTGCCCTTGTGCGCCCGTTTCGAGTGACTGCCCATAGAGGATCATCATCAACATCTGGGTTCCCGCCACGAGCGGGAAACGGCTTAGATCGGAACCACTCCCTAACTCCTTGCCAAATGCCACCGCAACGCCCTTTTGAAAGTCCAAATGGAAGACTGACTTCCCGTTCGCACTGAGGGCCATCACTCCATAGCGCGGATCCGTCTCGACTTGGACCATTGACCACATAGGTGCGGCCAAACGGTTGTCCACATTTTGCTTAATGCCTGGGTCGTTAGTGGGGAATTTGGCGTAAAGCTCGCCGGTCGTCTTGTGTACCCCGACAGCTAGTGCGTGGCGGTATGCGGCAATGGGGTAATGGTCGGGTGAATCTGCCGACACGAGGGTCGCCGCTTTCCCGAGGTTGCCATTAATTTCTCCAACATCAGATTGCAGGGCGACGACCGTCTCGCCGCTAGCAGGTTGCACCGGATTCTTCGTCCACCCGCTGCCGCCCCAGGTATACCGGCCATTCTTCGCCGGGTCTGAGTCATTAGTGACGTCGCCTTGAATTCCGACAGGCTGACTTTCATCGTCCACCATCCGCTTGGTGGAGGGAGAGTCATAGGACAAGTATGTCTGGAGATTAGCCGCATCTGCTGCCGCAGCCAGCGCCTCTTGGCGGATCGTGGCCAGATTCTTTACATCGTCGCCCGCACGATTGATGTTTGGAACCCCAGCTTCGCCATTGGCGAAATTGCTTAAGGTGTCCGCGTCAGCGTCGGCATAGACCAGCTTCTGCTTACTGATAGGTTCGGCCATCCTGAACTCACAATAAAAAAGCCCCGCTCGAAGGCGGGGCCGATGGTTGGTTTGGGGTGTGTTATTCGATGAAATCCAGGTCGTTCGCGTAGTACCTGGCATCGTAGTTGATCGCGGTCAGTGGGATCGTGCCGTCATCATTGGTCGCTCCCTTCTCAGTGATCAGAAACGGTCGAGCGTGGCGCGAGCCGGACGCCGAACCAATGATGAAGCCGGTGGGGTTGTAGCCCTCGCCGCGTAGGACGATAGGCGTTCTTGGTTCTCGCTCAAGCAATGCCCGCCGCGGGCCTCCGCCATCGCTGACCCCCATCACCTCGACTTGCCTGTCGCTGTTCTGCAGGAAAATCACGTAAGGGCCAGCGCTCCAATCCACTTCCTGCGACAGGCCGACCAAGCGCGGATTGTCTGACGATACCCAGGTAATTTCACCATCCTGCGCATTCGCTCGAGTGTTGTCCGCCACGCTGATGCGCTCGGACAGGGTCAGCAGGTTCGCCTCGGGCAGCGCGTCGAACGTCGCCACCTCGTTCTGGTACCGCAGTTTGTTGTACAGGCGCCAAGCGTGGATATGGGCCTGCTCATACGTGCGCACGCCCACCGACTCCTTGCGCATCGGGTTGATCGCGCTCTGGTCCGACGGGATGTAGATCGTGGTCGGTGTGTCCGTCTCCGGATCGATCCACTGGTATTCCACCCCATCGTGCCCCTCGGCATCGCCGCCGAAGGAATCCGCGCGCACCTCAGACCCTGGCACCTTGTTGCGGTGGTTGAACAGAATCGCGCTGTTGGCGTTTTCGCGCTCGAAGAACAGGCGAATGACCGACCCGCGCCGGTATGCCCGGCAGAAGACCGCATCCGCGATCATCGACAGAGTTTCCTCGAAGCTCAGAACGTCCTTGTCGATCGTGTAATCGAACTGCGCCACATCGACGCCGAAGTGATCCCGAATTTCCCATGCCGTGTCGTAGATGTTGTCGAAGTCGATTTCGGCCGGCGACCGATTGCCGATCTTTGGATCCAGGCAGATCGCCGCGATGGTGTCAGCCACGTTCCGCGTCTCGTACAGCTCTGTCGTGAACGTCGAGCCTGAAATCCGCTGCGGGCGCTTGCGCGTGACCAGCATGTTCAGCTTGCGCTCTTTGATCGCCAGCGCGCCATCGGTGGCGAACGAACTGGCGTAGACAGTGGTCACGTCGCCAAAGTGGCTATTCGTAATCGGGGCGCAGATGTACAAATCCTGCCACTTGATTTCATCGACCACTGACCCGTCAAAGTCTGTATCAGAGTCAGTCGTGCGCCGCGCGCGCACGCGCCAGCGTTTCCCTGGTCCGTCATCCAGTTCGACGTTGATCGTGTTCGCCCGCATCGCCCGCGTGACGGACGAGCCGACCACCGCCTGATTGACCGTCTGCACCAGCCCCGTAGGATCGCCGTTTGCATCCAGCTTCTCGATTTGGATCGTGAACCAAACCGTGCGGGCGTATTGGGTGCGCCCGTTGTCCTTGTACATGCCATTGAGCGCGACCACGTTCATGATCATGCGCGAAATTTCATAGGCGGATTGCACCTCGAACCAGCCGACCCAGCGCTCGCCAACCGTTTCGATGACGGGGTACAGCGTCATCGAAGAACCGCCGAAATCGTCCTCCATCACAGTCCAGTCGGGATTTACCGACGCCGGCGAGCTCAGCGTCAGTGTGGTACCGGACATCGTGTTGACAGTGTAGGTGCCAGAGAGGTCGAACTGCTCGGTGTCAGATGGGCGGCTAAGCGTGGGCGTCCCTTCCACATTCCCTTGGCGGGCCGCCCCGGGCCTAAATGGGCGCCACGCGGAGCTGTTTAGAGTCACGTCCAGGCGAATCGTCGTAACTCCGGGGGTGCCAGGGGTAAAATCAACATCCACAACCGGGTACATTCCATTCACGTTGCCGTAAGCGGTATAAACGTACCCCTCGCCGCCTTCCGTAACGGCTTCCCACGTCACCGTACCGTTGGAGATGGTCATTAAGTCCCCAATCTCCCAAACAGCGGTGTGGTCTCCAGATAATGTGACTTCTCCCCACTCCGGGATGGGAGCGTCTTCTACCTCAAAGTTAGCATCGGCCGTTTGAATAAACGTCCCGTCTGCCTGCGCGGCGCCCGTGATGACGATAGTGTCACCAGGGACGAAATATTCATTGAAGTCGATCTCCGGGTCCTGCGATGTGATCACATTGGGGGACGAGAACACCATGCCCCTGCGAACTACCCTGCCCGCATCCTGCGGTGCCAAGGTCTGGCCATTCACCGCGTTGATGCGCTTGGCACCCACCAGCGGCAGCGTGATCGCGTCACCGATGCGCAACTGCGGGCTGCCGCTATTCGGAGAAGTGTTCGGCCCGTAGACCTCGACCGACATGCCTGGGATCTGGTCCACGTCGGTCGTGTCGTCGCGCACGTCATGGATCGCATAGGCACCGCGCCCCACGCACATGTAGGCGATTTCACGCTCGACGTGGTTGTCGTAGATCCGATAGGTCTCGCCCAGCAGATCCGGTGTCGATCGAGTCTGGCCGCAAATGTCCGGGATGCGCCCATTGATGCGCATCTCGTTGGTGCGCTGTGACAAGCCATTGTTCGGGCTTTCGTGCTGGACGTTGCGGCGCGTGGCGTTCGGCGTCTTTGGCTCAAGGATCGCGGTCAGGATCATCGAGGCCGTGGAGATGGCCAGCGAGACCGCAATCGCAGTCCACGTCTCAGGCCCGCCCGGCATCACCTCGATCACCAGCGGCCCAGGCATCGCACAGGCCTCGGACACTTCCGTGTCGTTGGTCGGCACCATCTGGCGTCCGGTCAACATGCTGGTGATGCGCGTGCCGCGCGGCCAGCGGCGCCCGAACTTCTGCAGCAAGAATGCGCGAACGTCGCTGACCTCGACCTCTTCGTACTCCCCGTCAGGCGCAGCCAAGAACTTGACAACTGTCATGCGTAAAACCTTTGTTTCCGGTACAGAGCCCGGGATGCGTCGAAGGGCAGAAACTCGGGGCCGCTCTGCGGCATGTGGGCTAGGCGACCCTGCCAGCACACGCCGATGTGAGACTCACCGGACAGGTTTTCCATCAGCACGATAGACGGCTCGCGCGTCGGCCCGTCCACCCGCTTGTACCCACGGAAAAGCGCGGCAAGCTGGCCAGCGCGGAAATCATCCTCGCGCACTTGACGCAGTCGGCTATCACCGGTCAGCCGCTCCCACACCACCGCCGCGTAATGCAGGCAGTTGTTGCTGTCGCGGTCGTAGACCTGATCCAGAAGATCATCCAGGCAGGCCGTCATGACAGCGCGATCCGAAGGCCAGGGAAGCGATCAAGCGTGTAGAGTTCGCCGGTCTTGCTCACGTTCAGCTCCGGCGCCGTGGCGTCGAACTGCGCACCGTCCTGCTGCCGATTGAGCTTGCGCGCCTCGAGCGTGATCGGGCCGACCATCGGGCCGGCCAGGTCGTCGCTGCGATAGGCGCGGTAGATCACCGTCGGCTTGATGTGCATGGTGCCCGCCGCGCGCGCCCGCTCGATCTCATCGGGCAGAATCTCGCCCAAGTCGCCAAACGTCACGGTCAGGCCAAAGTCGAGATTGCCCCGGTCTTCCAGAGGACGCAGCGCCAGCGGCACATAGTCGAACCACTGCAGCGCGTTGGCTTCGTCCCTGGCCCAGAGGCCGCTGCGGTACTTCCCCTGCACGCGCCAGACCTTGGAAAAGGACGGATGGCTGATTTCCAGCGTCTGGATCTCGTTTGCCGAGGCAGGGCCATCAAAGTAGAAGCTGGTTTCGTCAGTCATGCGGCAAGTCCTCGTTCACCAGCTTGGCCAGCAGGTCAAGAATCTCCTTGGCGGCAGGCAGGTTGCCGTAGATGATCAGCAACGTAACAAGCCTGCCCCAGTAGTCCAGGTCCTCCTGATCGAAGTCGTCACGCGACAGCACTTCCAACTGTGCCGACACCGTGTAGACCGCGCCTTGCCGAGAAACCAAGTGCAGCGTGCGTGGAACGAAATAGGCCGTGTACTCGATCATTTCGTGCGACTGCAACGACAGGTCAATCAGGAACGGCCCGCCCCCCAGCCGACGCATCTTGCGAAAGAACCCCATGAACATGGAGTAATTCTCAGCGCGCAGCACCCAGGACGCATTCACCGTGTCGGACTGGTTGTCCGGCCCCGCCCGGTAGCGACTCGCGCCCCCGTCCAACGCCGTGCTCACCGAGCCATCACCAAAGGACGCCCCGAACGACGCCTGAGTCGGGCAGAACGGAATTTTTTCAAGATCTGCCATGACTACCTTTGTCGCTGAATATTCGTGCTGATGCTCTGTTGCCGCGAGAAACGGCTATTGGGACGTGCCTGCTCCCTGGCCATCAGGCCTGGAACACGCGAATCGATTTCTTGTCGCGCAATGAAGCGGTACTGGCGTTCGCGCTCTTCCACGACTTCAACGTCGACACCATGCGTCTCGAAAACCAAAGAAAGCCCGGCATCGCCGCCGGCCTGCCCAATCGCGCTAGGCGGCAGGCTTGGGAAGCCAGCCATTCCGCCTGCCGAGTGTCCAGTGCGAATGGCACGGCGCAACGCGTTGAATCCTTGCTCGCCGCCAATCGCGCGGATCTCATCTTGATTGAGAACGCCCTCACCCTTGTGCACGATCCCTGCTGGGTCGTACCGTCCGCCAACCCCGGTGAACCCCCCGGAGTCGAACAACGAAAACGCAGCGCCCGCTGAGAAATACGAAGAACTCGCCGAAATTCCGCTCGATGCGGCCGCGCCGGCACCTGCGCCCCCCCTGAAGAACTTGAGCGCGTTCCCTAAGACTCCGCCTACGTTTCCGGTTTTCCCATAGTCGCCCAGGAGCAACCTCGAAATTTCAGACGCAGCAAGATCCGCCGCCATGCGTGCAAGCATGTTCGCAAAGGACTTGCCTATATCATCGAAATTGCCGGTGATCACCGAATACAGCCCGTCGCCAAGCTGCGTTTGGATGTTCTGCGCGGCGGATCGCGCAAACTCATCCATCGTATCCATCGTGTCGCCGAACTGCTGAAGGAGATCCTTCTGTGCTTTGGAAAACTGATCCGGCGTCAGGTCACCTTCCATAGCAGCCAGCATTCCCATCTGGCCGATGAAGTCCTTGGCGGCACCCTGCCCGGTTACCTTGTCGTAGAAGGCCTGATAAGCCTTTCCTTCTTCCTCCAGCTGCTTGATGAACTCGTCCAGTGACTCGCCGCGCTCTTTGTACAGATCCTGCTCGGCCTCGAGTGCGTCTCTACGCATCGCGGCCTGACGCAAATCGTTGGCCTGCGCCTCGCTCAGCTTGCCGAAGGAGCCCAACTGAATCTGCGCGTTGACCTTGGCCAGTTCCGTTTGAGCGCCAAAAAGCGCGTTGCCTTCACGCAGCTGCTTGAGATACCGCTCATATGCTGTTTCTGAGGCAGACTTCTTAGTCTTGCCGCCTTTACCCGACAAGACTGGCGCAGTAGGAGTTTTCGGGGCTAGCGGTGATCCGCCCGTTTCTTCAACCCCGCCATAAGGCCCAAAAAGCGCTCTGTCTTGCGCTATCTGGCCTCGCTTCGCCAAGCGCTCGAAGTACTCCAGCCGAGTCTGCGCCGCGCGCTTCGCCACGTCCAGGGACTCTTGACCGTAGTCGTTCCACTTGGCTGTGCCGTTGTTCAGCCTCTCCTGCATCGCCGCAAGGTCTTCCAACTCTTTCTTTGCAGCCGAAATGTTTTCGGAGTTATTGCGGAACAGGCTGGCGATACCGTTGGCCGGCGAAAAGGCGCCGAGCATTTCTAAGAAACCACCCGCTCTTTCGGTTAGCGTGACAAAGTCTGCTCCTAGCTCGACGGCCTTAGTCGCTATTGTCGCCATACCCTGCAGAAAGGTGGCAAACGCCTGCTTCGTGTCGTCGTTCCCAAGGGAGTCTGTCAGGTCGTTCACCGCCGCAGTCAGACCGTTAACGCTGCCTTCATCACCGGTCATCAGGCTATCGATCTGATTCTGCAGCGCCTGCAGGGCACCGCCAAGTGTCCCTCTCGCGGCTTGCGCAGCACCGCCGTATGAAGACTCCAGCGCCGCCAGAATAATATCCTGCGCCTTTGCAGCTTGGCCTGTGCTCTCCAACTGCTTGGCTAGCTTCTTCTGATCATCATTGAACCTGAAGCCCTGCTTCGACAGAGATGCTAGCCCGGCACTTGGAACATCCAGCGCGCGACCCACTGTCTCGGCTGCCTGCTCGACGGTCATCCCCATGCGCTGGGCCATGTCGATCGTAGCCTGCAACGCACGCGGGAACTGCTCGCCGACGATGCCCGAGTAAGAGATCAAGCGCGTTTGCGCGCGGTTGATGTCGCCCTCGCTGAATATGCTGGCCCCAGCGAACTTCGTGGCCATATCATTCAGCTGGGCGGCAGTATAGCCAGCGGCCTGACCGGTAGCGGTCAAAGCTGCCGCCAACTGCGCCTGCTCATCTTGAGCGTTCCGCGTTTCCTGGACGAATTTCGAAAAAACGTCCCGGACGCCTATGCCGAATAGCGCTCCACCCAGTAGGCCTGAAAATGACTTAGTGATGGACGACGCGGTTGCCTTCGCATGGCGCTCGATCTCCTTGAACTGACGCTCCGAAACCTTGGCGGCGCGCTGTGCATCGGTCTCGAAAGAGCCTGTTTTCATCAACAGGTCAACGACAATACTGCCCGCAGTGGCCATTGCCTACTCCAAATATTGACCCACCTGCGTGGGCGTCGCTTTCAGTTGCGCGTCTCGGGCAACTTCATGCCAAGCGCCTCGAAGGTCTTCAAGTCTTCCGGGGAATAATCGCCAGAAGGTGGAACCTGGGCCGCAGGCTTCAGCGATCCCTGCAACCATTCCAGCTTGGCTTCCATGTCGCCATTGGCCATGGATTGAGAAACAAGAGCTGCCGGACGGTGATACCGGTGCGAATCAGAGAACGGGTGCTCGCGGTAGAACCGAACCCAGGACATGAACTCGCGCTGGGTCATGGTTCGCTGCAACTCCCCGATCGTGCGGCCGAGCGCAAGCGCCAAGACGTGCCAGAACCACGCCCGGCCGCTGATCAGTTTCCCTCCGCCTCCGCCTCACTCTCGGCAACCACGGGGGTCAGAGCGCCGTTCAGCTCAAGAATGGCTCGAAAGATTGCGGTGGCGGCCCCGGGCTTGAGCGCTGCAGCGCGTTCAACCGTCATAGCAGGAGTACCGTCAGGCTCCACCACGCTAGCTGCAATGATCCCTGCGGCCGACTTGGCACGCACCGATGGGTCTTGCGAACGCTCGGCCTCAGTCAAGAGCCGATATTCAACCATCGGCAGTTCTTTAAAGTAGAGCTTGTGACGACGGCCATCAGCGAGTTCTACTGTGCGCTCATGCACCACGTCGCTCGCAAACATGTCGTCAGGAATCGTACTCGCCATGTTTTATCTCTCTCTTACGCAGTCTTGAAGTTCCAGGTGACCGGGCCGGATCGCTGAAGGGTCAGCGTCCCGACCACGCGGTCATTGGTATTCACATCAATGACCACTTCGGTGATGTACGCCTGGAATCGCGCTGCAGTGCGTTGCGTCGGCCATTCCGGATCACCGTCGCTGTCCAGCGTCGGCACACTGGTGCCATCCGAGAATCCAACAATCCACGTCAGCGTCTCGCCCGAATCCTTCAGCGTCGTAAGGATTCCGCGATGCGACGCGGCTTTGGGGATGAAGTTGAAGGGAACCGAGATCGTGCCCGGGGCACCAAGGCCCGCCATAGATTCCTGATCGACCAGCGCGTCGAGACAAGTGCTGTCGATCTGCGTGCGCGCACCGGCGCCCATTCCAGTGATGCCCGTCGGGCAGGCCATTTTCACGATCGCCGGAGTTTCCGGTGTCGTTACGCTGTCGACCAAGAACAGATGAGTTCCCTGGGTCTTAATTACACCGTCAGTCATAGTGACCTCACACAATAATTATCGGGAGTGAATGAAATCGGCCTGCAGACCGATGTGAAAAATTTTGGTGTCCGGCTCGCGGGTATGCACCACGATCCGATTTGCGATGCCAGCACTGTCGAGCGCGTCTCGCACCGCTTGAGCTATGTTGCGGCAGACTGTTTCTTGATCGTCGGACGGACCTGCCCAGCAATCGATCTGGGTAGAGTCGTTGTCCCCATCCGGCGCGCCGCTGAGCTGGTCATACGGCTGCCCCACTACTGTGAACCAAGTGATGTACGGAAGCGGCGTGTTCTGCGGCGCGGCGCCCGATCCGTAGATTCGACTGCCAACGAGAGCCTGAACCGCGGGGGTGCTCAGCACCCGAAATACTGGTGCGAACATCAGCGCCCCCTATTCTTTGCGGCGAGCTTCTGGACTGTCTTGTCGATACGCTGCGCGAGGTCTGTGGTGATCACATGGATTGCCTGCTCACCTTTCTGCCGAACAGCCGGTCGCAGCCAAGGGGTGGCTGGCTGGTGGCTCGATCCATACTCCAGCAGCGAAGCCGTCTTGTGCGTCGTCACACGTTTTCCTGCAGCTTGCCGCTTACTGAGCTTCTGCATGTCATACGCCTTCCGGCGTACGCGAACGAGGTAGCGCTCCCCTTTGCCACCATGGGGAGGCTTGCCGCGGGTGACTACAACATTTTTTTCCAGCAACCCCGTCGATACGTCGCCACCACGCTCGATGGCGGCCCGCAGGTTAACGACCGCTTGGTCGCGGATCAGTCGTGCTCCCTTCGCCAGCGCAAGTTTGACGGGCCCGCCGCGTTTGCTGACGAGTTCCGGCGGCAGGGAGCGCAGCGTGTCGAGCAGACCGTCCAAGCCGCGCAAACTGGTTTCCATTTTCATCAGATCAGTCCAGCGATTGGGTTTGATCGCGTTCGACAGCGTCCAATGGCGAGCCATCCAGATCGAACCTCTCTTCTTGCTCAGGGTTGTCTGCCAGCGCGCTGATGAGGATGTCTAGCTTGGCCTCGATACGGCGCTGACCTTCCTCAATCCGCTCAAGTTGTGATCTTTTCATTGGCCTTCCGACGGACCGTCAACGACGCGCAGTCGCCACTCCCGGCGTGCTGTCGCGTCAGTTTCGACGGAATGAATGTTGTAGATACGGCCATCCCACACGACGCGCCAAGCGGCCATGTCGCGCTCGGACGCCGGGAACCAGCGCAGGTTGATGCGCGCCGATGTTTCCGACTGGGTTGCTGCCGCCCCTTGGAACTCGCGGCCAGGCCCAGTCAGCACTTCAGCAGGCACGTTCTCCAGCCGCGTTCCGTCGCCTAGCTCTACGGTTTGCCAACCGCCTGATCCCGGAATGGGATAGCCGTCAGCGTCGCGCAACGGCTGGGCGATGTGCTGAAAAGTGATCCGGTGACGTAGGCGATGGGAAAGCATCACGCACCCAGTCCCACTCTATGCGGAGCCAGCTTGACCTCTGCCGCCCGACGCAGCTTTTCCGCGTCATCAGGCGACGCCTGATAGGCAGCCTGCAGTAGCAGCATGACGCCAAGTACCACGCTAGGAAATGGCTTCTCTAGCGGCGGAGCCAAAACAAGCACTCCGTCAACAAGCAACGCTGCGGGATATGGGTCCAGCAGGCCCCGGTTCATGTACTGCGCGGCCTCATCCTCGGCGGCATCAAGCAACAATTGGAGCTTTGCGTCGTCGCTGTTATGGATGACGTCGAGATATTGCTTGGCAACCGCCAATTCGATGACCGACATGCTTATTCCTTGCTATCCGTCTTGCTCGGGCCGGACGTCGAGTTTTTGGCGGACGTTTTGGGCGCCGGGGTGCCGGAACCCTTGGGCGCGGGTTTATCTGTAGCCTTTGCGGTTTCAGTTACCAAACCGGCGCTGATCAACGCTTTACCCGTAATGTCCGAAACCTCCGCCGTGGCACCACGCTTGAACGTGACCGAGCCATGGACGAAGGATGATTTCGCCGTGATATCCATGATGTTCTCCATGCAATCAGGGCCGCGCTATCGTGCGATTGGCGCGGCCCTTAGGTTGTCGGTCGGACTACTTACGCTCCGCCGCCTGCATCCGGATCGACATCCAGACCGTCAAAGTCGCCCTTGACGAAGGCCTGTGGCCGGTACACGGTCAAACCCACACGCTCTTCGCAGCGGATCGTGACCATGTTCTTGATGATGTTGTCGCGGTCCTCAAATGCGATCTGGACGTTGACATCCTCACGGTCCCAACCCTGCACGGCCAGACCACCGCCGAATGCGCCGACCAGGAAGTCGCCGGCATCCATGGCCTGGGTCGGGACCACGTTGCGGCCCCACAGCCCCGGCTGCATCGAGGTGCGCGCGTTAGTGAACATGTAGCTGTTCTGAGCGTCCTTGGTGAGTTCAATGGCGGCCCAATCGATGGGGCTAATCACAATGCCATCCGCCCAATACTCGGCCAACTCGACTTGCAGCAGCGCCAAACGCAAGCGATCAATGCGCGTTTCCGCCGCCACCATCACGCCAGGGTTGGCGTACGCAGCAGCCTGCGTGTAGATGCCATTGATGTTCAGCCCCACGCCGGAGCCCTTCAGCAACTGAGCCTCTTCAACGAACTTCAGGCCATATCGCAGACGACCGTCGATGTACGACTGCAGCATCGGCACGTCGGCCACCACCTGCTTGGACGCGTGAATACAATGCGCGATAGTGACAATGGGCGCCTGATCGGCCTCGAACGTGAGGTTCGATTCCGGCTTTTGTGCAGCTTCGGCAACCGGGGCGGCATTGTTGGTAAACAGAAGCTCGCGCGCATACTCGATGCTGTTGCTGCTCGTGCGTCCCCAGCTGATCAGATCGCGCACAGTGAGACGCCGGAGCATCGGGGCCTGGATTCCGGGCACTCGGTCCGGGACGATCAGGTCGCCTGCAGAGGTCGAGCCAGAACCGATGGCGGCCTGAACCGGCATGCGGAACGTCCCGCGCGGATTCGATGCGAACGCCTGGAAATCTTCGCTCTCCGTGATCTGCGCGCCCATCGACTGAGGACCTGAAGGCGCACCGCCGCCGTTCTGGACCTTGGCCAGCAGTTGCTCGGCCGTGGCCAAGCGCGCCATCAGCTCACCTTGGGTGGTCAGGGTTTTGTCGATGTCCGCGCGCAGCTGTGCGTCCAGGGTACCGCGCGCGCGCATGTCGGCGTCAGCCTTCTCGGCCATTGTCTTGAGTTGATCGCCGACCTTGCTCAGGCTGGCGTTGATAGTTTCGATGTCGCGTTCAACGGACATGGTTTACCTCTTCGGGATGATGTTGGTGAGGGATGCGGCCAGTGCGGCCGTAGTGCTGAAAGCAGCCGAATCACTCGGGCCGCGTCCGGTGGCGTCGCGCTCACCGCTGCCAGCCGAATCGCTCAGGCTGGACTTGAAATCAGAAATCAGTCGTTGGGCTTCGCTGCGCGGCAAGCCGGCGGCGCGAATTGCCGCTTCGATTCGCCGCACGGCGCTGGCAGAAGCCTTGGCGTCACCCTTGCCGACCTGATCGGAAGACAGAAGCTCATCGGCGTAGCCTTGCTCAATCGCTTGGCTGCCGCCGATCCACGTTTCGCCATCCATCTGCCGTTGGACGGCGGCCATGTCTTGCCCCGAGCGCGCGGCGTAAATGTCCGCCATCGCTGCGTCGAACGGTTCCATCGTGTCGGCAAACTCGCGCAGGTCGTGGCGATTGCCTTGCGCGACAACCCAGCAGTTATGGATCATCAAAAAGCCAGCGCGCGCGATTTGCACGGTGTCGCCAGCCATGGCGATGATCGATGCTGCGGACGCGGCCAGGCCAAGCACCTTGATGGTCACCTCGCCCTGGTGCTCGCGCAGCAGGTTGTAGATGGCCAAGCCCTCGAACATGTCGCCACCCGGGCTGTTCACGTTGACCGTGACGGGGCCAGCACCCATGGAGCGCAAGGCTGATGCGATGCGCTTGGCGGTCACGCCCTCGCCCGTCCACCAGTCATAGCCGATCACGTCGTAGATGCTGATGGACCGGTCGTCCTCAGATTCGACCGCAGCGCGCACGCTGGCGTCCCAACGCTCGAGCGCACGCGGCGCCAAGTAGCTCGAAACGGCCGCGCAAGGGCGGCCGCCCGGCGCCGAGGGCAGGGATTTAATGGTCATGAAACTTTCCTTAAGAGTCGGCCGATGAGGCCATCATGTCTTTCAGCCAGTTCGCCATGGCGGCGCGGGCTTGCTGGTCTGCTGTGTTGCTACTCAAGCTGTCCAGCGGTGCGAGAGCAGTCTGCACGGTGAGCACTGCTGCATTGCCACCCATCGGGGCCCGGTCTTCCAGCTCCCGGACCTCGTCGCGGGTCAGGATGCCGTTGTTGACCATGACGCTGTAGAAGGCGGCGCGCGCGGCGCTGTCGGCGCGCAGCAGTCCTTCCACCGCGAATTTCGGGTAGTAGCGCAGGCGCTCAGCCGGCGTCAGAAGATCTTTGACGATGCTCTGCTCAATGCGCTTGAGCCAGGGGCCGAGCGTGAACACCAGGAATCCGATCATCTGTTGTTCAATCCCGGTGCCCCAGCTCGTGGACTTTTCGGTGTGCCCGACCATCCAGGGAGGGACACGGAACCAGCGGCAGATTTCCTCAACACTGAAGGCGCGAGACTCCAACATCTGGGCATCCTTGGGATTGATCCCGATGGTGCCAACCTCCATTCCATTTTCGAGAATGAGGGGCTTCCCGGAGTTCACCGCCCCAGACGCCCGCTCGGTGATGAACTTTCGCGCGTCCTCGCGCTGGTTATCCTTCATCAAGCTCGGATACTTGAACCACGTGGTCGGCATCAGTCCGCGCTTGAAGGTGCCAGCTGCGGCCTCATCGGTGGCCAGAGCAGCGCCAAAAACCTGGGCGCCGTACTGGATGACCGACACGCCGGTTTGACCATCCAGGGACCAACCCGGAATGGTCCAGATCCGCGAGGCCGGGATGATGCGCTGCCGGCCGTCGTCTTCGGTGTAGCGGTATTGCTTCGCCCCGTCTGCCCTGCGAGTGATAGCCAGCCGCCCGGGATACAGGAACTGCAGGCCGACGACTCGTTCGCCGACCATCAGCTTCTCGCACCGAGCATTGCCGCGCAACAGCATCGCCGCTACCACCGCCTCCCAATGCACCGAGGACACGGTGTCCACGTTCGGCTGTGTGCCCAGAATGAAGTGCAGCGGATGTTGCGGAGCTGGGCGCTTGCCGCTTGCGGTTCGCTCGTGCATGCCGAGCGGCAACGTGCCAATAGTTTCCGAGATAAGCCTCGCGCACGCCCAGACTGCCGACAGTTGCAGGATGTTGCGGTCGTTGACGTTGACACCAGCGGAGCTACTCGCCCCAAACCGCTCCCAGGCCTCAACGTCGGTGAGGCCGAATGGCGCGCCGAGCCAGCCAAGCACCGCGGCGCGGAGCCGACCAACCTTGTGCGCTTTATGTTTCATCCGATCACCGCATTATTGAAAAAGTCCGAGAGATCAGGCCCCTCGACACCGGCCATGGCGCGACCAATCGCCATGATCAGCGCCACGGCACCGTCGATCTTGTTGTCATTGCCCTGCTTGATAGGACGCATCACGTCGTCACTGCCCGGCAGGTACTTCGCCACCATGTTGGCCACGCACCAGGTCATGATCGGGTGTCCGTCATGATGGAACCGCCCCGACAACACGGCCGCCTCGAACTCCTTCATCGCGTCGGCCATGTTGGTGTAGTTCTGAATGATCGTGATGGGGTTCAGCCCTTCATCATCGAGTTGGTGAGACAGGTTCGCGGCACCGTGCGGGTCGATAGGACACGACACCACTGGCGCCAGCTGGTTAACCTCCAGCGCCTCCGCGAGAACGTCGCGGTAATCGATCTCCGCACCATCCGTCTGGATCAAATGTTCCGATGCCACCCAAGCCTGATAGCGATCTGCAAGGCGACGATTCTCAGTTCCGTTGACGGTGTCCTCGGGCACCCAGAACACTGGATCAACGCAGTAGTAATGCCTGCGCCCATCAATGTCTTGGTAGAAGAGCTTCACCATGGCGGTCAAGTCCACCTTCGACGCCAAGTCCAGGCCCAGCACGCAGTCCCAGCCTTTGAACTGATCCAGCGACAGGCTCGGGTCCTGGCACGGCGGCGACATGAATTTCGCCATGTTGATGAAGCCCGATTTGGCCGCCGTCCAGACGTTCAGGTGCTTGGTCTTGAACTTGCCTGCAAAGCGCGCGCGCCGGATGGCTTGCTGCTGCTGCGCCACCAGATAGTCCTGGTAGACCGAAACCCCAATATTTGGGTTGGCCTTGGCCAGCACCTTCGGGTCGGTCCAGTCGTCTCCCTCATCAATCGTCCAGATCCAGCCGAACAGCTCGTCATTGGGGACCAGCCCCTCCAACATTTCGATCACTTCCTGCCGCTTGTCGTAGCAGGGGCCGGCGATATTGGCGCCCGCCGTCGTGATGATGAACATCAGCGGCTGGCGTCGCGCCCCCATACCCGTCTGCATGGTGACGTACAGGTCATCACTGTCATGCTCGTGGTATTCGTCCACCACCGCGCACGATGGTGAAGCACCGTCGCCGGGGTTGCCTATGATCGGCTCGAACCGGCTGCCATCCTCGGGCCGGTTCAGGTTGCCCGCGTTGACCTCAATGCCCAGCAGTTCTTTCAGCTCGGGCGTGCGATTTACCATCAAGCGGGCGGGCCGGAAAACCTCCCACGCCTGCTTCTCAGTGGTCGCGCCGCTGTAAACCTCGGCGCCGAACTCACCATCTGCGCAGAACATGCCCAGCGCGACGCCCGCGGCGATCACGCTCTTGCCATTCTTACGCGGGACTTCCCAATACGATTCGCGAAAGCGCCGCAGTCCGTCCTTTTTGCGAACCCAACCGAACGTGCAGGCAATGCCAAACGCCTGCCACGGCTCCAGCTTCACCTTTTGCCGCAGCCTCGCCCATTCGCCCTTAGTGTGCGGCAGGAACTCGATAAAGCGGAGCTTCTTTTCAGCCTTGGCCGGGTCGAACCGGTACGGGAAGTCTCGCGTCTTGCTCTTTGCCAGTTCGTCCAGGTGCCGTTGGCAGGCCATGACGATGTACCGACAGCACGGCACCTTGCCGCGAACGACGTCGCGCGCGAACTGCGTGGCCATCGCCACGCCGGGATAGGATGGCTTGGCCATGCCTACATTTCCAGAATAGCCGCCAGGTCTGCACCTGCGGTTTTTTTCTTCGGCCCAAGCAGCCTCTGCCTGCTGGACGGGTCCAAACCAAGCAATGCGCCGTATGTCGCCATCTGCCGCGCAGCTTCATTTATCACCGTCGCGGCGGGGTTCTTCACCAAGCCGCCCTGTGCTCCGGCCACCGTGATGCCATCCCGGAGAATGGAAGCCTCGCCCTCGCGGAAACGGGTGTAGGCAGCGCAGTACATCTCCAGGTTCTGAATGTCCGTCGCCTGAAGGATCTGCTGGGCGCACAGTAGTGGCGCCAGGTGGAGCCAAAGGCTGCGCCCAGGGCTGTCTTCAGGCATCCAATCAGGCGGATCGATGTTTACGACCGTCCCGAATTCGGGCGCCTGCGTGTTGATTGCTCGCTTGCCTGGGTTGCCCGCTGCCAGCTTGCGCGCGACCGGTTTGGGCTTGCGGCCCGACCGGCCTGCGACTCCTGCCATAGGTCAACTCCTGAATTTCATTTTTCGCGGGCGTAAAAATTTGACTGAGCGGCCGGTGTCCGGCGGGAGGCCCTCGAACTTTTTGGGTACCCTCCCCCCTACCAGACAGGCCGTCGCGCCCGCTGTGCCTGCGCCTGGGTGATCCGCTTGTGGCAGTCCTCATTCACCGCCCGCAGGTTGCTCGGATCATTGTTGAGCTTGCCGTCCGGGCCGCGCGTGTTGTCGATGTGGTCAACCTCATGCGCCACCAGTGGCAACGGCCTGCGCTGGCAGTCCTCGCACTGACAGAGGTAGCCATCGCGCTCAAGGATCTGGTCGCGCAGACGGCGCCAGGGCCGGCCACCGCGTCCCGATTGCTCGGCCTTCTTCACCCATACCTTGGCTAGCGCCTGGTGCTCAACGCAGTAGCCATTGGCGTTACGGTGTAGTGCTGGGCAATCCACAGCACGACAAGGGCGTTGCGGCCGCTTAGGCATTACTGCCCATAAGTTCGATCTCTTCCTGAGTGGACAGCAAATCTGCCTTTGCGATCAATTACAGTTTGGTGACGTCAACTACCGCATGCTCGCGCACACCGACGTGCGCGGCGTCTCCTTGCGGCAAGCACGATAACTCCGCACGGATAACGTCGCCCATCTCGAAGGTCACCTGCAGTCGTGTCAAACCTCCGGGCAGCCCAAGCTCCTGGCGCAGGTACTCAACAATCTGCCGGCACTTCTCACTAGAACATGGGATAGAGCTCATCATGAACGTCCAAAAAGAAAACCCCGCTGAGCAATGCTCAAAGCGGGGCGAGATCGGGAAGTAAGTCCACAGACGCAACTACACAGCGTACGGGTTTTATTCTGATTCAGTCCGGACAGTCATACAAGGTGTCCGGACAAAATAAATTCGGCCGGAACAACACACGGGATTTGATATCGATCGCCCATCCAGTGCGACAGCTGCTTGTGCGCCATTTCGAGCAGATCGTAGTAGCGCGTGCGCGTCGCCCTCACGCGGTCAAGCTTGGCTTTAACCGGGCCCGGCCACACATAATGCGCCACCACCACGACATGCGCCTCGGGGAACAGTCGGGCTATGTGCTCATCCACCTTTCGCAAATCGTCATCGACCATCAGCGCATACGGGTCGGCGCGCCGCTGCCCGTCGACTCGCATGCGTTGAAAGGCTGACTGGCCAGGATAGCCGAGACTGGAACGGTTCTCCCCCCGCTTCCACGCGCCCCACTCTCCCAACAATATCTCGATATTCGACTTCACTTCGACTCACCTCCCACAAACTGACTGCACTTCTTCCCGTAGGGCTTCCCCTTCAGACATCTCATAACCGGCTCGCCGAAGGGACTGACGCGCTCCGCGGCATGGCTGCATCCGGTGCAGGTGCGCTTGAGCTCGGCGGCCTCCTTGCTCAGAAGTACCTTCAGTGGGTCGGCCATCATCCAACGTGGCAACAAAGTAGTGTCATTTGAAATTGCACTACTTTGCTGCGCTTCGCTGCGTTGCTTGAGTGTCGTCATAGCGCCCACCCGCAGCGGCGTGCCCACTCCCGGTAAGCCTCCTGCAGCGTTGCCCGGGGCGATGGGCCAATCCGATCGCACCAGACGAGCCACACGCCATGCTCACATCGGGCTTTAGGCTTGGGCATGATGTTCATGGCTCTACCTGCTCAATCGTTACTCTGACAAGCCCGCCTTTGACTTTCTCACGCAGGACGGCTGGCGCGAAGTGAAAGCCCGCATCATTCATCCGTAGTGCGTCGGCAATCCCATCGGTGGCCGCCTTCATGCGGGCGGCGAGATTGTCGCGGTCATAGGCGCGCACGTCGGGCGGGAAGAACTCGTAACTCAAACGAATCGGCTCAAACCGGCTGATACCGTCAGCATGCTTCAGAGCCGAGTGAGCAAGCAGTCGAGCATCGCTCCGGTACTTCCTCTTGGCGTCTGCGATCGGTCTCCAATGCCCGCGGAAGTTCGGGCTCAATTCCTTTGGTGGCCATGGCAATTCAATCGTGACCCTGCCCTTCACGTCGAAATGGATTGCGCTCATACGTTCACCCCGTAGTCAGCACGCGCGCGAGCCAGTTGCTCAGGACTCAGGTTTGCAGCCTTCAGCACGCGGAGTTTGAAATGTGGCGCCTGTTCGCCGTCCTCCTGGCGAAGGCCCAGCTGGTTGCCCTTGGCGACGATGCCGGGCCAAGACCTCAGGAAGGCCAGATCGTCAACAGCGCCAGCAACCGCGCCCCCAGCCTCGGCCTTCAACTTATCCAGCCAAATCGCCTTAAATCCTGCCCATGAGTTTTCGGTGGCAATGCGCACGGCATCTGCCGCCGTCACCCCTGCTTTCTCGGCCTCGGCCTTGATGCCAGTCCAGGCGGTAGCGGTCAAAGGCAGATCCTTCGCCTTGCGGACCTTCAACCAGTCTTCAGCCACTTGGCGGTCAACGCCTTCAGAGACCAGCTGATCGGCTGTCACCGTGCCGGACGATTTTGTGGTTTTCGTTTTGACCGGGTTTGGGGGCGCAGACGGCGCGGCAGCGCCTTCTGACGGTTCCCTTACGGTTCTATTACGGTTCCTTACGGTTCCGTGGTCCGTTTTTGGGCCTCTTTCTGGGGAATTTTGGGCCTCTTTCGTGGGAATATTGGGCCTCTTTCCGTCCAAAAACGGTACTGTTCCGTTTTCGGTACTGTTCCGTTTTTGGGACTCTTTATCCGAGTTATTAACAGCCCCGTTTTCGGGTGTCTTTAATCGATAGACAACCACCTGCTTCGTGCTGCCGCGACGTTCGCCGGTGTCTTCGATGAATCCCAGATCGCGCAGGTGTGCCAGATTGGCCTGCACCGTCTTGCGGTCCTGATTCGTCGCCTCAACGAGGTAGGCCACAGAGGGCCATGCAATGAAATCCCGGCCGTCGGCACAGTTGGATAGCGCGACCAGCACGAACTTTGCTGAAGAGGGTTTAATCTGCTGGCCCAAGGCCCAGGTGATGGCTTCTACGCTCATGGTGATCCTATGCGTTAGCGTGGGCGAGCTGCACTGCGCTACGCACCGAAATTGAGTTGTTGGGGGCGCAATAGCGGCGCTGCAGCCACACCTGACCCTTGCCCGTGACCAGGGTCTTGAAGGAAACGTGAATCTGGCCTTCGTCATCGCGCCAGGGCATCTCAACCAATCGGAAATAGCCGCGGTCGATGTAGGATTGATAAGGGCGGTTGTCGGCCATCAGGATGGCGTCAGCGCGCAAGCGGGCAAACAGCCGGTTTTGGCCCGTCCCGAGCAGCTTGGCCATGTCCCGAATGCCAATCGCGTCTACAGTGCTGCGTACGGCCTCAGCAAACTCAACCTTGGGCTGAGCCTCTGCCAGCGCCAGACGCTGCCGCTCAATCTCTTCCTGCTGATCTGCGGCCAGACGCAACGCGCTGGCAAAATCGCTCGGCACGTTGTGCGCCCCCGAGCGCAGCGCTTCAAACGCACGGATGACGCGCAGCTGAAATGCAGGGCTGATCCACATGGCGTACGCGTACACCAACTCCTTGCACGCGAAAGTGCCGCCGTAACGGCCTGGATCCGCACTCAGAGGGCTATTCCTCAGATCTGAGGAGTTAGAAATCAGTTCGACCATCTCCACCGTATGGCCAAGACGCAGCCAGTTAGCGGGTTGATGGCGGGGCTCTCCACCAGCCGATCGATGCAAGTCATTCAGGCTATACCGCCCTTCTGCATCCTGGCGGATGGCTTGTGTCCCGATAATGAGCGCGTTCAACGTTGGCTCCTTTTCGCTTTCTGATCAATCACACGCCAGTACTGGCGGCCAAGCCACGTTCCGGTGGGCTTCACCAGGCCTGCGCGGTACTGTTCCCAAATGAGTGCATCAGCGGCTGCCACTGCCGCGTCATTCACGCTCATGCCACGCCATGCGCTTTTGGATTCACGGATATGGGCCTTGATCTCACGGCCGATGTGAAGAGCAGAGAAAGACCCCTGCCGGTGCAGAATCGCGTCACGGGCGATCTTCTGAACCCTTTCGGTGATGCGGTAACCCATGATCAGCATGGCTGCGCCCCCAATGCCGTGTCATAACGACATGCCTCCAGGGCGGCGGCCGGAACCTCGCAGCGTTTAGCCAGGAGAAACCGGACGCAGCGGCGCAGCAGATCCAGCTGTTTGCCGTACTTCTGCTCAAAGCGCGCCTTCCAGGGATGAACAGCAATCATCCCGGGGGCGCCAGTGCCCTCTTGGTGATGGCCCGCACATAACGGCAACACCAGCCAGTGCGCGAGCTTCTTGGTGCGGCCATCAATGTGGTGGACGCTTACGTGCGTGTTAATCACTCCATGCAGACGACATGCAACACAGCCCACCACGGCGCAAAGAAGGTCGTGGAATTGACGCTGCTCAGCCGTCGGCGAAATACCCTTCATTCCGCCATCCCTTTCAAACGCTGCTTCACCTCCGCGACTGCGGTCATGACGCTGCGACCGGCCTGCTCGACTCGATCCACTTCCAGAAGATCTACCCGGCCGTCTGCAAGCGCGTTATAGACCTCCTGCCCAAATGCCCCATTGGCGACCATAAGGCCCGCCATCTGCTCGAGCACGGACATGTCTGATTCGGTCTTGCAGGAATCAGGGGCCTTCACCAACAGATATCCATCAGCGCGCGCCCACGCCTGCAACATACGTGGGTCTGCCGTCACGGCGCTGATCTTCTGAGCCTCTTCCAGGGTCAGGTGATGCGTGCTGTTGTTCGGATTCACCTTGTTGCGCAGCACGGCCGGTGATATCCCGACGCGCGGCCCGAGCGATTCGCTGCCGCCCGGATAGTCATGAACTGTGTTGTACGCGGCGTCTGTCGTGTTCATCTGTCTTATCTCCCGAACGTATTAATTACTGTTGCGCTGCCGCAAACTGCCAGCCATACAAAACCAACAAGGACCGGCAATGTCTGAAACTGAAAAACTTCTGTCTGAAGCACAGGACATGGCGCTGCGCTCTTTTGATCAGCCGAGCCAGGAAACGGTTATGTCTCTGTGGCAGCGGCTTTGCGAGGAAGCAGACCGCCGAGCCTGGAACGCTGCGAACACGGCCCAAACGACGCTTCACTAAGGCATGGAGACCCAAAGGGGCGGTCGGCCCACACCCGCTATGATTTCGGTTACCACACACGAAATCCTTCGGAGAAGGGCCGACCATGAACTGGTGGAAGCGATGGAAAGAAAAACATTGGGTCAAAAAGAAGTTCCACGATCCGCCCGGGCAAGAGATTGGCTTCGGTTGGTGCGAAGTCGTGCCGCCTTTTCGAGAGCGCGTCGAGCGTATTTGGGCGGACGTAGTGGCACACAGATGGGTCGCGCTTTCGATAATCGGCGCTATAGTTGCCGCCCTCATCGCGAGCTAGCCTCCGGGTGAATGATGTGAACCTCCCAATCGCGGTCGAATACCAAGAAGCGCACATCAGGCCGTTCAGCGCGCAGCTTCGCCAAGAAGTCGGCGGTGTCCTCACGTTGTTCACCAGTTAGGCGCATCTTGGTTTTCAGGATCACCAGAGCGCCCTCGCCTACCTCTTCAATCAAGGAATGGTCGAAATGGATAACCGGCTGGGCAGTCTCCGTAATGGCGGTGAAGAGCTTTCTGCGGAGCCACTGAAGCATCACGCCACCTCCTTCTCGGCAAGCTCGGGCCAGATGCGTGCCCAATCATGCGGGCGAAGATCGCGTCGGGTCACGGCGCCATCGGTCGCGCGCTCGATATCAGCACACCGCTCGACGGGAACCGGGCGGCGCCCAGAAGCCCACTCGCTGGTGTTCGATATGGGAGCCCCAATGTCTCGAGCTAGGGTTGCCAACCGGCCGCGCTCAGCTTTTAGATAGTCAGATAGCTTCATGCACTACATATTAGCGAAACGCGAAAGCTATTTCAATAGCGTTTCGCGCATATAAAAGTTTCGCGTTTCGGTATCAACTTCTTCCAATGAAAGACATTGACCAAATCCGGCGAGATAACTTGCGCTCCTTAGAGGCCGAGGCCGGCGGACCTTCGGCGGCGGCCAAACTGTTAGAGATGTCCCCCGCTCAATTCATGAATCTGAGAGATGGGGCAAAAGACTCCAAAACGGGGAAGCCGAGAGGGATGAGAAAGGACACCGCCCGCAGGATCGAATCTGCCGCGGGCAAGCCTCCTGGTTGGCTAGATACGCCCCATGGGGAAAATCAAACTGGCGAACAGTTAGAAGCCATAGAAAACCCTCGACTGTGCGTCACGATCGGAAGGTACGACACAGGAGGAAGGATGGGATTAAGTGGGGTAGAACTCCGGGATCAACCGGGCGTCATCGAAAGCCTGAAAGTCAGTAGGGAATGGCTCGAGAAGAATGTACGCGGCTATAGCCAGACGAATAGCCTCTGCGTGGTGACGGGATTCGGCGATTCGATGCGCCCCATGTTCAATTCCGGGGATCCGCTCATCATCGACTCCAGCGTCAAGGCCGTTGAGTTCGATGCGGTCTACTTCTTCCGCGTCGGGAACGAGGGCTTCATCAAGCGTTTGCAGCGCGTGCCCGGGAAGGGTCTTCTGGCGATCTCGGAGAACCCGGCCTACAGGGACTGGGTGATCGACGAGACGATGGACCTCGAAGTGTTTGGACGAGTGCTGAAGGTTTGGCGGAGCGAGGATTTCTAGTTCATTCGAGCACTAAGCTTGCGCGCGGCGTCAGTTGCTGCCCGGCTGGACTGCCCCAACCCACCCAACCGAGAAGCTGAAGAAAGCCGGCGGCGCGGATTCTGGGGCGCGTAGTTTGGGTTGGGGCGAAGCTGACTAGGTAGTCACTCACGGCCAGCGAGGCGCCAGGCCCTTCGCTCCATCAAAGAACGGCAGACAGCAGAGGAGAGTATTGAAATGAGATTTGCAATTGCATCTGTGGTGCCTACGATCGTTCTGGCAGGCTGTGCGAGCACTGGTTCGCAGATTGATCAGGCCAAGATACAGACTATCCAGCCGGGCGTGACTACTTACAACGATATGGTGCGGGACTTTGGCTCTCCTCTGAGCACGTCTTTCAACCAGTACGGATTGCTCCAGGCTCAGTGGTTCTACTTCTACACCGGACCATTCGGAACGGGGCAGGAGCAGCAGACCCTGACCGTGTTGTTCAATCAGGATAAGACCGTGCGCGATGTTGTGAGCACGAACAGTGCTGGCGACGGCGCCCGTCTCGGCGGCTGAGGGCTAAGCGCTGCCTCCCTCCCGCCCGCGAGCACCTCGGGACATCGCCCCGATGGGCAGAGTCCGTGGCATATTGCTGCGTATTGTGTGGGTCGGTGCGCGGTCGTGGGAAGCCTTTGTTGCAAATGCAGCGCCCTCTAATATCCATCTCTGGAAAGCTCGTGCGCCCCCAGCGAATGGCAAGCATGGAACATTGATCTTAAGAAAAGGAGCCCTGGAGGGCGAAGGTGTGCGGACGACTTAAGTCGGATTCCCTCTTAAGGCTACCCATACATCGGGCTTCACTTAAGACTAATACTCATTTAAAGTACGTACGAAATTTTTCAAAGGTGTAACATGGCAAAAGCAAAAAAGACGGCTGATGTAGACGAAGATGTGACCTCTGAACCAGGGGAGAGTCACCTAAGTTTTGCGGCTCGATTAATCACACAAGGGCAATACCGGTTTTACTCCGTCACCATGCCCAGCGATGTCTTGGGTGCAACCTGCACTGTTGAAACAAGATATTCAAATCCTGTCGAGGGTTTTCAACGCGCACTTGATGAGAAGAGAGCGCAGGAAATAGCAGACTATATTGATAGCGGTTTCGGAACAATACCTTGCTCAATCATATTATCTGCTCAACCGTCCGCCGATCTAAAATACTTTAGCCGAAGCCAAGTATTGAGAATAAATCCTGTGCCAGGCGCGTTCTTGATCCTAGACGGACAACATCGGGTCTACGGCTTTCATAAAGCGAAGACCAACTTGAGGGTGCCTGTGGTGATCTATAACGGCTTGTCGAGATCTGATGAGGCCAGGTTGTTTATTGATATAAACACAAAGCAGCGGCCTGTACCCAACGAACTGCTTTTAGACATTAAGAAGTTGGCCGACGCAGAGACCGGTTCCGACGCCCTACACCGCGAAGTGTACGATATGTTCCACGAGCGGCCTGAAAGCCCACTTCTAGGTCTAATGAGTCCGTCAAGTCGGAGCAAAGGAAAGATCTCTCGCGTTACGTTTAAAGCCGCCCTAAATTCAATTTCTCGTACGATCGGAGATGCAGATTCTGACTGGGTTTACTCTGTGCTTCGACCCTACATCGCGATTTGGGCAAGCGAAATTCGCTCTCACGCTCCGGAAAATCAGATTGCAAACTCAACGTTGTTCAGAGCGATCCTTTTGTTCTTTCCGTTGGTGGCGGAACGCGTACATGCTCGACATGGCGATGATTATTCTGCGCAGAATTTCTCCGAAGTTTTAACACCCTTTTTTGCAAGGCTCAGGAAATCAGATATCTGTGACCCCGGCCAAAGCCCCGTTGCCCTGTTCGAGCGATATGAGCAAGTTCTGAAGACGGGTTTTACCCTGGGCGGGCCTAAAAAGCGGGGCTAGCGTGTCACTTCTCTCTGATGCGACCAACCACGAACTAGCATTGCCGATCCTTCGGGCCAAGGGACGAACGAGCAATAGTCCACTCGCCGACTGCATTCTCGGAGAATCCGCTTTCACGGTAATCTCTGGAGCTAATACAAGCTCTTTTGGACTAGACTTCCGAGACCCGAAATATATAGGCGAGTTACTGGCGACAGACTGTCACCGCTTGTCAATATCCTGTATTCAATCCCTGAGCGGTCTGGATAGCAAGCCAAATGAAAAGCTAGCACTTCCTTGGTGGCTAATTCGCGTCTACTATTCAGCTTATTATGCCGCACATGTAATAATTAGACTCTTCGGTAATGGGCACTGCTGGCTTGACGACTCGCACGCCCACAAGATTAATGCATTGGCCCACGCGTTATCACTGCCAATTTCCTGCACGAAGGGTGGGCACTTATGTAGATTCTCAGCGCCGTGGACTGGAATTCTTTTTTCGAAAACCGCACAGCGCTCGCGAAGCTCTTCCCATGAGTCCTTTTGGAACGAATTAGATAGTGTTTTAGACCACTTGGCTCAAAGCGCCCTTTCATCTGAGCTCCCACTAGCCAAACGTCAAATGGCCTATGCAAAGCTACAGGACTTTAGAGCTCTTTCGCAGGGCAATGGTGGAAAAAATTGGTTAAGCACCACCCGTAACGATATGCAGTACCGTCTGCAGCACGGCGTATGGCACTCCACCAGTTTGGCAGAAATAGACCGTGGTCGTATTTACGGGACAACCGCAAACTGGAGAGCGGACCCGCTGGATATTGACCTTGTTGGCGTCATGTCTAAGCATCGGATTCAGCAATTTGCGGTTGCCTGTTCTTTCCTAATTGCCATGTTCCGCACTCTTTTGCTGAATATTGAGAGGCGGAGCACTTTACCCAAAGCCAATTTCGTGTCCAGAGGCCCTCGCGCTCTAGCCCAGCATGTAGGTTTTGGATTTTTTGACGAATAATTATCGATTGAGCTCCAGATCAACCGCCTCCGGGCGGTTTTTTTTGCCTAAGCGCGGTGCTCTTTCAGCCAATCGCGCAGCGCGTCATTCATGCGCGACTGCCACCCAGGACCCTCAGCCTTGAAAGCGTCAACCACGTCTCGGTCGTAGCGCACCGTGAGCTGGACTTTCGGTGCGTCGGAACGAGGACGGCCGCGGCGCTTCATCCTCGCGAACGCCTCGTCGCTCGGGACGTAGGTATCCGGATCCGCCGCAATCCCACGGTTGATTTCTTGATCCTCAGCCTCGGTCGGCATGTAGACCTTAGGTTTCTTCGGCATAGCGCTTAACTTTTGGCTAATGAGAGAGAAGCGCAAGCGAGCCCATCCCCCTTCAGCGGGAGGCAGCTATTCAGGGAGCGAAATTGGCCCGAGCATGGACAGAAAATCGGATTCGCCCACAATCCGTATTCCCATCCCTTTGGAAACGAGCTGTTCCGCCTTAAGGTGCTTCGAACTCTTAGTCTTGCCAGCCAATCGCGTAATGTCCTGATCACCTACCACGAGAATAGTAGTCTTGCGATTCACCGATTCTCCCACTTCGCAACCGACGCTCGCGGCGGCCTTGGCAGCGTCAGCCCGAGTCATGGACAACTGCCCAGTGAAAGCGATTACTTCACCGGAAAACGGGCCGAGAGGGTTTCCGAGCTGCGCGATCGGAGCCCCCCCGACGCTGCTTGGGGAACTTCTTTGATGGACACGATCCAACCACCAGTCGAGGGACTGACCACTTTCCTGGAGCGCCCTTAACAGGATAAGCCCGGCGACACGCGAATCCTCCAACGCGTCATGATGCCGAAACTCAATACCTAGCATCGCTGCCAGATTCGCCAGTCCATAACCTTTTGAAGCAACAGTAGGCCACGTTAATCGGGCCACTCGAGAAGAGTCCAACCATTTGCAGACAAACGGAGTTCCGCCGCAAGCTTCAAACGCGCGTAATAGCGCTGAGCGGTCGAAGCTTGTATGTGCGGTTACGACTTTACCCTCTAGCCGTGGCACCAGCGAGCTAACCGCATCGCGAAACACGGGAGCCTCGGCAACCATAGATTCATCAATACCATGGATCGCGACATTAATTGGGTCGAAATAGTCTTCCGGATTGACAAGCGTCACCCACTGGTCCACCAATTCGCCGCCTTTGAACTCTGTTACGCCGATTTGACAAATGCTTGCTAGGCGCGGGTTAGCTATCTCCACATCGATCGCAGCGAAAGTCGGCATAATGGTTCTCCTTCGTCTAGTTGGGTTCTGAATCTAACACTCGCGCCTACGTCTTTCTAGAACTCATTCTGGTAACAAATCAATGGGTCGGGCTGCGGCTAGATAAATTCCTCCGCTGCGGCAGTTTACTTTTGGCCGTGGCAGGAGTGCGGAGGATCGAATCGGCGCCAGAACTGCTTACCAGCGTTTTTCAAGGCTTTCGCCCCCACCGATTAATAAAGTTCGCCTCCATCATTTCGCACGTGCCAGCGATGAAACGCTGCGCCTCCGGCGTCAGAGACTTCCGTCTTTGATCGTCCCAACAAAGATCAATGGCCTTTTTATCAGCGGTCAAAGCGCGCATCTCGGTGCTATCTCCAACTGACGCTCCGAATATAAAAACGCGAACACAATTCCCGCCACGACCAACAGAGTTATGAAGACTGGGCTTCCCTTTTTCTCTTCCTTCACCATCGGTTCAGTGGGTGGCGGGGCCTGCTGATCCCCGACCAATAGCTTCGCCTTCTGCGCCTCAAATTCGGACTCAGTCAAAAGGCCTCTGTCTTTCAACTCGGCAAGCTTGCTCAATTCGTCAGCTACCGCCATAGCCGCTCCACTCAAAGTAGACATACGGATCGTAACTGAAGTCGAGTTACATAAAAATGTTCGCGTTTCGCTATTGACTAGATGTTTGCGCTTCGCTAATATTCACCCAACGCAGCAAAGAACGCCTAGGCGGAAGCCACCTGGAACTACTGCGGATCACCCGCTCTTTAACAACCAGCCAAGAGATAAACAGGCCAATGGCGCATTTGCGCGGCTAGGCCCAGGGCTCACGCGCCGCCCCTGACAAAGATCGAGCGCCTTTCGACCCGCACGGTACGCCAGGGAGGCTACAGGCTGCGCGGGTTGATTGATGGGCAGCGCACGACCTAGAGCCGCGATGAGCGGGAGTAGCTAGGCGTGTGCTGCCCCGGAATCATCCGCCTACCCTGTGACAGAGGGCATACGGATGGACCGCAATTAATGAATCGCCAAGGAGATCAGATGAAGGACGAAATTATCGCCGTGGTCAGCGAAATTCTTTCCGCCGAGAGCAAGCTGCGCGAGCTGTCGGTACTACGAGAACCTCTGCTCGAACAACTCGCCGAGGTCAATCGGTTGGTCGCGTTCCAAGAGGAGGTGAAAAGGAATAAAGAGGCAGCACTAGAAAGCCTCCTATCTAAAACTGCTCCAGCAGGAAGCACGTAAAAGTTAGAAGCCAAGGCCTGCGGCCAGCAACCCTGGATACGCAATATCACCACGCGTGGCTTTGGTTCGGTTATCCAAATCGATAACAACCATCATGTCCTTTACCGCGTCGAACTCGCTCTGCAGATAGAGAGCCGAGCACAAACCCGCCGATGACAACGTGTGGTCCTTTGCTTTGAACGCCAAGAATGACGTGGTTTCATCCCAAGGGATGATGTCCGCAAAACTGGACGCAGTGTTCACAAAAGAGTCATAGCGGGCTTGGTATGTGGCGTCATTCTTGATTCTAAAGGTGACGATGAAATGGGCCATGTTGTCTCCCTCATTGTTCGTAGTTGGAGCTAGCAACATAACCAGTTTTCTCGGTGGCCGGAACTGGATGTACGCACAGGCCCATGCCCGGCATGGTGAGAGCCGGGGCCATCATCAAGGCGGCGGCGTGGAATTGGACACGCGGCGTTAGAAGGTAAAGGTGTCCTGAGATATATCTACCAGGTAAACCCTTCGGCGCGCACTCTATGGGCCGGCCGGTCGGAGTAGCTGTTGTTTAGCCCGCCTTGATGATGGTGAAGGCGAAAGCCTGACGGAGTTCCGTGCTGGCCTCCCCTGGTCGGACCGATACCCGGGTGATAGGCGTAGGCCCTCCCGGATGTAGAACGCACGGCACCATCTGACACCCCGGAAAGACGGGGGCCATCAAACGCGGGCCTTGATCGGCTACGGGTTAGCGCCGTAGCAAGTACAAGTCCGAGTCTCCTCTGAGTGATGAAACCACTGCTTCATGTGAGCGCTCAGGGCCCGCATTTGATGGCTCCTTAGGTGCTGGTACCTCCCAGCCGTCCGGTCCACGAAACGGGCCACCTATCAGCAATCTCAAGACGGCACGCGCCCGGCAACGGGTTAGCGCCGGTGCCCTTCCTCCCTCCTCCGCACTGCAGATGAAAGCGATGCTTTATTCGCAGGGGCGCGTGTCGCCTTGAGATTGTTACCCCCCAACGGCCAGGGCAAGGACCTCCACATGAACACATTCAAAGTTGCCGCCGCCGCGGCTATCGCACTCTGCGTACCAGCTGCCGCCTTTGTCGCCGGCAGCGCAGTGGTCAAGAGTGACGAAAGGCTTTTCATTGCCGACGACAAACGTCGGGCCACCTTGCTCGCACGCAGTTGCGGCGGTTCGGGGCGCTTGGTGCAGGACCCACTGAGCAACGTTTATCTCTGCCTGCATGTAAACCCTGACGGCAGCACCCTCACCGTCGAAGCGCAGCAATACCCCTACCTCGATCAACTGGCCCATCGATAGGCCCAAGGAGTTCGCCAGCATGGCCAGCGTCAACAAAGTCATCCTCGTCGGCAATCTCGGGCGCGATCCCGAGATCCGCTATAGCCCAGACGGTACGGCCGTCTGCAATATCTCGATCGCCACCACATCGCAGTGGAAAGACAAGGCCAGTGGCGAGCGCCGCGAGGAAACCGAATGGCATCGCGTCGTTTTCTACAACCGCCTGGCCGAAATCGTCGGGGAATACCTGAAGAAGGGTCGATCGGTCTACATCGAGGGCCGACTCAAGACCCGCAAGTGGGAAGACAAAAAGACCGGCGGTGATCGCTACTCGACCGAAATCATTGCTGATCACATGCAGATGCTCGGCGGCGCGGGACAGGGCGGCGGAGGGCATGCCGCAGATGCGCCTGACGGTCAGGACGACCGCAAAGGCAACGCTTACGCGGCACAGAGGGATGGAAGCGCCCCTCCGTCCTCAAATCTGGCGGACATGGACGACGACATACCCTTTTAGAGGCCCCAGGCTATGAAACGCTTCCTTCACTGGCTGTCCGGGCACTTGCCCGGCCGCATCATCAGCGACGCCAGCACGCCCTACCTCGAGCGCTACTACCTCTGCACCGTCTTTGGCTGGCGCTTCTATCTGCACCGCTTCGTTGGTTCAGACCCCGACCGAGGCCTGCATGACCACCCCTGGCGGTTCGCTTTCAGCATCGTGCTGGTCGGTTGGTATTGGGAACTCACGCGCGCCGGCATCCGCAAGGTTAGATGGTTCAACAGTCTGCTAGGCGACAGCTTCCATCGCGTAGTGCTGCCGGAAGACGCCGACGGCACTCCTGTGCCCTGCTGGACCCTGTTTGCCCACACCGCTGGCGACATAAAGCCGTGGGGCTTCATTCGCTTATCGCACAAGAACAGCAAGGTGCAAGTATGGCGCGAGTACGAATATCCCACGGGCGCCAAGCAACCGCAGTGGTGGCTGCACGCCCCCAAGGGACGTTACCTGCTCAACCGCGCCCCCTGACACCGCCTACGGCGCCCCCAACCGACATAGGACCTCGCCATGTGGTTCAAGAACCTAAAGATTTACCGCCTGACAGACCCCAGCGTCTTCGACTCCGAGCAGCTCGACGCCTCACTCGCCCGCCGCGCCTTCAAAGCGGACAACGGTTTGGAGATGCAATCGATCGGCTGGATCTCTCCGCGCGAGAATGGCGCCCTTTCGTACACGGTCAATCGGCAGATTCTGCTTACTGTCCGCGCTGCACGCAAGCTCTTACCCGCTACCGTGGTTAATCAGGCAGCCAAGGCTCGCGCCCAGGAAATCGAAGAGCAGGAAGGCTACAAGCCCGGCCGCAAGCAGATGAAGGAAATCAAGGAGCGCGTCACGGACGAGCTGCTGCCCAGGGCACTCACAGTCTACCGTGACACCCGCGTCTGGATTGATCCAGTTAACCGGTGGCTGGTTATCGACACTGCATCAGACTCCAAGGCGGACGAGGTGATCGGCCTGCTAGTCAAGACTATTGATCCGCTCCCTATCGAGAATCTGTACGTCGCTCAGTCCCCAGCGGCAGCCATGACCGGCTGGCTGGCAGCGGACGAGCCGCCACCCAATTTCACAATCGATCAGGACACGGAGCTGAGGGCATCAGGCGAAAGTCGCGCCGTGGTGCGCTACCTGAAACACTCCATCGACTGCGACGACGCCCGCCGGCACATCCAGTCAGGAAAGCAGTGCACGCGGCTGGCGATGACCTGGGCGGATCGAGTGTCGTTCGTATTGACCGAATCGCTCGACATCAAGCGCGTGGCGCCTCTCGACGTGCTGGAAGAAAATAACGAAGACGTTATGCAGAACGACGATGAGAAATTCGATTCAGATATGACTCTGATGACGGGCGAGTTGGCGAAGATGCTCGCAGGTGTCGTCGAGGCTCTGCGCGGAGAGAAATCGCTTTAACCTCCACCACCAAACGGAACCCATGTGGGCGGGCTTCCCCTTTACGTCCACGGAAGAAGTCAAAGAATTGCGTCGAACTTGATTCCTACATCTTCCGCTCTTGTACGTAAAGTACGCATCCAGACCCTCGTGAACTCCTCTGTCGTCCTGATCTGAGCGATATGCTCTCTTATAAATTTCGCAGATACAGTTCGGTGCGTACGGGCCCAAACATCATCGGCTTCCGTTTTGCAAGCGTCTATTAAACCTTGTAGATCACAGAGCAAGTTGACACCAAACGCGTCTCTTGTACGCCCTTTTGCAGTTTCCGCACGAGATTTCAAATCAAAGAACACATGGTCTGATGGTTGTCGCGCCGATTTACCCCAGGCCTCTAACGCTCGACGCAGTTGCCTTGCAATCTGCTCAATTTCCATAGCGATAGCCCAATCCTGAGTCACTCGATCGCGCAACATCTCCTTTCGTCTGTCTAGGTTCTGCCATACAGGGACGCCAACCGCCCCAATAGTGGCACCCACGGTCCCGACGGCAGTGCATACCTCCCACCACTTTGCAGGCGCGCTTCCCGCACCAATGGCGATACCCCACATCAGCCCTGCGAAAGCCGAACCCAAAACCCAAAAGAACACCATCGCGCCCTCGCCTGTCGTGGACTAATCGCGATCGTACCCCACCCTCACAGGAGTGTCAGCATGAGAGTCAACGAAGACGACTTCCTCCCCGCAGAGCCATACACCGACCGATTTATCGACTGCGCATTGATAGTTGCACTTGCGGTGCTGGTGGTGGCTGTGTGGATGATTGTGGAGGAAGCGGTATGACAGAGAGCGCCGAGGTAGCAGTCCTCTTTGCCCGCGCCGACTCCATCTACAAGACGCTGCCAGAGTGCGACGTCTACGACATTGAACGAGATGCGCGCACCTATGACGGAGATCTGCCGGTGGTTGCACATCCGCCCTGCCGAGCATGGGGTCGCCTTCGGGCTTTTGCCAAACCACGCCCAGACGAGCGCAACCTAGGCCGCTTGGCCGTCGCTCTAGTGCGAGAGTTCGGTGGAGTGCTCGAGCATCCAGCGGGCAGCCTGCTATGGCCAGCTCAACGCATCCCCTACCCCGGC
The DNA here is from genome assembly GCF_009763235.1 of Bordetella sp. 15P40C-2. Taxonomy (NCBI): domain Bacteria; kingdom Pseudomonadati; phylum Pseudomonadota; class Betaproteobacteria; order Burkholderiales; family Alcaligenaceae; genus Bordetella; species Bordetella sp. 15P40C-2. Next base: position 164,662 of record NZ_WSJA01000025.1, read on the forward strand.
GCTGGACGCGACGCATGGGGTGGATGGACGCTCGCCGCCCCACAGAAATGGTGGGGCCATAAGGCAGAGAAAGCCACGTGGTTCTACATCGTCGGCCAAGAGCCTGCCGGCATTCCTGATTTGCCCATCGTACTGGGCGAAGCCGCCTATGTCGTGCAATCAAGGAAGCGGCACGACTACCGCCCTCACATCACCAAAGCCGAGCGCGAAGCGACCCCGCCCGACCTTGCCCGTTGGCTGGTCGAAGTTGCGCGCCGCTGTGTCACCGACAAAAGGAGAGCAGCATGACCGCCCACACCCCGACCACCCAACCCCACCCCGGATACGCCGGCGTCACCGTCTGGATCGGCGACAAGAGCATTACGCGTGTTGTGCCTGCAGAAGCGCTCGACAAGCCCTATTACGACCCGCTGGCCGTGCTGTTTGCCGACGCGAATGCCGACCTACGCAACGCGCACCTCTGGAGCGCACCGCAGAGCGAGAACCGGCCGGCGAATGTTCGCACCTGCCTGCCGGTTGTTCAGCGCATCGACACATCGCCGGAACGTGTCGAAGAAACGGCGAAATGTGTACATGACGCCGCCCTATCCGCGCAGGAGGGCAAGTGATGAATACCAAGCCCCACGGACGAACCCTGTACGAACAAGTGCGCATCGTCGCAAAGCGCCGTGACTGGCCTGACGATGCCGCGCACGAAGCCGGAAATGAGGCTGTGTCGATCTGCGGGGATAACGACCCCTGCAAAACCCTGGACGAACTTAACAGCGTCACGCGCGAAGTGCTGCGCTGCGAGGAATAAGCAATGAACATCGACAAAGAGCGGGAAGCGTTTGAGGCGTGGGCTGTAGGCAGGTGGCCCGGAGTAAACCTATCCCCGGATCAAAGTAATTGCGGGATCGTTGTATATGAGCGGTACAAACACCCAAAATTGCAGGCCGCTTGGGAAGCGTGGCAAGCCCGAGCCGCGCTGGGTGAGCAGAAGGCGGGGCCGAGTGACAACCAAATCCTGTTCGAGTGGTCGCAGACAAAGAACACGGGCGATATGAGGGTTGATCTCGTCGCCTTCGCCCGCGCCCTGCTGTCCAAATACGCCGCACCCCAGCCTAGCGGCGATAAATGGGACTCCGAAGCCGCCGCTGCGGGACGAGATAAGGACTCCGGATTAACACGATGGAATCCGCTTCCAGGCGGGGGGATGAACCCCCATCCTCGCGGTTTATATGTGAGGGCTGAGGATGTGCCCAAAGCCACCGCCGCACCAGAGCCGAATCGTAAGCCGGCCATTCCTGCCGAAATCCAAATCATCGAAGCCGCCGAGCGCGCAGGATTGTGGCCGAACACGGTTCGCGAATGGATACCGCAGTTTCAGCGATACCACCAGATAATCGCCGCACCAGTGAATGAGCCGGACGCGAACTTGGAAGCCCTACACACGTTCTTGGACGCAGCAGCAGGTGAAGGACTTGTGTTTAACGGAGTAGATGCCGCCGACCTTTATATATCGATCTTCCGAGACAGATACAACGCGGCCATAGCCCAGCAGGGAAAGGGGGAGCAATGACCCCTGACGTAATCGAGCGCCTGATCGAGGTGACTCGTCGCTACTGGATAGATGAACCAAACGCTCTAGGAGGATAGGATATGCTGACCCTCACTGCAGAGGAAATCGCAGAGGTCACGCGCAAGGTCCGTGGGCGCCCTCAATGCGAGGTTTTGCGCCAGATGGGCATCCCGTTTGTAATTCGCCCCGATGGCACGCCTGTGGTGCTGCGGGCCGCTATGGAGGCAGCGTTAGGCTATGCGACCAAGGAAACAGGAACGGCATCTCCCAAGCTGCGTCTACCACAAGCACGGGGCATACTATCTAGTCAAAGAAGGTAAGTGGCGTCGGCTTGGTTCCGACCTGCACACCGCCCTATTGCAGTACGCCGCTCTGATGGCGCTACCCACAGATGGACTCCCCGCACTGATCGACCGAGCGCTGCCGGCTATCACCGCCGAGAAATCGCAGACCACCAGGACACAATACGAATACTGCGCCAAACAACTCAAGGAAGTATTCGCGGAGTTCCGACCCGAGCAGGTGAACCATGGAGTAATCGTGCAGATGATGGATGCCTACAGTGACCGAAAGGCAATCGCCAATCGGATGCTCACCGTCCTTCGCTTGACCTACGCCTGGGCACTGGACCGAGGCATTGTGCAGATCGACCCAACGGTCAGCGTGAAGCGGTTCACACCAAAATCGCGCGACCGGTTGATCACACCCGCCGAGTACACCGCCATCTACGCGCAATGCGCACCCTGGCTGCAAATCGTGATGGATATGTGCTATCTGACCGGCCAACGCATCGGGGACGTGCTCAAGATCGAGTACAGCCATCTGCTAGACGAAGGGATTTTCGTAGAGCAGCAGAAGACCGGAAAGAAGCTGATCGTGGGCTGGACGCCGGAGCTACGTGCTGTCGTTGCGCGCGCCAAAGACGAGAACACAAAGATCAAATCCATGCGGTATCTGCTGGCCGGACGCGCCGGGAAAATGCGCCTACCCTCCAACGTCTGGCGCTGCTTCAAGGACGCAGCCAATGCTGCAGGCGTCGAAGACGTGACGCTTCACGACCTGCGCGCGATGGCAGGCACGGAGGCCGAGCGTCAGGGGTTTGACCCCACTGCGCTACTAGGCCACACAGACCGCCGCACGACGCAGATTTACCTGCGCGATCGCAACCCGAAAGTTGTGTCTGGGCCGGGAAGATCGCAGGCGAAAAAAGCTGGATAAATTCTCAGTTTTAGACAATGAGTTTTAGACAGTTCTTAGATTCTTAGACAACACCGCCTGGAAACCCGCATGAATAAAGGCTTTGCGTCGTGACGATGTATTCCGTCATGCCTTGTCCGCGCTGACGGTTGCGTAAAGAACTCATACTCGGCCCCTTTCAAAAATTAGTGAGCCATGAGTATGAGATGCCGTTGTCAGAACGGCTATTCGCGGTTTCCGAGGTGGATAAAAAGGCCTCACTCGGGACCACAGCATCACGGATCTGATGTATAGACCCGCAAAGATTACGGCCCCCGCAGGGGCCGTAAGCGAACAACGTACACGAGATGCGCTCAAGCGTATTCACTACGACATGAACGCAAGACCCTGCTTAGCCGATACGCACGCGCAGCTCGCCAAGTCCGTCGACACCACCCACGAGTTCGTCGCCTTGCACGACAGCACCCACGCCTTCCGGTGTGCCAGTAAAGATAAAATCGCCAGCTTTCAATTCGAACAGCCCGGACAGGTAAGCAATGCTCTCGGGGATATTCCAGATCATCTGAGAGATATCGCTGGACTGCTTGCGTTCGCCATTCACGTCAAGCCAAATCGCGGCGTTTTCCAACGTGCCGACCACGCTGCGCGGATGCACCGGTCCGATCGGCGCCGACAGATCGAAGCCCTTGCCGACTTCCCATGGACGGCCTTGTTTCTTGGCCTCTCCCTGCAAATCACGGCGCGTCATATCCAGACCCAGCGCATAACCCCACACGCATTCGCCGGCCTGCTCAACCGGGATATCTTTGCCGCCCTTGCCCAGCACGACCACGAGTTCCATCTCGTAATGCAGATTGCTCGTCTTTTGCGGATAGGGCGTCACACCGGTTTCACCATCGGCGATCACCACGAGCGCGTCATTGGGCTTGCTGAAGAAAAACGGGTCCTCGCGACCGGTAAAGCCCATCTCCTTGGCATGCTCGGCGTAGTTGCGACCCACGCAATAAATGCGACGCACAGGGATAAGTTCACTGCTGCCTGCGACTGGCACTACAACGGGCGGCGACGGAGGAAAAACGTAATCCATGTTCTTTAACCTTGTTGAATGCACGCCGGTCAGTGCCGGCAAGTAGGGAAAGCCAGTCGTTGAGTGTATCGTTTTTTCCGTGCTGCATTGCCAAAAAACATAGGGCCACGATGCTAGCGTGCATCGTGGCCCTATAACGAAAGGCTGTATTAAAGCGTGACCTTAATGTCGGCGCTTAGCCCTTTTGATAGCGCTCTGCGCTACGCACGATCTCCTCGTGAGCGGCGTCCACACCCTTCCATCCCTTGACCTTGACCCACTTGCCCTTCTCGAGGTCTTTGTAGTGTTCGAAGAAGTGTTGGATACGACCGATGTCCTCGGCGGGCAGATCTTCGTACGACTTGATGTTGCGGTACGGAGGATAGAGCTTGTCCACCGGCACAGCCAACAGCTTGGCGTCGCCGCCGCTCTCGTCGTCCATTTCCAGCACGCCCAGCGCGCGGCAACGCACAACCGCGCCGACCTGGATCGGGAACGGGGTCAGCACCAGCACGTCGGCGGGGTCACCATCCTCGGACAGCGTCTGCGGAATGTAGCCGTAATTGCACGGATAGTGCATGGCCGTCAGCATGAAGCGATCCACGAACACGGCGCCGCTGTCCTTGTCGACCTCGTACTTCACCGGGTCGGCGTTCATGGGGATTTCAATGATGACGTTAAAGTCTTCCGGCAGGTTCTTGCCGGGAGAGACGCGATCGAGACTCATGGTTCAACCTTGTTTATCTGAGGGTAGATGTGATTTGTCGTCATTCCGCTTTTCCGACTCAAACGTACCGGCGGTGCCGGACAGCGGAGTGCCGTAATCGGCCCGAGGCGCATCGTCGGCAGGCACTGGAATCGGTGCGCTATCGAAGTATTCTTCGATATCGATGTCACCACGGGCAGGCGCGACGGCCGGGGGATCCGGCTCCAGCGCGGCGATTGCCTCGCGCTCTATGGCGCGAGCATCCGGATCCAGGACGTAGTCGGCGGGCGCGGAAGTCGGCAGGACTTCCACGGGTGCGGACACGGGAATGAACTCTGGGGGATAGGCAGAGTACTCGCCCTCGGCATCCAAATGCGCGGGATCCGCATTGGTGTCCGCGGGCGGCAGTGCCAGATCGCCAGCGAGCACGGGCAGCGCCATCGTGGCCGTCGTGGCCAGGCGCCAGTGCCGTACCGCGTCCTGAGAACGGTCAAGCCGGTCGTACAGACTGCCCAACAAGGCGTGCGTGCGTGCATCGTTACGCATCTGCACGCTGCGCTGCAGGTAATGTTCGGCTTGGCCCCAAAGCTGGCCGTTCAAACACAGCATGCCCAACGAGGTCAGCAGATCCACGTTGGTCGGGCGCTTTTGCAGCCATGCTTCGGCCTTTGCCAAGCGGCGAGGCACCTGATCGGCATCGCAACGCGCGTAGGCGTCAATCAGCGAGGGCGTGAAATGCAGAGGGATGGCGGTTTCGAGAATACGTGCGGCCTCTTCGGGTTCGCCCGCCGACTCGAATGCCATGGCACCGGCCAGCGCAATTTCTGGCAGCACCCGCTCGTCACTCTTGAAGTCTTTCCACACGCTGCGCCAGGCCTCGGTGCCCGATGCGGCCGCTGCGCGCAGGCGCGCTGCACCAGCACGGTCGATCAAGCTCTCTGCTTCCACCTTGGACAGGGCATTGCGACGCATCAGACCACGCGCCAGCGTAAAGACGCGATCATGATGATTGAGCGCCGACTCCGCACGCAGCAGCAGACGCAATGTGTGGAGATGACGGGCGCCGCCTTCCTGCAATGGCGTCAATACCGCCAAGGCATCCTGCGCACGTCCCTGATCCAGCAGCTGGTCGGCGGCGACAGTGGCAATCGCTTCTTGCAGGCCGGTGTTCCCATCGGCATGTTCGCGGGCCGCGTCCAACAATCGATCCCGGCGAGCAAATTCGCCTAACCCATGCGCCGCGCGGGCCGCCGACAACGCCGCCAGCACCCGGCGGCTACTGACGCGAGTCTGCCCGAGCAATTTGGTGAGATCTTTTTCGGCCTGACCGTAACGACCTTCCAACAGTTGCGTCCAGCCCCGCTCCAGCAGATCGTGATCGCGGGCCTGGGCGCGGTGACCGCGCCACACCCGCATACGATCCGGGATGGCGAGCAGCCACGACAGCACGCGCAGCGCGACATAGAGCGCGACAAATCCGCCCAGCACAAGCAGCACGAACAGCGTCAGCGACAGTTCGATACGCCAAGGGGAAACCAAGAAAATGACGTTGCCCGTATGCGAGCGCAACACCACCGCCAGCGCCACGGCGACGACAGCAAGCAACAAAGTCCAGAACCAGGTACGCATGCGTTAGTCCTGTTTGGCCGAAGCACCGAACCCATCGGCGCGTAACGCGGCAACGCTGGCCAGACTGTCGGAGACATCGGGCAAGCGCACCGCGATATCCGTATTCAGCAGCTCATGCGTCAGACGCAGCGCCGCCTGGGTATCCACAGCACGGCCGTCGTAATAAATACTGAGCACGTTTTGCACATTTTCCAGCTCGTTCTTCCAGACCTCGGGCTGGCGCATCATCAGCGCCAGCTGCGCGGTCATCAGGCGCTGACGCAGCGTGCCACGGACTTGCTCGGCTTGATCGCCCGACAACATCAACGCGGCGGGCTGGTCCACGCGTTGCACGCTGATCAGGTCACCCAATTCATTCGCCAAGGCGCCGCCGGCACGGGCTGGCCACGAGGCAATTTCCGCGCGCCAGCGTTCCCACCAAGCCGCATCGGCCGGCAGTTGCTCACGGGGGTCCTGCGCGATGGTCGTGACGGGCGCTTTGGCCGGTGCGGGTTGTGTCTCGCTGGATGCGCCAGGCGCGGCCGCGTCGGGCACCAGCAGCGGCGCCTTGGACACCAGTGTCACCAGTCGCTCGATCCGCGCGGACTGCGCCGGAATATCGACGGTCGCCACAGCGCGCAAGCGTTCAATGTCGCCATTAATGCTTTGTTGTAAACCCGAGAACTGCGGACGCGCGGCCTGTGCAAGGCGCGCTTGCGCGGTCTCCAGCGCCACGATGGCGTTGTTCACATTGCCGGCCAGCCGCAACTGCTGACTGGCCAACACCAGCAGGCGCTCGACATCATTGGCGAGGATTTCATCCGTCGCCGCGCCACTGAACGTTTCCCATGCCTGTTGCAAGTCGTTGTACCGGGTCTGCGCGGCCTGGGTTTTGGCTTCCAAGGTGCGCAGCTGGTTCGTATGGCCCTGCGAGAGGCTCAGCGCGTCGCGGGCTTCCTTGCGGCCCTGCGCGACGGCGTCTTCCAGGCTCGCCAGACGACCGGCGATCTCTCGCCCGGCCATGTCAGCTTGTTTGCGCTGAGTCCAGAGCGCCCAGCCCAGGCCGATGGCCACAAGCAAAACAACGATCAGCGCCACACCCGCAAAGCCGATACCACGGGAAGAACGCTTTGCAGGCGCTGAGGCCGGCGAGGCAGGCGTCGATGCGCCCGGATCTGCCTGATGAGCGGCAGTTACAGTGTCAGGAGTCTGTTCTGTCATGACGCGATTGTATTCGGTGAAACGCCAAAACTTCGATTCAAGCCGCAACAAAGGCCGCAAGAATCGCATCATCGGCTGGCAAGCAAGTTTTTACCATTGCGTTCGGCCCCGTGCCACCGCCCTCTTTGAGCTGTTGAGCGAGCTTGGGATGTGTCACCACAAAGTCACAGTTCTGCCACCAATCCTCCAACGCCGAGGCGCGGATCTGCGACAGGATAGCGACAAGACCCTCGCCACTGGTCAAAAGCCATGTGACTTTTTGCGAATGCCGGGCCCAGATATGCAACTGTTGAATCACTGTCGCCGGCCATTCAGCTTGTTGGCGCTCATAGGCCGCATGGATGCGAACACGGACGCCGCTGGCCTCTAACTGTTGTGCCAGCCAATCGCGTCCGCGCGTACCGCGCACGATCAGCACACGCTCCGGCAGCCGCGTTTGCGCGCGCAGTAGCTCCCACAACGCTTCGGAATCGTGAGCCTGTGCATCGGGCGGGGGACAAAAAACTGTTGTATCGGCGCCAAAACCTGGCTGCTCGCGTACCGCTGTCGCACTCGCTGGCCCCACGGTGGCAGCCGGCACATTAGCCGGCCATCGCGCCTGCCCGGTCGCCTCGCGCCACTGGCGAAAATAGACTTGCGCCGCGTAGCCGCTCACGAATACGACCAGGTCAAATTGCTCGGGTAATGGCAATTCGCCGGCCGGAACCGGCAAGGGGCGCAGAGACAACGCCGGCAGCGCAAGGACTTGCCAACCGGCCTGCCGCAAGCCGTCAGCGAGCACATCATTGCGGCCCTCGGGCCGGGTCAGAATGGCAATCTGCGGCATGCGTCCTCTCTGAATACAACGCCCGAACCGCCGCCGGGCGTTCAGGAAGTCGGCGGGTCCTGCAACTCGGACAGGATGGTTGCCGCACCCAACGATAACAGCTCTTGCGCGGCCGCCTCGCCAATCTGCTCGGCCTGAGTGACGGGTCCGGTATGTTGGACACGGAATACGCGCTTACCGTCGGGAGCCGCCACGAGCGCACGCAAGGTCAGTGACTCGCCTTCGGCCACCGCATACGCGGCCAGCGGCACCTGACACGATCCTCCAAGCGTACGCGACACCGCCCGTTCGGCCAGCACGCAGGCCGTCGTGACGGGACACGCGAGTGGACTCAACCAGGTCCGCAAATCATCCCGATCATTGCGGATCTCAATTCCGAGCGCGCCCTGACCCGCGGCCGGCAAGCTGTCTGCTGGTTCCAGCAGGCCACGGATGCGGGCGCCCAGACCTAAGCGTTCCAGACCAGCCGCCGCCAGAATGATAGCCGCGTACTCGCCCCGATCCAGTTTGCCGAGTCGGGTATCCAGATTGCCGCGCAGCGGCTTGACTTGCAGGGACGGGTAACGCTCACGAAGTTGCGATTCACGCCGCAGACTGGAAGTACCCACGACGGCGCCCGCCGGCAGATCCCCCAGACTCGCATAATCGTTGGACACCAGCGCATCCCTCGGATCGGCACGATCAAGCACCGTGCACAGTTCGAAGGGAATCTGCAGATCGACGGGAACGTCTTTCAGAGAATGGACAGCCAGATCGGCGCGGCCATCGAGCAGCGCCGTTTCCAGCTCTTTGACAAACAGGCCTTTGCCCCCGACCTTCGACAGCGTGCGGTCCAGGATCTGGTCCCCGCGCGTGGTAAGCGTGAGAAGTTCGACCGTACAGTCGGGGTAAAGACCAAGCAAGCGATCACGCACATGCTCGGCTTGCCACAGGGCAAGCCGGCTGGCGCGCGTTGCGATAACGAGGCGTTGCGGTGCAGACACGAGCAGGTTTAACCGCCCAGGCTGGTAAAGATCACCGTGGCGATCACCCCGATAATGGCCAGAATGGTCAGCCCTTGCAACAGGCTGAGACCGGCTTCGGGGTTATCGCTTTTACGCAGACTCATGAGTGGGCTTCCTTCGATGCAGTTTTACGACTTGCCAGCCACCGACCCAGGATCACAACGAAGAGGGCACCGATGACTTCAGCCGCCAGTTTAACCGCAGTCGGGAGTTCCCCGAATTGATTTTCGACAACAACATCGGTCACGAGCATGCCGCCCGCGATCCAGCCCAGCAGCGCTGCACCGAACGTAACCACGATCGGGAAGCGATCGATCAGCTTGAGCACCAGCGTGCTGCCCCAGATGATGATGGGTACGCTGACGATCAGGCCAAAGACAACCAGACCGATCTGATGGTCAGCATGCGCGGTCTGGGCCGCACCTGCGATCGCGATAACGTTGTCCAGGCTCATCACGAAGTCCGCCACGATGATCGTCTTGACCGCGGCGGCGATCGACGTGCTGCCCTGAATGTTGTCATGAGCATCGTCCTCAGGAATCAGCAATTTCACGCCGATCCACACCAAGAGCAGAGCGCCTACCACCTTAAGGAACGGAATCGCTAGCAGCGTCAGGGCAAACGCGATGAGCACGACACGCAGAATAATCGCCCCGGCAGTACCCCACAGGATGCCCTGCATGCGTTGCTTGGGCGCCAGATTGCGACATGCCAGCGCAATGACCACCGCGTTGTCACCGCCCAGCAGAATGTCAATCAAGATAATTTGAAATACTGCCGCCCAACTTAAGGTTTGTAAAAACTCGAACACTTGGATCCCCCTCTCTGAGATTACGTATGGCTCGCTGCTCGCCAACCGCGAAATTAGCGAATTTGCTCACGCGAACATGGGTTCCAGGCGCCCTCCCTTAAGATCCGTCGGATCTCATTAGGACGTTCGGCGTCTTGGAACCAAAAAACTGCCGCGTAAAAACGCGGCAGCTGTTATGCCAAAACGTGTATTGTAATTCAGCTTTGTGTCAGTGCCTGACGCCGGGAAAGCAAAATTTTGCCGAGCGCCAGCACGATTACCGCGCCGATCGCACCCGCCATCAAAGCCAGCTGATGTTCGCTGACACCCAATGCCGTATCGATGCTCACGACGGAGTCATGCAGCGCAGGGTCGCCAACCAGCAGTTCGCCAGCGATAAAGCCCAATAGCGCCGCGCCGACCCAGACGATCAAAGGGAAGCGCTCAATCACTTTCAGCAGCAACGTGCTGCCAAAAATCACTAACGGGATACTGATTGCCAAGCCCACCACCAGCAGGGTCGTGTCGCCCATCGCCGCGGCTGCAACAGCCACCACGTTATCCAGACTCATCACCAGATCGGCAATCATGATGGTCCGAATCGCGGAAAGCAAAGTGCCCTGTTGTTTGCCGCCGCCGTCATCTTCGCTCTCGGGCATCAATAGCGACACGCCGATGTAGACGAGCAAGAGCGCGCCGATCAGCTTCAGCCAAGGCAGTAACAGGAGTTTGGCCGCCACGAGCGTCAGCACGATACGCATGATGATCGCCGCGGCGGAGCCGACGGTAATCGCTTTCTTTTGCTGCTCGGGGGGCAGAGAACGCGCGGCTAGCGCGATGACAACGGCGTTATCGCCGGATAGCAGGATATTGACCCAAATGATTTGTAGAAGGGCAATCCAAAATGCTGCAGATGTGAGTTCCATTCCTCTCTTTCCTAGTGATCCCCTAGGTGTAAGTGATAACGAAAAATTGCGTACTGCCGCCAGGTTAGTTGCGAGCTGTGTGGCGGAGGATCAGGTTCAACGCTTGTGGCGCCGAGATGGTTGTAACTGTACGCGTCTTATACAAGACTCATTATATTTTGCAATGCGGCCACATGCTCGCCCCGCGATGTAAAAAAACCCGCTCAAACGAGCGGGCTTTTCTTGGCAAAGCGTTAGCGCCTTCCGGCGTTGATGCCTTACAGAACGGACTTGAGCAGCTTGCCCATTTCCGACGGGTTGCGCGTGGTGCGGATGCCGCAGGCTTCCATCACTTCGAGCTTGGCGTCGGCCGTGTCGGCACCGCCCGAAATCAACGCACCGGCGTGGCCCATGCGTTTTCCCGGAGGCGCCGTGACGCCGGCGATGAAGCCGACCACGGGTTTCTTCATGTTGTCTTTCGCCCACTGAGCGGCGTTGACTTCGTCCGGACCGCCGATTTCGCCAATCATGATGACGGCGTCGGTGTCGGGATCGTCATTGAACAGCTTCAGGACGTCGACGTGCTTCAGACCGTTGATGGGGTCGCCACCGATACCGACAGCGCTGGATTGACCCAGGCCGAGTTCGGTCAGCTGAGCCACGGCTTCGTAGGTCAGCGTGCCGGAGCGGCTGACCACGCCGATGCGGCCCTTGCGGTGGATGTGACCCGGCATGATGCCGATCTTGATTTCGTCCGGGGTGATGAGACCCGGGCAGTTCGGGCCGAGCAGCAAGGTCTTGCTGTTCTTGGCCTTCATGCGGTTCTTCAGTTCGAGCATGTCACGAACCGGGATACCTTCGGTGATGCAGATAACCAGATCCAGGTCGGCTTCGACGGCTTCCCAGATAGCGGCGGCAGCGCCGGCGGGCGGCACGTAGATCACCGACACGGTGGCGCCGGTTTCGCTCTTGGCTTCCTGGACGCTACCGAAAATAGGCACGCCTTCGAAATCCTCGCCCGCGCGCTTGGGGTTCACGCCAGCCACGAAGGCGGCCTTGCCATTGGCGTACTCACGGCACATACGGGTGTGGAACTGGCCCGTCTTGCCCGTGATGCCCTGGGTGATGACTTTGGTGTCCTTGTTGATCAGAATCGACATTTGTGAATCCTTGGCGTTATTTGACTGCGGCTACAACGCGAGTGGCCGCTTCGGCCATCGTGTCGGCGCTGATGATGGGCAGCCCCGAGTCGGCCAGCATTTTCTTGCCCAGTTCTTCGTTGGTGCCCTTCATGCGGACGACCAACGGCACGTTCAGGTTGACGGCCTTGCAAGCAGCGATCACGCCTTCGGCGATAACGTCGCAGCGCATGATGCCGCCGAAGATATTGACCAGAATGGCCTTCACGCTCTTGTTCGCGAGCATGATCTTGAAGGCTTCGGTCACTTTCTCAGCCGTGGCACCGCCACCGACGTCCAGGAAGTTGGCCGGCTCGCCGCCGAACAGCTTGATGGTGTCCATCGTGGCCATGGCCAGACCCGCGCCGTTAACCAGGCAGCCGATGTTGCCATCGAGCTGGATGTAGGCCAGATCGAACTTGCTGGCTTCGATTTCTGCAGGATCTTCCTCGTCCAGATCGCGGTAGGCCACGATTTCGGGATGACGGAACAGCGCGTTCGAATCGAAGTTGAACTTGGCGTCCAGGGCGATGATGTTGCCCTTGCTGTCGCAGTTCAGGGGATTGATTTCAACCAGCGAAGCGTCGGTGTCCATGTAGCACTTGTAGAGCTTCTGGAACACGTCGGCGGCTTGGTCAGCCGAACCGCCGGTCAGGCCGATCGACTCGGCGACCTGCTTGGCCTGTTCAACCGACAGGCCGGTTTGCGGATCGATGTATTCGGTGATGATTTTTTCGGGCGTCGAGTGAGCAACTTCCTCGATGTCCATGCCGCCTTCGCTGGACGCGATGATGGCGACTTTCTGCGTGGCACGGTCAGTGACCAGCGAAACGTAGTATTCCTTCTGGATGTCAGCGCCGTCTTCGATGTACAGACGGTTGACTTTCTGGCCTTGCGGGCCGGTCTGGTGCGTCACCAGTTGCATGCCGAGGATTTCGCCTGCCAGCTTGCGGACGTCGTCGAGCGAACGAGCCAGCTTCACGCCGCCGCCCTTACCGCGGCCACCTGCGTGAATCTGCGCCTTAACGACCCACACCGGCCCACCCAGCTTTTCAGCGGCAGCCACGGCCTCTTCGACGGAAAATGCGGGAATGCCGCGCGGCACAGGCACGCCAAATTGCTTTAGCAGTTCCTTGCCTTGATACTCGTGGATTTTCATGTGTTACCTGTCAGGACGAATGAGAATAAGAGGGGGAATCGGAGCTAGCGCCCGCCGCCGCTTCAGCGCTATCCCCGGTGTACCACTTGGGATAGTGCTCAAGCACCACCGGCCCGTCGGTGCGCAAGGCATGACAGCCGTCGAGCTGAAAGGGGCGTACGTCCGAATTGCGCTTCTGGCGCCGTCGGCCAGCCATGGTCTGCACGGCAGCCGTGGGTAGCACCTGGCACAGCTCGGTCATATGCGTGCAACCCGCAGTGCGACCGAAATGCTCCTTAACCTGGTGCCGGAAGCCCTTGAGCAGATTCATGCCCACCAATCCCGCATAGGCGGCATCGATGTTCACGCATTGCTCATAGGGTGCCGCGTCATAGACCGCCTGAGCGGCCACAATCGTAAATGCCTCATCGATCGTGATGCGCAGATGCATGTGGTGAACGTGCCGGCCCGCCTTGAAGATTTCACCATTATGTCGCGGGAAATCGTAGCCCTTGTAGTCGATAAGCTCGGCTTCAATATCCCACAAACCGTCCTCGCGCCCATACGACTGCACGCGTATGGAACGCGTATGCAGGGGCTCTCGAGAAACGTTGGGGGGTGGCAAGGGCATTAAGGGGCCTGCACTTCTAGTCTTGACGCATGGCAGCAAATCCCGTGAAGTATAACGCAGGGCACATCGACGCGTCGGTTTCGGCCCCATCCCTGCCCCGCCCACCATCGAGGCGCACACAGCGCGCTCGATGCGATTAAACGTGACGGATCAGGATGCCCGCAAGGCGTGCGCTGCCTGTACCATCCGGCTCAACGCGGCCTCGGTTTCCTTCCACCCACGAGTTTTCAGCCCGCAGTCAGGATTCACCCAGAGCCGCTCCTTGGGCAGACGTGCGGCCGCCTTGCGCATCAGACCGACCATCCACGCTACGTCGGGTACGTTCGGAGAATGAATGTCGTACACACCCGGCCCGATATCGTTGGGATACTCGAACTCCTCGAACGCCTTGAGCAACTCCATATTTGAACGAGAGGTCTCGATAGTGATGACATCGGCGTCCATGGCCGCAATGGCTTCGATGATGTCATTGAACTCGGCGTAACACATATGAGTGTGGATTTGCGTATCCGGCGCAACGCCAGCCGTGCTCAACCGGAAGCAATCCACGGCCCATGCCAGATAGTCCTGCCAGTCGCCTCGCCGCAGCGGTAGGCCTTCGCGGATCGCGGGTTCGTCGATCTGAATCACCTTCACACCCGCCGTTTCCAGATCGACCACCTCGTCGCGCAGCGCCAAGGCGATCTGCCGGCATGTCTGCTCACGGGGTTGATCATCGCGCACAAAGGACCATTGCAAAATCGTGACCGGCCCGGTCAACATGCCTTTTACCGGTTTATCCGTCAGGGACTGCGCATAGGAGGACCACGCCACCGTCATGGGAGCCGGACGCGCCACATCCCCAAAGATAATCGGCGGCTTCACGCAACGCGAACCATAGCTTTGCACCCAGCCATTGCGCGTGAATGCGAATCCCGCCAGCAACTCGCCGAAATACTCGACCATGTCGTTGCGTTCGGGCTCACCATGTACCAGCACATCCAGACCGACCTTTTCCTGGAATCGGACGACCTCCTCGATTTCGCGGCGAATGGCGGATTCGTACGCGGCGTCGCTCAGGGCGCCCGCCTTCCAGTCGCGGCGCAGCGCGCGGATGGCCGCTGTTTGCGGGAACGAGCCGATCGTGGTGGTCGGATATGGCGGGAGCCGCAACGCCTGTTGCTGTTGGGCGATGCGCTCGACAAAGGGAATGCGATCGCGAGAAACGGCCTCGGCCTGCGCCATCCTGCGGGCAACTGCGGCATTGTGAATGCGGGTCGAGGCGCGGCGGGCCCGTAACGCCGCGCGCTGCGTCGCCAACGCCTCCGCTACCTCTGGCAGGTCCGGAGTATCCAGTGCACGCGCCAACAGATTCAGTTCGTCGAGTTTCTGCGCGGCAAAAGAAAGCCAACTCTTGAGCTCCGCATCCAACTCCGTTTCGTTGTCCAGATCTACCGGTACATGTAATAGCGAGCACGAGGGCGCCAACCATAAACGATCACCCAACCGAGCCCGTACTGGGGCAAGCTTTGCCAAGGCCGCATCCAAGTCAGTCCGCCAGATATTGCGTCCGTCGATCACGCCTGCCGAAAGCACCTGGTCGTCTCTCAAGCGCGCCGCGACGCTTTCCAATTCGTTAGGGGCCCGCACCGCATCAATATGTAGGCCTGCAACAGGCAGGTCCAAAGCCAGATCTTGATTGTCGCCCAGCGCGCCGAAGTATGTCGCGACGAGCAACTTCACAGGCGCTTGCGCCAAACGCGCATAGGCTGCGAGATAGGCCTCCCGCCAAGCTTGCGGCAAATCCAGCACCAGAACGGGTTCGTCGACCTGTACCCACTCCACGCCCTGCGTCGCCAGCCGCGCAAGAACGTCGGCATATACGGGCAGCAGCGCCTCCAGCAATTCAAGCTTGCCTTCGTCGGAAGCACCGGCGGTAAACGCATCGCCTTTACCGAGCCATAACCAAGTCAGCGGGCCCGGGATCACCGGTTTGACGCGGTGACCCAAGGCTTGCGCCTCGCTCACCTGCTTGAACAGATAGTCGCGCGCAATGCGGAATTGCTGACCGGGCACGAGTTCCGGCACGATGTAGTGATAGTTGGTATCGAACCATTTGGTCATTTCGCAGGCCGCCGTGGGCGTGCCGGTCGGAGCACGGCCGCGCGCCATGCGAAACAACGTATCCAATGCCACTGGCTGATCGTCAGCTTGGCCAAAGCGGGCGGGCACAGCACCCAGCAATGTCGTCCATTCCAACACGTGGTCGTACCAGGCGAAATCCCCAACTGGCACCCAATTCACATCCGCTCTCGCCTGTCGCTGCCAGTGTGCCGTGCGTAGTGCGCGAGCGGTTTTCTCCAGGTCGTCGACAGACAAATCGCCCGCCCAATACGCCTCCAACCCGCGTTTCAGCTCGCGGTGTGCGCCAATGCGGGGAAAGCCCAAATTATGAGTGATGTTCATTCAAAATCCTTTTTATCAAGTTTTTATCAACTTAACGGTATTTTGCGCGAACAGTTACTTGCGTCAAAATCAAATTGAGCATAGATTAATTGAGAAATTTTCATATTCAACTCCTCATGCTCGAAATACGACACCTCGAAACCATCGCCGCTATTCGCGATGGTGGCAGCCTGCAAGAGGCGGCCGAACGCCTGCATTTAACGCAGTCGGCCCTATCGCATCAATTGCGCGATCTGGAAACACGCCTGGGTACCCCCTTACTCAACCGGCGTACCCGCCCCGCGCGTCTGACAACCGCAGGATTGCGGGTATTGGCGCTGGCCGACGAGGTACTGCCCCGCGTGCGGGCCACGGAACGCGAACTGCAACGCCTCGCCGCTGGACGTACCGGCAGGCTCCATCTGGCAATCGATTGCCACTCGTGTTTCCAATGGCTGATGCCCAGCATGGATAACTTTCGCGGGCAATGGCCGGAGGTAGCGCTGGATCTATCGGCCGCCTTCTCATTCGCCCCGTTGCCGGCGCTGGTGCGCGGCGACTTAGACCTCGTCATCACCTCGGATCCACAACCCCTGGAGGCAGTGGACTACATTCCGCTTTTCAAGTACGAACTCGTCCTGGCTGTTTCGGAATCGCACCCCCTGGCGTCCACCAAGTACGTGCAGCCAGAGCAACTCGCTGATCAGGTGTTGATCACATATCCAGTAGAACGCTCGCGCCTGGACGTGTTTACCGCGTTCTTGGATCCGGCCGAAGTCGAACCCGCCTCAGTCCGCAAGGCAGAGTTAACGCCCATCATCGTGCAGCTAGTCGCCAGCAACAGAGGCGTTGCCGCATTGCCAAATTGGGCGTTGACCGAATACTTGCAGCACGGATGGCTACAGCTATGCCACTTAGGGCAAAACGGCGTATGGCGCACGCTATACGCGGCACTGCGCACAGAAGACGCGGATGCGCCATACATCCAGGATTTTCTATCGATTGCGCGGGAAACTTGTTTTAAGACATTGGACGGGATACGGTCCGTCAAAGCGTAGCGTCGCCCTGCCAGACACGGGACCCCATGCACAGGACCCCATACACGCTACGCACACCCGACATCAATCGTCGTCGCTGGAATCACCCAAAATGCGGCGTATGACATCGTGACTAAATCCCCGCCCCGCCAAAAAGCGGGCTTGTTTGGCGAACTCATTCCGATCGACCGGCTTGGCGCCAAACCGCTTGCGCCAGACTTCCTGCGCTCGCGTGGCCTCCGTAGCGCGCAGATCGTCGCGCAGCTGGGCGACCTGCTCTTCTGCCACGCCATGCTGACGCAGCTCTTGCACGATACGGGCAGTCCCCTGACGGCCCGCGCGCCGATGCACCAGACTTTGCGCAAAGCGCTCCGTGGACAACCAGCCCTCTTTCTCAAGATCGTCCAAAACCCGTTCAATATCGGCCGGGGCTTCGGCATAGGGCTGCAGTTTGCGCGCCAGCTCATTGCGCGCATGCTCACGCCGGGACAAATAGCCAACCGCGCGCGCCTTTAAGCTGGGACCGCGCGGCTTCGGTTTGGCAAGGGTTTCGAAATCATCAAGCGGAGCCTGACGAACGCGGGCATTCCCGCGACGTGACGCGCCCAGCGGTTCACGGCGAATCTCGGAATCGTCGGGATTCGCCGGAGAAGGACGCATGGTTTCGAATCCACCATCGTCGGACTCGGACTCAACCGAACCGCGACGTGGTCTCTTCGAAACCGCTGACTCCGTCATTCGGCGTCGGCAGCCTCGGCTTCGCTAGCGGAGAACGTCGCGGCACGGCTGACGATACCCTTGTTTTCCCGAACCTTGTTCTCGATCTCGACAGCGAGTTCGGGATGTTCTTTCAGGTATTCGCGGACATTGTCCTTGCCCTGGCCGATACGCGTACCGTTGTAGCTGTACCAAGCGCCCGACTTGTCGACGATGCCTGCTTGCACGCCAAGGTCGATGATTTCGCCTTCGCGCGAGATGCCCGCACCGTACATGATGTCGAATTCGGCTTGCTTGAACGGAGGCGAGACCTTGTTTTTAACAACTTTGACGCGTGTCTCGTTGCCGACGACTTCCTCGCCCTTTTTGATGGAACCGATACGACGAATGTCCAAGCGCACCGACGAATAGAACTTCAGCGCGTTGCCGCCGGTCGTGGTTTCCGGGTTGCCGAACATCACGCCGATCTTCATCCGGATCTGGTTGATGAAGATCACCATGCAGTTGGTGCGCTTGATCGTGGCGGTCAGCTTGCGCAGCGCCTGGCTCATCAAACGAGCCTGCAGGCCGGGCAACGAATCGCCCATTTCGCCTTCGATTTCAGCCTTGGGCACCAGGGCCGCCACCGAGTCGATGACGATCAGATCCACCGAACCGGAACGCACAAGAGCGTCGGTGATTTCCAGCGCCTGCTCGCCCGTATCCGGTTGGGAAATCAACAGGTCGGTCAGATTCACGCCCAGCTTGGACGCATACTGCACATCGAGCGCATGCTCGGCGTCCACAAAGGCGCAGGTGCCGCCGATTTTTTGCATTTCGGCAATGACCTGCAACGTGAGCGTGGTCTTGCCGGAGGATTCCGGACCATAGATCTCGATCACACGGCCGCGCGGCAAACCGCCCACGCCCAGCGCAATATCCAGCCCCAGAGAGCCGGTCGACACCACCTGGATGTCGTGTTCGACCTCGTTGTCGCCGTAGCGCATGATCGAGCCTTTACCGAACTGCTTTTCGATTTGCGAAAGCGCGGCGGCCAGAGCCTTGGACTTTTCCGAGGCGGCGGCTTTGCTGGTTTTATCGTCCATGTAGTTCCCGTGGATAAATGGTATTGACGCAGAAGAGATGAGGAGGCCCGCAGCTAGTGTGCCGTACGCCGTCTACACGTCTAAGCGCCAATTATTGCATCCGATTATACTGGATATAAATCCAGTGTGCTAGTTTTTTCATCTCTTCGGCGTGCTGGGCAATTCAGCGACGCTGTGCCAGAATGCCTCGCATATGAACTCGCGGCCGGGACCACAACGTAGGTTCGACGTCCCGCCTCACACCCATGCGAATCCTGATTGCCGAAGACGACAGCATACTGGCCGATGGCCTGTCGCGCTCGTTACGTCACAATGGTTACGCGGTGGATGCCGTGACCGATGGTGCCGCCGCGGATTCGGCCTTGGTCGCACAGGCGTTCGACCTGCTCATTTTGGATCTGGGTCTGCCCCAGCTGAATGGACTTGAGGTGCTACGCCGCCTGCGCGCACGAAATTCCGCGATCCCGGTGCTCATCCTCACTGCCGCCGATAGTGTCGAACAACGCGTGCAGGGCCTCGACCTGGGCGCTGACGATTACATGGCCAAACCTTTCGCCCTGTCCGAACTCGAAGCCCGGGTGCGCGCCCTCACCCGCCGAGGCGCGGGCGGCGGCGCCACGCTGTTACGCCACGGACGACTCGTTTTCGATCAGACGGGGCGGGTGGCGACCGTCGACGATCAGACCCTGGATCTGTCGGCTCGCGAGGTCAGCCTGCTGGAAATCCTGCTGACTCGTAGTGGCCGCATGGTGAGCAAGACGCAACTGGTCGATCATCTGTGCGAATGGGGCGAGGAAGTCAGCACGAACGCGATTGAAGTGTACGTGCATCGCCTGCGTAAAAAGCTCGAGCCGAGCGGCGTCAAGATCATTACGGTGCGCGGGCTGGGTTACTGCCTGGAACGAGACCACGGTGTCTCTCCGCTTGCGCACTGAGCCCGACGGCCAGCCGTCGCATACCGATGAAGCGCTGAACCAGGAAGCGCTGGACGCCATGCGTGGCGGGGCCAAGGGCCCAAGCTTTGCGCCCCCGCAGCGATCTTTGTTGGGAGAAATCCTCGACTGGATGCTGGCCCCACTGTTTTTACTGTGGCCCATGAGCGTTGCAATCACCTATGTCGTGGCGCAGAACATCGCAAATATCCCTTACGACCGCGCGCTCGCCCAAAACCTGCATACCCTCGCCCGCCATGTTCATGTGCAAGACGGCCACCCTATATTGCGTATCAACGATTCGATCCGACAGGTGCTGCATCCTGGCGAAACCGACAGCGTTTTCTGGCTGGTACGCGGCGGACGTGGAGAGCCATTAGGCGGCGATCGCGGCCTGCCCCTGCCCAGCGAGCTGGGGCCACCCCAGCCCGGCAAGGTGTTTTACACCGAGGAAACCTTGCGGGGCTTTGACGTGCGTCTGGCCTACATGTGGCTGGATCTACACATTCCCCACTCCGACCCCGTCCTGATTGTCGTCGCGGAAACCATGGAAAAGCGCATGGAGCTGACCAATGACATCATCAAGGGCGTCATCATTCCGCAATTCATTGTGCTGCCTGTGGCCGTCCTGCTGGTATGGTTTGGGCTGTCCCGCGGCGTAGCTCCACTGAATGCCTTGCAGCAACGACTGCGTGCGCGCCGTCCCGACGATTTGTCGCCCATCGACGAAGACGCTGCGCCGTCCGAGGTCGCACCGCTGGTCGGCGCAATGAATGAATTGCTGGATCGCTTGTCTGCCAACGTCCAGGCGCAAAAACGCTTTGTCGCCGACGCCGCGCATCAGCTCAAAACCCCGCTAGCCGGACTACGCACCCAGGCCGAACTCGCCTTGCGCGACGCCAGCCCAGAGGAAATGCAAGCCAGTCTGCGCCAACTGATTATGGGGTCCGAGCGTGCCACTCGATTGGTCAATCAGTTGCTCCTGCTGGCCCGGGCCGAAAACCCCCATGCCGTGGAGCTGGGCATCACCGACCTGCACGCCATTGCCCAAGAGCAAACGCTGCATTGGGTCCCGCAAGCGCTGGCCGTCCATACTGATCTCGGTTTTGAAGGCGCCGATACGCCTCTCATGATCATGGGCAACGACATCCTGCTCGCCGAGTTACTCAATAACCTCCTCGATAACGCGTTGCGCTACACACCACCGCAAGGCCACATCACCGTCAGAGTGCGCCAGACGCTTACCCAGGCTGTGCTAGAGGTGGAGGACTCGGGTCCAGGCATCCCGGCGGAAGAGCGTGAGCGCGTTTTCGACCGCTTCTATCGCGTGCTGGGCACGCAAGCGGAAGGCAGCGGATTAGGCCTGGCCATCGTGCGCGAAATCGCGCAAAAGCATGACGCGGATGTGCAAATCCTTGAAGGTACTTCACATTCGTCGTTGCCAGGCACCTGCATCCGCGTGATGTTTCCTCGGCACAGAGCTGCGGACCACGACTTCGGGTGATCGCTCTCGAGCCACAGACCGTCGAGCCGAAAGCCCAGCATCGCGCGCATCAAGCCCCGACCTCCAATAGCCTAGGGAACAGTGTGCTTTTCGCGTAAACGGAAAAATTCAGTTTCAAAATTAAGTCTCAAGTAAGCAACACGTCAGTGTCTCGTCAGAGTTCTTGGCTACCTTGTAAACCGCTACAACCGGAATATATCGGGAAGCACTCGCACGGCGGCTCACCGCCGGACCCTCAACGAGGAGACACTATGAGCACGGTATCCCTAGACGCCCCTGGCGCGCCCGTTGCACCACGTCCTATGACCAAAGAGGAACGCAAAGTCATCTTCGCGTCCTCGTTAGGCACGGTTTTCGAGTGGTATGACTTCTACCTGTACGGATCGCTCGCTGCCATCATCGCAGTGCACTTCTTCTCCGGCGTAAACCCTACAGCGGCTTTTATTTTTGCATTGCTTGCGTTCGCGGCTGGCTTTGCCGTTCGTCCGTTTGGCGCGTTGGTGTTTGGTCGCCTCGGCGATTTGGTGGGTCGAAAATATACCTTCCTGGTCACCATCGTCATCATGGGCCTGTCCACCTTTCTGGTGGGGGTACTGCCCAGCTATGCCAGCATCGGCATCACCGCCCCAGCCATTCTGATCGTGCTGCGCCTGTTGCAGGGCCTGGCCCTTGGGGGTGAATACGGCGGCGCCGCGACTTACGTGGCCGAACACGCCCCGCAGGGCAAGCGCGGCGCTTACACCGCGTGGATTCAAACTACCGCCACGCTAGGCCTGTTCCTGTCTCTGATCGTGATCATGGGCGTGCGCGGCGTCATGGACGAAGCGTCTTTCCGCGAATGGGGCTGGCGCATTCCGTTCCTGATCTCAGTCGTGCTCCTGGGCATCTCCGTATGGATTCGGATGCAACTGAACGAGTCGCCGACCTTCAAGCGCATGAAAGAAGAAGGCCGTGGCTCCAAAGCGCCGCTGACCGAGTCGTTTGGCCAATGGAAGAACTTGAAAGTTGTCATCCTGGCGCTCCTGGGCCTGACAGCCGGGCAGGCCGTCGTATGGTACACCGGACAATTCTATGCCCTCTTCTTCCTGACCAAGACCCTGCAGGTCGACGCCACGACTGCTAACGTGCTGATTGCCCTGGCGCTGTTGATTGGTACACCTTTCTTCCTGATCTTTGGCACATTGTCCGACCGCATCGGGCGTAAACCCATCATCATGGCGGGTTGCTTGATCGCCGCAGTTACGTATTTCCCGTTGTTCCAGGGATTGACGCACTTCGCCAACCCTGCGCTTGAAAAAGCCCAGGCTTCCGCGCCGGTGACGGTCATTGCCGATCCGGCGACGTGTTCATTCCAGTTCAACCCGGTAGGTACGTCGGCTTTCACCAGCTCTTGCGATGTGATCAAGTCGTTTCTAGCCGGCAGCTCGGTGAACTATTCGAACGAGGCTGCACCTGCCGGTACGATCGCGAAAGTGCGGATCGGCAACGACGAGTTCACCTCGTTTGAAGGCCAAGGCATGGCGCCCGCGGAATTCAAGGCACGAGCCGCGGAGCTGAACGCCTCACTGACCAAAGCCATCCGCGATCACGGCTATCCCGCCAAAGCCGATCCGGCGCAAATGAACAAGGTCATGGTGGTGGTGCTGCTGACCATTCTGGTCATCTACGTCACCATGGTCTATGGCCCGATCGCCGCGATGCTGGTGGAAATGTTCCCGACCCGCATCCGCTACACGTCCATGAGCCTGCCTTATCACATCGGCAATGGATGGTTCGGCGGGTTCTTGCCGCCCGTGGCGTTCGCCATCGTGGCTGCGACCGGGAATATCTACGATGGACTCTGGTACCCGATCATCATCGCCGTGATGACGCTGATCATCGGCACCTTGTTCGTACGCGAAACCAAAGACGTCGATATCAATCGCTAACCTTTCCCCGGCTGGCCAGGACTGCTGCGCCTGGTTGGCCTTTGTAAAGCTCCTCCGGGAGCTTTTTTTTTCGCCATTTATCCGCGTCGATTCAGGACCTTGTCAGACCTCGCGCATTAGACTGCAAGCTCAGAACACGGTCTTGCGCCATGTTGTCTGGCATTTGATCCCCAGTCGGACAATCGCAGGACTAGTTCTCTGACGCCAATGTCACGCCCCCCGCGAGCCTTTTTACGGTGTGGCATTGTGTGATCCTGTCCGGCCCGGCCCTATCAAGCCGGGCCTTTTTTTGCGTGCGACAAGCGCGCACGCTCGAACATCAGCGACGACGGCCCAACCCAATGATCAGTACACCGGCCACGACCGCGGCAATACCCGCCCACATCGGAATGGCAACGGACTTCTCCGTTTCGGCGGTTGCGCGTACCGAGCCGATCTGCAAGACCGTTTCCTCGCTGGTATAGCTGAACCCTTTATAAATCAATGCGGCAGCGCCAACGGCGATCAAAATCGCTCCAATCAGTGTCCCGAACTTCATAGTCCTTGTCCTTTATCGGTCAATGATGCGCGCGACAATACCAGATGCCTCATACGCTGTCAGTGACAGAACGCATCTTCATCCACATGCCGTAAAAAAGGGACAACGCTCGGGCCGCGACGCGGGCCGTCGTATAGAATCAACCCTTTTGCCCGACGCCATGTGGTTCAAGAATCTTAAGATCTACCGACTATCCGCACCGTGGACGCTGACCGGCGAACAGCTTGAAGAAAGCCTGGCGCGGCATGCCTATCAGTCTGGCAATAATCTCGAAATGCAATCCGTGGGTTGGATATCCCCGCGCGAAAACGCCGCCTTGTCGCATACCGTCAATCAGCAAATTCTGTTGACGCTGCGCGCCGAGAAAAAACTGCTGCCCACCACCGTGGTGAATCAGGTCGCCCGCGCCCGCGCGCAGGAAATCGAAGAGCAGCAAGGCTACAAGCCCGGTCGCAAGCAGATGAAGGAAATTAAAGAGCGCGTCACCGACGAGCTCTTGCCTAAAGCGTTCAGCGTCTATCGCGATACGCGCGTCTGGATCGATCCGGTCAATCACTGGCTGGTCATCGACGCCGCCGCCTCGGCCAAGGCCGACGAGGTCATCGGCCTGCTGGTCAAGACCATCGATCCGCTGCCGTTGGAAAACTTATACGTCGCGCAATCGCCCGCTGCCGCCATGACCGGCTGGCTGGCGGCCGACGAGCCGCCGCCAAACTTCACGATCGACCAAGACACCGAGTTACGCGCCTCGGGCGAGAGCCGCGCCGCGATCCGGTACGTCAAGCATTCGATCGACGTGGACGATGTACGCCGCCACATTCAGTCTGGCAAGCAATGCACGCGCTTGGCGCTGACTTGGGCCGATCGCGTGTCGTTCGTCCTGACCGAAGCGTTGGACGTCAAACGCGTGGCCCCCTTGGATGTGCTCAAGGAAGGCAACGACGCCGTCATGCAGAACGACGACGAGAAGTTCGACTCCGACATGGCGCTCATGACAGGCGAACTCGCCAAGCTGCTCGCGGACCTGACCGAAGCGCTCGGCGGCGAAAAACGCATCTAAAGCGGGCTCATCCCGCTGAAGGCTGATCCGCCGTCAGACACGACGGCGGATGCGAAGCCCACGGGGCAGCCAACGCCCCGCCATGCATCATTCGCGAGCTTGTGGCCAAGCCGCGCGAAGTCCGCATCATCCTGGATTCAGTCCAGTCCGTGGAAGATCGAATCGTCAGGGCCAACGTGCGACGGATGCTTCCAAGTCACATCGCGCATCGAATGCTGCACCAGCCCTTCCACGCCTAACAACACCGCGAAGATCGCCATACGGATGGGAATGCCGTTATCGGTTTGACGGAAGATCGCCAGACGCGGATCGGTGTTCAGATCCGTGCTCAGATCGTTCGCGCCCGGCCGGCTGTCGCGCGGCAACGGGTGCATGACGATCGTGTCGGGCCCGCAGTACGCATCGATCGTCGCCCGGCTGATTTGAAATTCCGGCGTATAGCCCTCGGTTTCTTCGTTAGCGAATCGCTCTTTCTGTACGCGGGTCGCGTAGATCACGTCCGCACCGGGCAGCCCTTCGGCCAGGCTGCTTTTCTGCTCGATCACGTTGTCATTACGGGTAGCCTGTTCAATGATGTACTCAGGCATTTCCAATCCGGGCGGCGAGATCAGCGTAAATTTGACGCCTTTGTACAAAGCCATCAGCTTGATCAGCGAATGCACGGTACGCCCGTATTTCAGATCGCCCACCATGGCGATATGCGCGCCATCAAGCAGCTTACCCAGACGCGAGAATTCGGTCAGGATGGTGTACAGATCCAACAAGGCTTGGCTCGGGTGCTCGCCAGGGCCATCGCCACCGTTCACCACGGGGATATTCGTCGCCTGGGCGAATTCGGCGACCGAGCCCTTGTCGGGATGACGAATTACCATCGCGTCCACATAACCGCTCATCACGCGGCTGGTGTCATAAATCGATTCGCCCTTCGCCATCGACGAAAAGGTAAATCCCGTCGTGTCACATACCGACCCGCCCAGACGACAAAACGCCGAGCCAAAGCTCACGCGGGTACGGGTGCTCGCCTCGAAAAACAGGTTGCCCAGCACAGCGCCTTCAAGAACGCGCGACACTTTCTGGCGGCGCGCAATGGGCTGCATCATGTCAGCCACGCGAAACAGGTCTTCCACGGATTCGCGCGTGAATTGATCGACAGACAGCAACTGATGCTTGCCATTGACGGCAATACGCTCCCGCAATGGGCCACCCTGTGCGCGTTGCGTATATTTTTCGAGCAGAGCACTGTTCTGCACGATCTCGCTGACAAAACGCTCGACCACCTCCGGCATCGCCCGGAATTCCTGCGACCCCTCGGGCAACAACCAAGTGTCCAACGCACGGCGCTTGACGCCAATGCGGGTCGCGAATACGTCGCGCGTGAGATTAAGGCGGCGCATCGCGTCGCGGAGAAATGCTTGCTGAGAGATGGACATGAGGGCCCCGGAGATGAACAAAACGCATTGCGTACACTGTACGCAATGCGTATATTAATCCCTCGTGTTTTGTACTCGCAAGCGCTTTTTAGCGAAACCTTATCTTGCGTCTAGCGGCCTGCACACCGGCGTCGCCGTCTGAATTGACTGCTTAGCCGCCTGAACTTCCGCTTCGTCCCACATCCCCTCGCCTAGCACCATCACAGTGACGGTCGAGGTCGCGGGCCCGTCCGCTTGGGCGGTGATCATCTCCAAGATCTTCGCCGGCTCGGTCTGCTTGAACACTTGTACCTGGTTCGGCAAGCCTTTCTCTCCCAGGCTTTGGTGCGACTGATACACCACGCCGTAGGGATAGGCACGCTGCTCGTGACACACTCGCACGAACTCACCTGCCCGGCGATGTGCGGCCTGCACATCCGCCTGAACGGAAAAGGTTTCCGATGCGCCGGGCGCCTCGCCAGACATCAAACCCCGACTGGCGCAGCCGCTCATTGCCAAGGCCGCCGCCAAAGCTGTCAGGCCTAGTATGCGCATAACACCCTCTCTTTATTCATTCATCGATAAGAGCGCAATTATGCAACCAGCCCGGACTGACGCCAACCATCCTGCCGCGACCCGGTTGACACGCCGGCGCAATGTACGTGGACGCATTGTTGGGTTAGGATGAGAGCTATGGAAAATTCCTTTTTACCCGGCCAAGGCGACGACGGCTGGGGATGGCAACAAGCTTGCCATGGCCAAGCAGCGTTGGCGCTGTTTATCGATGACCTGCACCGTATCTTGCAGGCCCATGCCGCGCGTCGGCTAACGGGTGTTGCCCCTCTGAGCGTTGCCCAAAAACAGGTCGACAACCTGATTGCACGCTATGTGGAATTTCGCCGCGCGCCCGAAATCTTTGAAGGGCAGTCCGTCACGCTCAAAGAAGGCACGGACAAAGACGGCGTCTCTCATACCGTGCCTATTTTTTCTCCCCAATTGAAGCAAGCGCTCGTCGCGATGCTCAACCGTCCCGGCCGCGGAAGCTAGCGGCTTCCGCGAGTCCGATTTGCCGGCGTCAACGCATTGGGTTAGAACGTTCTGAGAATCCCCCGCACCTTGCCCTCCAGCTGGTGCAATTCACCTTCCAACGTTTCGCGCTTACCTGCAAGTGCACGCAGTTCATTTTCCGTAGCCTCCAACTGCGTGAGATAGCGCGAGCTCAAATCGCTGCTGGCCGGAACGGCGCGTAGGTTTTCCCGAATACGAGCCTGTTCGGAAACAAGGCGTTCCCGTGCATCTTCCCATTGATCCAGCGCGCGTTGAGCAGCCATTTGCTTTTGCCGCGCCTCGGACAATTCAACCAACTTAGCGCTCAGCACACGATCCGTGCTGGATGCCGACCAGGCCAGCAAAGCCTCCGGTTCGGTATCCGCAATCGCTATCGTATCGCGCCGCAGTTGCTCCTCGACCGCCTGTACGGTCTGGCTTGCGCCTTTGTCGACCGTCACTTTGAGGCGGTGATGTGTGGCGGTTTTGCCGTCGCTGGCCGGCGATGAGAACGTCCATCCAGATCTGACCGGGTGTTCGATGATCACCGTACGTGGAGCGTCCATCGCCCCCGCCACCGTATAGTCGGTCACGTATCGGGCTTTCTGCGTCAAACGAAGCATACCGTCGACCACCTTGACCTCTGTGATTTCGTCTACAGGCTTGCGGTCTTCGGTGACGGTGACTTTGCGATCGATGGCGAAGCTCGCCAGACGCGTATCGGCGCCGGGCAAGCCCGCCAACTGTGCGTCGCCGGCATAGCCCGACCGCGCGTCGTAAATCGTGAGAATGCCGGCTGGCAGGCTCACGCCCGTATCGTTCGTGAGCATTAATGCGGCCACCGGATGGCGCTCTTGGCCTCCGGCCCTGTACAAGGACACCATGCTGGCGGGGATCTCAGCATCCAAAATAGGAATGGATAACGTATCGCCATTAGCGACATCGTAAGTCCCCGGCAATTCAAACGTGGCCGATACATCGCTTTCCGTTGCCGTGGACTGGCTGTCACGATCAATCGCGCCACCGCCGTAGTGCTGGGTCAAAATTCGATCAGGCGCCGCCTCAGCAGCGACGGCCACCGGCGCCGGCCGCGGAGCCTGCATTCGGGCAGCGGCGGCATAACTCGCCGCACGCTGTGCCTGCGCACGTTTTGTGAGATTGCCGGTATCTGCTTCCGGCACGGCATTCGCTGCGGTGTTCACGGGCAGATCCATGCGGTCACGCCAATACCACTGGTGCAAGCGCTGGCTTAACGTAACGGGCTCTGCTGAAGAGAGGATGATTTTTACGTTGCGCCAATCCTCACCGCTGGCGTTTTCGAGCACGGCCCAGGCTTGCAGGCGCGCTTTGCCATCTTCGCCTGCGACGACCTTATACGCCGTCTTCCAGATCGGCGCGGCGACCACATAGGATAGATCCACTCGCTGCGCGCCGTTACCTTTAACCTTGATCTGAATGGCGCGGGAGCGATCATTCTTGGCGCGAGCGATCGCTGAGGCAGCTTGAACGAGCTTGTCTCTAATACGCTCATCGTCCACCGTCACCATCGCATCGGGAGCAAGCTCAAGCGTCGCGATGGTGCCGGCGCCCGACAGGACGGAAAGCAGGTACGCCTCGGCCCCATCCGCAGCAGTTCGGGGTTCAACGCCCAGGACTTGGCCTTGCACGGTTTTCCCTTGGCTGGTGACCGTCACCATCGCGCCCTGAATCGCATTTAGCAATGCAGGCACCGAGGCCAGCGACTCGGCTGTTACCGGCAGGCCTTTAAAGGTCTCGCTAAGGGGTTGCGGGCCGACCAGCGACAAATCCGCGATCACGGCGCTATCGTTATTGAGCACCAATGTTTTCAGAATATCGTCGACCTGCTCCAGGGGTACCTCAAGACGGACCACGCCGTCCTGATTCACCACCGCAGCACGCAATACTTCGGCCAGACCGCCCGACGACAAACGCACTTCCTTGATCGGACTGGTATCGGGCGTCGCCGCGAAAATAGCGCTCGGCGCGCTGGCGGCCACGAGCAAGGTGGTTGCTAGAAAACGAGCGTACATGGCATATCCCTGAGTAGGCCAGCACAGTGCCCAGGCTGGCAAGAGCTTAGTAACCAGTGCGTACTATATCCGCTTGCGGTCAATGCCATCGGCCTTGGGGGTCGCGCCAATGCAAAAAGCCCGACCACAAAGGATCGGGCTTTTTAAATCTGGTTGCGGGGGCAGGATTTGAACCTACGACCTTCGGGTTATGAGCCCGACGAGCTGCCAGACTGCTCCACCCCGCGTCTGATGAGATGAATCATAGCACAGGTTGTCGCACTGCATCAAGTGAAGGGCAATGGGCCGGTTGGATCCTGCCGAGTTAGCGCGTTTCAGTATCCGTGAAGCCTATGTAGCCCCAGACGTATGTCGATCGCGACCGCTCATAAATCATGCACTGCCGTGCATAAGCATCAGGAATGACCGCCCCGGGTAAACCCTTGGGTACAAAGCCCTTTTTGAGTCTGTGCCCAAGCTATCCCAAGGGTTGTCCACAGAAGCTGTGGGTAACTCCGCGCTAAAAAGGCGCGCTTACTTCAAAGCGGCCAAGACGCTATCGCGCACGCTTTCGAATCCCGCAACGTACTGAGGATTCTCAGAGGCGGCGAGCAGGTTCGAATAATTTTGCTCTAGCTGCGCCTCAATGGCTTCGCGCAGACCGGGCGACGACTTGGCCAAGTGCAGCATCGATGACAGGACCGAGTTCAAAGCGTCAATGCGACCACCTTGATGCGAAACGGTGTGCACGATCACAGCGATTTGTTCTTGCATGTCCATAGAGAAACCTCACGAAAAATAGCTTGGCGGGCATGCTAGCATGTTCGCCCCGCCGAGCCGCGACGACTCCTTGCAGACTTGCATCGCGGCGGGACCCACCGTGTAATAGCACTCATCTCATACATGGATATCACATGCTTCGTCCGCTCGCCTGCCTTTTGACCGCTACCCTGCTG
Source organism: Bordetella sp. 15P40C-2 (assembly GCF_009763235.1). Taxonomy (NCBI): domain Bacteria; kingdom Pseudomonadati; phylum Pseudomonadota; class Betaproteobacteria; order Burkholderiales; family Alcaligenaceae; genus Bordetella; species Bordetella sp. 15P40C-2. The sequence continues at coordinate 195,160 of NZ_WSJA01000025.1, forward strand.
AGCGCCTGCGCCAGCACGAGCCAAACTACGTCTGTCGGGCAAGACATGTATCGTCTCAGCTACAACGCCGGAGCGAAATGGCAAACCTGGGTCGAGGTTAAAAACATCGCGCGCGAACAGGCGGTTGCTCATTGCCAATCTTTGGGCAAGCGAATGACAGACCCTAAAGTCACATCCAACCACGCAACGGGGCTTGCGCCTAAGGTCGCGACGATTGAATTTCTCTGTTCGCCGCTGCCGGCACAGAACAGCAACGCCAAAAACGATAAATCCTGATAGCCACCCGTTCTGGCAAGCAGTGTGGCTAGCGCAACTTTTCCCGCCAAATAGCGTGAATGCATAAATAAGCCGGCACCCATGACGAGCGCCGGCTGATGTATGAAGGCCGAAACTTAGCCTTCCCCTATAGAGCGATCGAGCAGATCAAGGAGCGTCAGTCGTCATGATGCCAACTAACTTGATCCCGCCTTGCTTATTTATAGGTTGACCTTCGAGATCTTCGACCCATCAAGCGAAACGCCGGCCATCAGACCGCCGTTGTTCATCACAAAACCCACCACCGGCTGACGAACCGTGTTGCTATCGATGCTGCCATTGGCGCCGACATTGGCAATGGCGACAGTAGCATCAGCACCGACAGTCCAACCATTGCTATTGCGGAATTTCTGCAGTGCTTCGTCCGTCATGAAGAGCAGAACGACCGCCTTCGATTGCGCGCCAGCCTGCAAGCCAATCGAGCCACCCGTCGTGCTGTAGTAGCCGGCATCCGCCCCATTCACGCGCAGTACGCCCTTGCCGTGTTCGGCGCCGACGATAAAGCTTGCGCTCAAGACCGATGGGAAGACCAAGACACCCTTGGCGCGCTGAACCAGCTCACGCGCCTGAGGAGACGTCTCGTACAACTTGGTCAGAGTCGCGTCGGTGGCGCTATTGAGTTCCTGGCGCTGCTCGGCCGCGCTGGCCGAAGCTTTGTTAGAGGTCATCGTGCAGCCGGAAAACAGCACACCGGCCATCGCAACGGAAACAGCAGCCACCGCAGCGCGACGCATCGTAGGAAATTTTGTACGCATAAACGCTCCTATCTTATGGTTGGGTAAGTTCCTCACTGTACTCGCACATCGGAAAAAAAACGTCGTCTGTGTGCAAGACGGGCGTGGCAAAAGCAACAAATCAATACCCGGTCGCTCAGGCGAGCAGGACCAAACTGCTCAAAATTTGTTACTACCCGGGTGGTACTCATTTTTGAAGAAAGCCGCACAAAGGCAAAGCAGAACCTCCTTTATACTGTATAAAAAAACAGTGCTTTTATCATGCCTAACTGCCGCATATCCCGCACCCACCTGCACGGGCGCCCCTTGAATCCAGCCGAATGGACCTGTGTGCCAGGGCCCGTCACTATGTACACGCTCTACCGGGAGTCGCAGAAGCGGTGGGTTAATTGCCTGCGTATCGTGCGACAGAAAGCGGGCGGAGCGTCCGACGTATCGCCTTACCCTGATTTATGTGATGTAGAGCTATTGGCTTTCTCGACACACCAAGCGATGATGGTTGCTGGCTTCGAAGAAATTATGGGGGCCCGATACTATCAAGGGTGGTACATCGTTTGGGAATGATTACTCCCCCTAGACCCCGCGCGTTTCAATTCGAGGTTCTGATAAATCGACACTATTATTTTTTGATGAAGTATAGCTTTATCCTCATCATCGGCTTAGCTCTCGGGCTAATTATCGGCATCGCATTCGACAACGTGCTGAGCGGCATTGGCGTCGGGCTGGCGCTTGCGATTGCGCTAGCAATCGAGAGAAATAGCTAACGCTTAATCGCACTCATATTGGAATCTGCCTCCGATATTCCCACATCCTGACAAAGTCTAAATTCCTAAATAAAATCAAAGACTTAAAGGATTTGTTAAGAAAATAATCAAGGCATTAACAGCGACTACATAATGAAACGAGGCCCCAACGCCTTATATGGAGACACGTTATGGCTTCGTTGACCCTGAATAATATTTTTGTATTAACGTTGGACGAGCACAATATCTTGCGAGCTGCAGGAGGAGCGGCCGGCCCATTTTTCATCACCAAACTCGACAATCCGGATGCCACCTCGTATCAAGTGGACAACCTACTCAATGTAGATAAGAACCATCTGGAGCAGTTCACGGTGGAGTATCTCGGCCGTACAGAAAATGGGATCATCGGACAGCTCAACGGCACGTACTATTATTTCACCAATGATTGGCTCTCAACGGGTGATGTGGTGACCTTGGAATTTGAGCCGTATATCTTGCCAGTATGCTTTGTTAAAGGGACATTGATCACAACCCTGCGCGGAGAGGTGGCGATAGAAGATTTGATCCCGGGCGACAGTGTCATGGGAAGTTCGGGGTGGCGCCAGGTCAAATGGATAGGATGGCGTCATTATGGTGCCCTTGCCTTTATCGATCGCGAAAGTGCGGCGCGGATAGCTCCGGTTCGAATCCGCGCCCATGCGATCGCGGAACGCGTACCCGATAGAGACCTGCTCTTATCACCGTGGCATCATTTGATGGTGGAAGGGAAACTAGTGCGCGCGGGCGACCTCTTGAACGGGCTCACCATTTCGCAGGAAAGCTCTATTTCCGCGGTGAGCTATTACCACGTCGAACTGGACCAGTTTGACATCATCATGGCCCACGGCGTCTATTCAGAATCATGGGCGGACGGCGGTAATCGCGATTTCTTCCAGAATGTTGATGTCACCGCGCTACGTCCGGAAGATAGGCAGCGTCGTCGCGCCCCACGCCCGGGCTTCGATCACCTGGTGGTACATAAGGGCAAGGAATTGGCAAACATTCAACGGCGGGTTGCAGAGCGGGCTGCAGCCACTTTGAATACGGCAAGGCCAGCAAAGAAGAAGGCCGCGTGATTCAGCGAGTCGGCAGAAGCTCGGACTTGCCGAGCAAGCTCGACATGGGTCTAGCAGCATCCTGAGGAGTGATACTCCGACATCGCTGCGGCGCGGGGTGATGAGATTCAAACAGAAAAAACAAGGGGCTACGTGATCACACGTAACCCCTTGATTTCACTTGGTAGCCCCCCTCGGAGTCGAACCGAGCACCAACGGATTATGAGTCCGCTGCTCTAACCAGGCATGAGCTAGAGGGCCTTTTTAACCTGACTGCTTATTGCCCTTCCAGGAAGCTCTTGAGCTTATCAGCCCGGCTGGGGTGGCGCAGTTTGCGCAGTGCCTTCGCCTCTATTTGGCGAATGCGCTCGCGCGTAACGTCAAACTGTTTACCCACTTCTTCCAAGGTCTGGTCGGTGCTCATTTCGATACCGAAACGCATCCGCAAAACCTTGGCTTCACGCGGGGTGAGAGAGTCTAACACTTCTTTGACCACATCGCGCATCGAACCGTGCAATGCGGCATCCGAAGGCGCCAGGGTGGCGGTGTCTTCGATGAAATCGCCCAAGTGCGAATCGTCGTCGTCACCGATCGGCGTTTCCATGGAGATCGGCTCTTTGGCGATCTTCAGGATCTTGCGGATCTTGTCCTCGGGCATGTCCATCTTTTGCGCCAAGGTCGCGGGATCCGGCTCGCCGCCGGTCTCCTGCAGGATCTGACGGCTGATGCGGTTCATCTTGTTGATCGTTTCGATCATGTGAACCGGAATCCGGATGGTGCGGGCCTGGTCAGCAATCGAACGCGTGATGGCCTGACGGATCCACCATGTGGCGTAGGTCGAGAACTTGTAGCCGCGACGGTATTCGAACTTGTCCACTGCCTTCATCAAGCCGATGTTGCCTTCCTGGATCAGATCCAGGAACTGCAAGCCACGGTTGGTGTACTTCTTGGCGATAGAGATCACCAGACGCAGGTTGGCCTCGGTCATCTCACGCTTGGCTTTGCGAGCCTTGGCTTCGCCAGTGGCCATGCGCTTGTTGACGTCCTTCAGATCCTTGAGCGGCAGAACCACGCGTGTTTGCAGGTCGATCAGCTTTTGCTGCAATTCCTGCACGGCGGGAACGTGACGTTCAAGGGTCTCGGAATACGGATGGCCAGCAGCGACTTCGCTCAGGACCCATTCCAAGTTCGTTTCCTGGCCCGGGAAGACCTTGATGAAATGGCTGCGCGGCATGCCGGCGCGGTCCACGCAGGTATGCAACACGGCGCGCTCAAGCTGACGGACCTCTTCAACCTGGGCACGCAGCGTATCGGCGAGCTTTTCCACCATCTTGGCGGTAAAGCGGATGCCCATCATCTCGTTGAGGATGACTTCTTGCGCCTTGACGTAAATGTCGGATTTGTAGCCGTCCTTTTCGTACGACTCGCGCATCATGGCGAACTGCTTCGCGACGATGTCGAACTTGGCCAAGGCCTTGACGCGCAGGTCTTCGAGCTGCTTGCTCGACATGCCGCCAGCGGGGCCGTCATCGCTCTCTTCTTCGTCCGCGGTCACGCCAGCGCCGGCGTATTCTTCGCCGTCTTCCGGGTCAACCAGACCGTCGACGACTTCGTCGATCTGCGCTTGGCCTTCGCGCACGCGATCGACGTGGGCGAGGATTTCGTTGATGGTGGTCGGGCATGCCGAGATCGCCATCACCATGTGCTTCAGACCGTCTTCGATGCGCTTGGCGATTTCGATTTCGCCTTCGCGCGTCAGCAGCTCGACCGAACCCATTTCGCGCATATACATACGCACGGGGTCGGTAGTACGACCGAAGTCGGAATCCACCGTCGTCAGCGCGGCTTCGGCTTCGTCCTCGACGTCATCGTCGTTGGAGGCCACAGGCGCGTTTTCGCTCATCAGCAGCGTTTCGGCGTCGGGGGCTTGGTCGTAGACCGCGATCCCCATGTCGCTAAAGGTGCTGATGATGCCGTCAATGGCCTCGGCGTCCACCAGATCATCGGGCAGATGATCGTTGATTTCGCCATAGGTCAGGTAGCCGCGATCCTTGCCGAGCTTGATCAGCTGCTTGAGGCGGTTACGACGGGCTTCGTATTCTTCGGGCGAGACAGGGCCACGCGCGATGAGGTCCTTGGGATCACCCTTGCCGCGCTTGCCACCACGCTTGGGCGGCTTGAAATCGGGCAGGACTTCGCCGTCGCCGTCCATCGGATCGTCGAAAGCGTCGCTATCGTTGTTGGCGTTCTTCGCCGGGCGACCGGGACGACGACCGCTCGAGGGGCGCGCGCCACCACCGACCAGCTCGGCCAGTTTGTCCTCGGCCTTTTTGCGGGGGGACTTGACCGCTTTTTCGCCGGTGGCGGATTTCGCTGCTTTTTTGGCAGCGGTCTTCGTTGCCGTTTTGGAGACCTTCACCGCCGTTTTGGCAGGCGCTTTTTCCGCTGCCATGCTCACGACGCGTTTGGCCGTTTTGACCGGCGTATCGATTGCATCGTCTGCAGGGGAGGTTTTGCCTGATGTTCTGGTCATAGTCGCTTCCGTGGTCGTCGCAACCCGTGATTAGGGCTATTGCACCACAAGGACCGCATGCGCGCGCCAAAGCGCCGCATCCGATCCATGCGGGTAAAACAGGCCAGTTCGCAAAGCGGCGTGCGTTACATCGTCCGTAACGCGGACCCGGTTCCCGGATCCCACAGTTGTCCCATCTGGCCTCTTGGCCCTGAGACAGCTTGTATCGCACACTTGTATCGGCCGGGTCGCCTCGATGTTGTTGTAAGCTGTCTTGCCTGTGACAGGCTGGCAGTCAAAGGGGACTTTCAGAAATCCCATGCTGCTGCAATAGACACAGCTCTAACTCTCAACACCGCAGATCAATCCCGGACGATTTGCGTACTCGCCCTCGAATTGTAACTATCCAACTGATCTTTGATGCAATCTTAGTGGCAACTCTGTACGGAAAGTGCGCAATAAAGCGCGCTGGAGGCAGGTCGAATTCGCATTTTCAGCCGAATCCGATGCGCGCCAGGGCCAATACGCTCTGTAACCGCATGAAGCCAATCCGACACATCATGTCGTTGGAAAACCTTTGATTGTACCGTACTTACCGAATACCACCACTTTTTAAGACAGTAATCCGGGCAGACAGTTCCTGATATCGCTGTCGCGCGTCGTCCGTGGTCAGCCCGCTGGCGGCCAGCTTGGCCATTTCCGCGCGTGCCGCGTCGAATTCAATGCGCCGAAGCGCGTCGTCCCACTCGGTTTGTGGCTCGGGAAGATCTTCCTGGGCCAATAAATCCGCACGCAGGCTTTTGAGCACAGTAGCCAGATCGGAATCTGGATCGGCAGCCTCAAGCAGCGCCCCAACATGGCGGGCTCCACTGCTTTGGGCCAGCAGGATCAAATCCCTCACCAATCCTAAATGGGGACCCTTGTCCAAGATTTCAAGCTGCTCGTCTCCCATGCTGTCGACGAGCTCTGGGTGGGCGAGCAACAGGCTTAACAGGCGCTTCGCCATGGAAGGCATGGGGCGACGGCCTTCGTAACCGCCTATGTCATCGTCACGGCGCCCTTTCCATTTGCCCTTGCCGCCTTTCCAATCATTTTTCTTGACAAAGTTGCCCCCATTACGCTTGCGGTCCTGCCAGCCTCCCGCAGGCGCGGCGGCCGGGGACCAGGCATCGTCGTGACCTGGGGATGACTGGAATCCGCTTTCCGGAAACGACATGGCGTCGAAATCCGGGCCGATAGGCTCGTAATCGAAATCCGGAGGAGGCCCGTCGAATCCGCCGTACTCGTCCGACCAGCTATGCGCGGGCGCTGGCGCCACCGACGCCGTGGGGCCGCCAACAGCGGCAGACTTAGCAGCCGCCTGGGCCACGGGTGCGAATGGCCGTGCCGGCGCCTGAGCCAATACCTGCGCCATTTCCTCGGGCGTTAACTGGACCTGACGCGCCATTTCGCGTTCGATTTGTAATCGCAGGGCACATTGGGGGATGGCGGCGAGCAGCGGTTTCGCCTCGTGCAGGCAGCTGGCGCGACCCTCGGCTTCGCCGAGATTGTGCCGCGAGCCGAGTTCTTCCAATAGGAAACGCGACAAGGCCGTGGCTTCGCCGAGGACTTCCCGGAAAGCCTGCGGACCCAGATCCCGAACATAGGAATCCGGATCGTGCTCGGCGGGCAAGAAGAGAAAGCGTATGGAGATATCGTCGCGTAGCAGCGGCAAGCACGCCTGCAGCGCACGCCATGCCGCGCGACGGCCCGCCGCGTCGCCATCGAAACTGAAGACGACTTTATCGCTGGCGCGAAGCAATTTCTTGACGTGGTCGGGGGTGGTGGCAGTGCCCAGCGTGGCGACCGCATTAGCGATGCCCTGCTGCGCCAGACCGACCACATCCATGTAGCCCTCGACGACGATGACTTGGCCTTCCTTACGGATGGCCTGCCGCGCCTCCCAAAGCCCGTAGAGTTCCTGCCCCTTGGAAAAGAGCGGGGTTTCCGGGGAATTGAGATATTTGGGTTCGCCCTTGCCGATGATCCGACCGCCGAAGCCAATCAGGCTGCCACGGGCGTTACGGATCGGGAACATGATCCGTTCACGAAAACGGTCGTAGCGGCGACCGTCCTCGGATTCGATCACGAGCCCGGCTTCAACAAGCGTCGGATCGTCGTAATGCTCAAAGACTTTAGACAGCCCATGTCGATCGGTGCCAGACCAGCCTAAGCCGAAATGTGCGGCGATTTCTCCCGTCAAACCACGATCTTTCAGATACTGAATCGCCGCGGGTGACGCGCGCAATTGACGCAGGTAATGCGCCTGAGCAGCATCCAGGACTTGGGTATGGCGGGAGGTTTCGGCTTTGCGACGCGCGGACTCGGCGTGTTGGCGAGGGTCGCGGTTTTCTTCGGGGACAGTCAGTCCCACCGAGCCGGCGAGTGTACGCACGGCCTCGGGGAAACTAGCACCCGTGTGCTCCATCAGGAAGGTGATGGCGCTGCCGTGCGCGCCGCAACCGAAACAGTGATAGAACTGTTTGGTCGGGCTGACGGTGAAAGACGGGCTTTTTTCGTTATGAAAGGGACATAAGCCAAGCAGGTTGGCCCCACCCTTTCGCAACTGTACATATCGCCCGACGACGTCTGCAACATCGACTCGGGCGAGTAAATCCTGAATGAATGATTCTGGAATCAATAAATTCGGGACTCAGAAATCAATACATGCGCGGAGGCAGTTGCTGGCTACGAATACGCTTGTAGTGGCGCTTGACGGCGGCGGCGTGCTTGCGCTTGCGCTCAGCCGTGGGCTTCTCGTAGAACTCGCGCGAACGCAGCTCGGTGAGCAAACCGGTCTTTTCGATGGTGCGCTTGAAGCGACGCAGAGCGGCTTCGAACGGCTCGTTTTCCTTCAGTCGGACAATAGGCATAAAGTAGTAGGCCTGCTTGGAATAACAAAGAGTTGATAAACACAGGGCGCGCTGACTGCAAGCCTGGCATGGTTTCTTGAGAGGTCTCTGCCCTATTCAGGCTCGTTTTTTGAGCCTGGCGACCCCTCGAACGAAGCGCCGCTAAGCAAAAAACTGCAATAAACCACGCCTGTGCACCCTGGCACCCCCCAATGGGGTTTAGCGATAACCAAAGATTCTAGCACGATCGGGCAAAATTTCCCAGCCAAAACGCGCCAGCGTGTTGGCACACCGGCTCGCCCGAGTGCTCGATTTACTCTTCGGAATGCTGGGTGGAGGAGCCTTTACGAATCCAGGCTTCCAATTGATGCGGACGCAGGCTGTCGTAATCCTCGAAAGGCTGGTGGATCCACGGGTTCGTCGGCAGTTTGTCCACATAGTAGTCGGGGATTGCCTTGGAATGGCCTTTCCACCAGAGCACGGCACTGCGCAACTCGGTGATCTCGGGGAATTGCTGCTGGAGGTGTTCGCGCACACGATTGAAGGTCAATCCGGTGTCGACCATGTCGTCAACGAGCAACACCCGGCCGGCCGGCGCGCCCCGCGTGATGGTGATGAACTTGGCGATGTCCAGTTCGCCCTGCTTCGTGCCGGCGGCTTCGCGATAGCTGCTGGTGGCGAGAATGCCCAAGGGCACATCAAAAATACGCGACATCACGTCGCCCACGCGCACGCCCCCGCGCGCAAGACAAAGAATGAGGTCGAATTTCCAACCGGACTGATACACCTGCAGGGTCAGGCGCTCGATCAGGCGGTTGTACTTCTCCCAACTCACCCACACATGACTATCATCGTTGACGGGCGTGCTCATGGCAAAGATCTCCAAGCCTAAAAACAAAAAGGCCGCGGTCGACATTGCCGACGCGGCTATCAATCATAACCCGACGAACGCCGGGTTAAAAAATGGACGTCGCGGCACATCCACCAGGATGGCCGCGACCGTCTGGCGATCAGCCCTTTAACGGGTGACGCAGAACAATGGTTTCGTTGCGATCGGGGCCGGTGGACACGAGGTCGATCGGCACGCCGCAAACTTCCGAGACGCGTTCCAGATAACGGCGCGCGGCGGCGGGCAGCTTGTCGAACTCGGTGACGCCGACGGTCGATTCCGACCAGCCGGGCAGTTCTTCGAGCACCGCTTCGGCTTGGGCAACAGCATGCGCACCATAGGGCAGCACGTCGCGGAATTCGCCATTGACGCGGTAGCCGACGCCCAACTGGATTTTTTCCAGACCGTCGAGCACGTCGAGCTTGGTGATGCACAGGCCGGTGATACCGTTCAGACGAACCGAGCGCTTGAGCGCGGCGCCGTCGAACCAGCCGCAGCGACGCGGGCGGCCGGTGACCGAACCGAATTCCTTGCCAATGGTGGCCAGGCGCGTGCCGACTTCATCAACCAGCTCGGTCGGGAACGGACCCGAACCCACACGGGTCGTGTACGCCTTGGTGATACCGAGCACGTAGTCCAACGATTGCGGGCCAACACCGGCGCCAGCGGATGCAGCGCCAGCCAGGCAGTTGCTGCTGGTCACGAACGGATAGGTGCCGTGGTCCACGTCGAGCAGTGCGCCTTGGGCGCCTTCGAACAGCAGGCGCTGGCCGGATTGTTGCAGCGCGTACAGGTTGCTGGAGACGTCCTTGACCATCGGAGCGATGGCCGGGGCCAGCGCCATGGCCTGATCGCGCACTTCGTTGGCGGAGACGGCTTCAGCACCGAGGTATTTGGTCAGTACGAAGTTGTGGTAATCCAGCAGCTCGGCGAGTTTTTCATCGAACAGCGACGGATTGAAGAGATCCTGCACACGCAGCGCGCGGCGAGCGATCTTGTCTTCGTAGGCCGGGCCGATACCGCGTCCGGTGGTACCGATCTTGCCATCACCCTTGCGCGCTTCGCGGGCCTGGTCCACTGCAATGTGGAACGGCAAAATCAGGGGGCAGATTTCGGAAATCTGCAAACGCGAACGCACGTCCAGACCGGCGGCTTCGAGTTCTTCGATTTCCTTTAGCAGGGCTTCGGGCGAGAGCACCACACCGTTGCCGATGAAGCACGTGACGCCAGGGTGCATGATGCCCGAGGGGATCAGGCGCAGAATGGTTTTCTTGCCGTTGATCCACAGCGTATGGCCAGCATTGTGACCGCCTTGAAAACGCACCACGCCGGCGACGGATTCCGCCAGCCAGTCGACGATCTTGCCTTTACCTTCGTCACCCCATTGGGTGCCGATCACCACTACGTTCTTGCTCATTGTACGAATCGATATCGAGTTTCTCGGGAAATCCGGAAATCTCCCTGCGGCCCCCTCGCAACGAGAGGGAATCAGTTTTACAACGTTCGAACCACCCAGTTGCCGTCCTGTAAGGTCAGCTCACGGTCACAGATGAATTCGTCCTGGCTTTGCTCGTGGCCCGGCAGCACCTGCACGACGATCTCGCCTGAGTGTCGCAGCTGACGGACCGCGGCGACCAGCGCGGGATCCTGCCCCCACGGCGCACGCACAGCGCGCGCGCGATCGGCGGGAGGAAGTCCACGCGCGAGCTTGCGCAAATCCAGACTAAAGCCTGTGGCCGGGCGGGCCCGTCCAAAGGCGCGGCTGACGTCGTCGTAACGGCCGCCACTCACTAAAGCATCGTGCCAGCCTTCGGCGTAGAGCGCGAAGGTGACACCCGAGTGGTAGCCATAGCCGCCAATGTCGGCCAGATCCACCCCGCATTCGACTCCGGGGATGGCATCCATAATTTTCTGCAAGGCGTCCAGCGCGGCGGTCACACCCGGCAATGACGGGAGTTCGCTGCGCGCCTGTGCCATCGTTTCCGGGCCGCCGTAAAGGCCAGCCAGGCATTTCAGTGCCGCCACGGTATCCGCGCGCACGCCGCTGCCGTCCTCGACCAACGCGGCCAAGCCGGGTACGTCTTTCTCGCGCAGCAGCAAGATGATGTCTTTGGCACGCGCGCTCGCCGCCGGATCCGCGTCGATCACCGCGCGCGCAACCCCGGGATGACAGAGTGCCAGGCGCGGCTGATTGACGCCAGCCGTGGCCAGCGTTTCCAGCACCAAGGAGATGATCTCGAGATCCGCCTCGAAACCGGCATGGCCGTAGATCTCGGCGCCAATCTGCAGCAGCTCGCGGCTCGAGAGCAGATCCGCCGGCCGCGCATGCAGCACGTTGCCGCAATAGCAAAGCCGCGTGACGCCGGCACGATTTAGCAAATGCGCGTCGATACGCGTGACCTGTGGCGTCATGTCCGCTCGCACGCCCAGCGTGCGTCCGGAGAGCTGATCGACCAGTTTGCAGGTGCGCAGATCCAGATCGCTGCCGGTACCCGACAGCAACGAATCAATGTATTCGACCAGGGGAGGCGCCACTAGCTCGAAACCGTAACTACGGTAGAGATCGAGCAGCTTGCGGCGTAGTTCCTCGATGCGCCGAGCCTCTGCCGGAAGGACATCGGCGAGGCTTTCGGGCAGCAACCAGTTACCCATGAATGTTTACCTGAATGACTACTAATGACATGCGTGAACGACGCCCAAAACAAAAGCGGCTGAGCGGGCGTAAGCCCACTCAGCCGCCTGAGGATTGTTTCTAGCTTACGCGATATTGTACATGGTTTGCGCGCAGGGGGATCAGTTTGCCGGGGCTGTGTTGCCGGTGGAGTTCTTCATGAACTGGAAGTACTCGGAACTCGGGTCCACCACGAGCACGTCGCTGGGCTTGGAGAACGACGAACGGTAGGCTTCCAGGCTCTTGTAGAACGTGTAGAAATCCGGGTTCTTGCCAAAGGCTTCGGCGTAGATCTGGCTGGCCTGCGCATCGCCCTCACCCATCGCTGTCTGGGCTTTGGCGTAGGCTTCGGCAAGAATGACTTCGCGTTGACGATCGGCTTCGGCGCGGATCTTTTCGCTTTCGGCGGCACCGATGGAGCGCAGCTCGTTGGCCACGCGGGTACGCTCGGCTTCCATCCGACGATAGACGGATTCGGAGATTTCCGGCGCGAACTCGATGCGGCGCAGACGCACGTCCACGACCTGCACGCCCAAGGGCTCGGCGCGTTTGGCAACCGTGGTAAGTATCTCGGTCATGATCTTGTCACGCTCGGCCGAGACGACTTCTTTCACGGTACGCACGTTGACCGATGCGTTCAGTGCGTCGCGAATCTGAGCCTGCAGGCGTTCCTGGGCGGCACGCTCGTTGCCGCCGAAGGTCACGTAGTACAAGCGTGGATCGGCGATGCGCCACTTGACGTAGGAGTCGATCAGCAGGTTCTTCTTTTCAGAGGTCTGGATACGCTCGGCGTCGTTGGACTCGATGGTCAGGATACGTTTGTCCAGCGTGACGACGTTTTGGAACGGCGGCGGGGCCTTGAAATAGAGGCCAGGTTCGCTGATGACTTTACGGACTTCACCCAGGGTAAAGACCAGGGCGTAGTCGCGCTCGCGCACGATAAATACGCAGGATGATAAGGCGGCCAGCACGAGAAGCAGGCCGACCAGGATGGGCATAAAACGTTGCATGATCTTGGGCTCCTCCGGATTAGCGCGTCAGACGATCGCGGGACAGCGTGTTGTTGCTGCTACCCGTCGTGTTGCTACCGGAATTGCCGGACGAACTGGTGGTACCGCCGGTACGCACCGGAGGCTGAGGAACGGTGGGCTGGCTGGCGCCAGGCAGCGACGTGGTCGGCACAGACGACCCCGACGCGTCACGCGCGCTTTGCTGCATGATCTTGTCGATCGGCAAATACAGGATGTTGTTGCCGTCCTTGGTGTCGACCAGCACCTTGCTGGCGCGCGTGAAGATCTGCTGCATGGTCTCCAGGTAGAGACGCTCGCGCATGATCTGGGGCGCCTTTTCGTATTCCGTCAAAATGCTGTTGAAGCGTGCGGCATCACCGCGCGCGTCACCCAGAACCTTGGCGCGATAGCCTTCGGCTTGCTCCAACATGCGTGAAGCTTGACCGCCAGCCATCGGGATCACCTGGTTGGCGTAGGCCTGACCTTCGTTGATTTGACGCTCGCGATCCTGGCCGGCCTTGACCGCATCGTCGAAGGCTGCCTGAACCTGCTCGGGCGGCTGCACGTTCTGGATAGCGACCGTGCTGATCTGGATGCCGGAGTTGTAGCGATCGAGGATCTGCTGCATCAGGTTCTGAACCTCGACGGCAACCTCGGTACGGCCTTCGTACAGGACGAAGTCCATGGGTTTCTTGCCGACGATCTCGCGCATGGCGGTCTCGGAGGCCTGACGCACGGACTCATCCGGGTCGCGCATCTTGAACAGATAATCGGGCGCCCCATCGGCGCGCAGGCGATACTGCACGACGAACTGCATATCGACGATGTTTTCGTCGGTGGTCAGCATCAAGGCCTCCGGCAGCACCTTGTTGCGGGAACCGCCGCGGAAACCGACTTCGAAGGTACGAAGTTGGGAAATATTGACGGCTGTTTCATCCTGAATGGGATACGGCAGACGCCATTGGAAACCGGCTTGCGTCGTCTTGATGTATTTGCCGAATTGCGTGACGACGGCAACCTGGCCTTCCTGGACGATATAGAAGCCGCTGGCCAGCCATAACAGCACCGCGGCCCCGGCGATCACCCCGAAGCCAATCTTGGCGCCACGCGGCGACGGCGTCATGCCGCCCCGGCCACCACCAGACGGACGACCCCCGCCACCGCCTTTGCGACCAAAGAGCGACCCGATGCGATTGTTAAAGTCGCGCCAGACCTCGTCGAGGTCGGGTGGACCTTCTCCGGGGCCCTTGGGCCGTTTGGGCGGCTCAGAGCCATTGTTATTGCCGCGACCCCAGCCCGGGTCATTCAGATTGAAGAGTTTGGTAATTCGAGGCATTGTTTCCCACGATCTGACCGGTCTCTGCAATTGCCCCGCGCAACGCATCCAGACCGGCGCGCTCGGTAGCGCTTACGAATACTCGCGCAATCGTACCATGCGCATCGCGCTCTACCCGAGGCTCGAGTCCGGCACGATCTATCTTGTTGTGTACGAGAATGGTGGGGATGGACCCCGCGCCGATCTCGGTGAGAACTTTGTTGACTTCGGCAATCTGCTCGTCGCGTTGCGGACTCGCGGCATCGACCACGTGCAGCAGCAAGTCGGCGTGGATGGTTTCTTCGAGGGTGGCGCGGAACGCGGCGATCAGATTGGGTGGCAGGTCGCGGATGAATCCGACTGTGTCTGACAGCACAACAGAGCCCGTGCCTTCGATCCAGATGCGTCGCGTGGTGGTGTCCAACGTGGCGAACAATTGATCGGCGGCGTAGGCGCCAGCGCGCGTCATGGCGTTGAATAAGGTGGATTTACCGGCGTTGGTATAGCCGACCAACGACACGGACAGCGCACCACCTCGTGCCCTGGAACGGCGCTGGGTGACGCGCTGGCGCTCAACGCGGTCGAGACGCTCGCGTAGAACTTTGACCTTGGCGCCGATCATGCGGCGGTCCATTTCCAACTGCGATTCACCCGGGCCGCGCATGCCGATCCCGCCACGCTGACGTTCCAAGTGAGTCCACATGCGAGTCAGGCGCGTGACCAGATGCTGCAGTTGAGCAAGCTCGACTTGCAGCTTACCCTCGTGACTTTTGGCGCGCAGGGCAAAAATATCCAGGATCAGAGCGACGCGGTCCACCACGCGCAGATTGAACTCCCGCTCGAGGTTACGCTGCTGAGCCGGGGACAAGGGCTGATCGAACAGCACGATGTCGGCCAGCAGAGCCTGGGCGGTGGCGACGGCTTCCTGGACTTTGCCGGAGCCGATGAAAAACTTGGCGTCCGGACGATCGCGCCGGGACGTGACCGTACCGACGATTTCTGCGCCAGCGCCGCGCGCGAGCATGGCGAATTCTTCGGCATGCGCGACGAAATCTGGGTTGCCCAGATCGACACTAATGATCAGTGCGCGCATAAATGCCCCCCACTACAGCGAAAATGCCCGCCAACACGAATTGTGCGGCGGGCAGAAAAAGGTACAGCCGGAGCTTGACGATTATTCAGCGGGAACTTCCACCTGAAAATTGACGGCACGCGCGGGAACCACGGTCGAGATAGCGTGCTTGTAAACCATCTGGGTGACGGTGTTACGCAGCAACACGACGTATTGGTCGAACGATTCGATCTGTCCTTGCAGCTTGATGCCGTTCACGAGGTAGATCGACACGGGCACATGTTCTTTGCGCAGCGTGTTCAGAAACGGGTCTTGCAGAGTTTGCCCTTTATTGCTCATTGGCCAGGCTCCATTTGTTTGTTTTGAGTGGTGGCAGACGCCGAAAGACGTACTCTACAAGGTTTTAAGGGGCTGTGCCACTTGGCCTGCAGAGCAAATTCTTTCATAAAGTGTCTGAATTGTTATGACCGGGCAAGTCGCCTTGCCCTACTACTCAGACTGCGAGAACAGTCTTGAGAGTCTCGATCAGCCGCGCGCATTGAGATTCGGTGCCCACGGTAATCCGTAGGAACTGATCAATGCGCGGCGACTTGAAATGTCGCACGATGATACTGCGCTCGCGCAATGCCGCCGCAAGTTTCGCGCCGTCGTGCGCCGGATGGCGAGCGAACACGAAGTTAGCGGCCGACGGCAGCACCTCGAACCCTAACGCCTGCAAGTCAGCGACCAGCGTCTCGCGCGTGTTGATCACGTATTGGCAGGCCTGTTCGAAATACTCCTTATCTTCGATCGCGGCGATGGCGCCGGCTTCGGCGATACGGTCGATGGGATAGGAGTTAAAGCTGTTTTTGACACGCTCGAGCGCTTCGATCAACACCCGATTGCCCACCGCGAAACCCACACGCAGCCCGGCAAGCGAGCGCGACTTGGAAAGCGTCTGAATAACAAGGAGGTTCTCGTAACGCGAGACCAGTTGCGTGGCGGATTCCGCGCCAAAATCGACATAGGCCTCGTCAATCACCACGACGATATCGGGATTGGCAGACAGGATGCGTTCGATATCCGCCAACGGCAAAGCGCGGCCCGTCGGTGCGTTCGGATTCGGAAATATGATGGCCCCGGCGTTACGACCTGCTTCGGGCAGGTAGTCGCGCACATCGATGCCGAAATCCGCAGTAAGCGGTACCGCTTCGTAATTGATGCGATACAGGCCGCAATACACGGGATAAAAGCTGTAGGTGATATCGGGGAACAGCAACGGCCCATCGTGCTTAAGCAACGCCAGGAAGGTATGCGCGAGGATCTCGTCCGAGCCATTGCCGATGAACACCTGGTCCGGTTGAACCTGGCAGTGCGCGGCGACGGCAGCGCGCAGGCGCTCGGAGCCGGGATCGGGATAGAGCTTCAGCGATTCCGTGCAGGCCGCTTGCATGGCTTGCAGGACCTTGGGCGAAGGCCCCCATGGATGCTCGTTGGTGTTGAGCTTGACCAGATCGGGCAGCTTGGGCTGCTCGCCCGGTACGTATGGGCTGAGTTCACCTACGACAGAACTCCAGAACCGACTCATGCTCAGTTTTCCTGCGTGTAAGGGTTATGCGACGACTTGAATTCGATACGCATTGGCGTACCAGCGAGCTTGAAAGCTGCGCGAAACCGGGTTTCCAAATAGCGGCGGTACGAATCCGGAATTGCATCGAGCGCATTGCCGTGGATGACGACCAAGGGGGGGTTCTGTCCGCCTTGGTGCGCATAGCGCATTTTCGGACGGAAGATCCCTTTGCGTGGTGGCGGCTGCTGTTCAACGGCGGCCTGCAACTCGCGGGTAAGTTTCGGCGTCGACAGCTTGGCGAAGGCGGCGGCGTGCGCGGACACGACGGATTTCATCAGGGGTTTGATGCCCTGCCCTTTGAGCGCCGAGATGGTGTGGGTGGGCGCAAACGACAGGAAGCGCAACTTGCGATTGAATTCGCGCTCGATGCGCTCGCGCTGATCGACGTCCAGGCCGTCCCATTTGTTGATGGCGACGACGACGGCACGGCCGGTCTCCAGGACAAACCCGGCAATGTGGGCATCTTGCTCGGAGACTTCGCTTTGCGCGTCCAACACCAGCAAGACCACATTGCTCGCCTCGATCGCTTGCAAGGTCTTGATGACGGAGAATTTTTCGACCGCCTCGAATACCTTGCCACGGCGACGCAGGCCGGCGGTGTCGATCAGCGTGAACTTTCGTCCGTCGCGCTCGAAATCGATTTCGATCGCGTCGCGCGTGGTGCCCGGCATATCGAAGGCGATCACGCGCTCTTCACCCATTAAGGTGTTGATCAGCGTGGACTTGCCGACGTTTGGTCGGCCGACAATGGCCAGTTTGATGCGATGATCGACAGGAGCTTCGTCTTGGCCTTCCGATTCGGGGTCGGCCTCAGGCTCGCCCAGACCTTCCAAGGCCAATTCGATCAGATCGACGATGCCGTCGCCGTGCGCCGCGGAAATCGGGAACGGCGTGCCCAGGCCGAGTTCATGGAACTCGCTCGTGGCATTGCCCACACCCATGCCTTCGGCCTTGTTGACCGCGAGGATGACGCGACGCTGGCCGGACTTGCGCAGCAACTGGGCGATTTCGTGATCATGGGCGTTTACACCCGCACGGGCATCCACCAGGAACACGACAACATCGGCCTCGGCGATTGCCTGGGCAGTCTGACGCGCCATTTCGCGCAGGATGCCGGTCTTGGCCACCGGTTCAAAGCCGCCGGTATCAATAACGATAAAGGGCTTTTCGCCCACCCTGCCCTCGCCGTAATGGCGATCGCGCGTCAGGCCGGAATAATCGGCAACCAGCGCCGCGCGCGAACGCGTCAGGCGGTTGAAAAGGGTCGATTTCCCCACATTGGGGCGACCGACCAGGGCGACGACGGGCTTGAAAGACACTGTTGAGCCAAAAAAGAAAGTTAGTTAATGCCTAAAAGCACAAGGTTGCCGTTGCCGGTTTGCACCAGCACACCGGAGGGCGTGGCCTGCAGCGGCGAGACAATG
This sequence comes from Bordetella sp. 15P40C-2, assembly GCF_009763235.1. NCBI lineage: Bacteria > Pseudomonadati > Pseudomonadota > Betaproteobacteria > Burkholderiales > Alcaligenaceae > Bordetella > Bordetella sp. 15P40C-2. Next base: position 213,439 of record NZ_WSJA01000025.1, read on the forward strand.
GCGCCGCCGCCCACGGACATGCGGGCGAGCAGACTGCCGTCGCTGCTGGACAGGAAATGCACATAGCCATCCAAATCCCCCACGGCGATAGCACCGTTCAGTGCGGCCGGCGCGGTGAGCTTGCGGTTCTTCAGCGCGGATTGCTTCCAGACGTTGTTGCCGTTATCCAGTGCAAAGGCGTTGACGACGCTGTTCTGATCCGGAGCGTAAGCGAAACGGCCATCGATGACCATGCCGCTGGCGCTGGAGTAGTCCTTGGCCCACATGGGACGCCCGCCTTGGCTGACGTTAAAGCATACGATACGCCCTTGATAGGCGACTGCGCAAAGCAGCCCCGGCGGAGCCAGCTGAGGCTCACCGACCACATCGGTCAGACGCTCGAGATCGCTGGTACCACGCGGCGTGGCGACCGTGCCTTCCCATTGGACGTTGCCGCTGCCGACATTGATGGCCAGCAATTTACCGCCGGGCATCCCGGTGATGACCAGGCCTTCGGCTAAAACCATCTGCGCGCTGCTGCGCAAGGCCAACGCCGGACCGGGGCGCTGCAAGCTCCAGAGCCGCTCGCCGGTTTCGACGTTATAGGCCTGAATGCGATAGTCGCCACTGCGCACGATGACCGCGCCGTAACCCACCGCTGGCGGAATATCCACGTCGCTGCTGGCTTGGGCTTTCCATTTCACTTTGCCCGTGTCATCGAATGCCACGAGCGCGCCGGTGGGTGAAGCAACGACCGTGGTCGTGCCATCGCTGCCCGGACCGGCCGAGAGCTTCATGTCCGCATCCGCTTTCCACAAAGTGCGGCCGCTGGCCAGATCGACCTTGACCACCATGCCGTTGGGCGTGGCGGCATACACCTGATCGCCGACCACAGCAGGCACAAAGCCCAGGCCCGAGCCGCTGCCTATAGATGTCGACCAGACCGAGCGCACGGAAAGGCCCGGCGCATACTCGGTCAAGGGCGCGGGCTCATAACGGTCGTCATTGCTCGAAAACAAAGAGCAACCGCCCAGCACCATGAGGCTGGCAGCGAACGCTGCACATCTGACCGCACGAGGAAAACGGAAATAAGTCATACCATCACGCTCCGCTGAGGGCATCCAGTTTCAGTTGCACGACCTGACGCAAGGGGTCCGAGGCAGGCATGCCGTCCAGCGCGGTTTGCCATGCCTGACGCGCCTCGTCGGCCTTGCCCTGCGCGGCGAGTATGTCCCCGCGCCGATCGGCATAGAGCGCGGCGAAAGGCGCCGGAGGGTTATTCAACTGTGCCAAAGCGGCGTCGTATTGTTTTTCATCCAGCAGCAGGCTGGCCAGCCGTTCGCGCGCGACGGGCTGCAAAGCGGGATGCTTGGACTGCCCTGCCAGCCACTCGAGTTGTTCGCGGGCGCCGGCCACGTCCTTTTGCTGGATCAGCGCGGTCGCCGCGACAAGTGCGCCACGCGATGCATAGCCGGTGGCGGGATAGTCTTTACGCAAGGTAGCGGCAGCCGCCTTGATACGGGCCACGGATTCGGGGCCGTTCAGGCTGGCGGCGTCTTCCAATGCCTCGAAGTAACCCATCGCTTGATTGGCGCGGTGGTTTTGATAGGCCTGCCAGCCCCACCAGCCGCCCCACGCGAGCGCGGCAATGACCAGCAGCGACATGATCAGCGTGCCGTAACGATTCCACCAAGCCTTGATGGCGTCTAGTTGTTCCTGTTCTTCGAGATCGTATGCCATGCTTACCTTAGGATTTCAAAACGTCTGCCAAACGGTCGAGTGCGATTTGCTGTTGGGAGCCTTCACTGCCTGCCTCGGCACGCAGGAATTTGACGCTTGCCGTTTGCGAAGCAACTTCGTCGGCACCAAGGATAACCGCAACACGGGCGCCGCTGGCATCGGCGCGTTTGAATTGCGATTTGAAACTGGCCGAGCCAGCGTGCACGATGACCGAAAAACCGGCGTCGCGCAATTGCTCACCCACGCGGGCAGCGAGGCGTTGCGCGTCTGGACCTTGATGGACGACATAGACCTCGCACTCTGGCGGGATGTCGATGGACGCGGTTTGCGAGCAGAGATCGAGCAGACGCTCCACCCCGATGGCGAAACCGATGGCCGGTGCGGGCTTGCCGCCCAGCAGCTCGATCAAGCCATCGTAGCGACCGCCACCGCACACCGTGCCCTGGGAACCAAGGCGATCCGTGACCCACTCGAAAACGGTGGAGTTGTAGTAATCCAGGCCACGCACCAGACGTGGATTTAGACGATATTCGATGCCCGCGTCGCCCAGCAGTTGGCACAGGCCATCGAAGTGCGCACGCGACTCGTCGCCGAGGAAATCAAACAGGCGCGGGGCGCTATCGGCCATGGCCTGCATGGCGGGGTTTTTCGTGTCCAGCACGCGCAGCGGGTTGGAGTACATGCGACGCTGACCGTCTTCGTCGAGCACGTCGCGGTGTTGTTCCAGGTGAGCGATCAAAGCAGCGCGGTGAGCGGCGCGCTCGGCGGGCTGACCCAACGAGTTCAGTTCGAGGCGTACATCGGTCAGGCCCAGGCGTTTCCACAAACGCGACAGCATCACGATGAGTTCGGCATCGATATCGGGACCGGCGAAACCCAGGGCCTCGACGTCGATCTGATGGAACTGACGATAGCGGCCGCGTTGCGGGCGCTCGTGACGGAACGCCGGGCCAATGCTGTAGACACGCTGCGGGCGATCGTAGAGCAGATTGTGCTCGATGGCCGCACGCACGACGCCCGCGGTCATCTCGGGGCGCATCGTGAGCGAATCGCCATTGAGCGAATCGGTGAACGTGTACATCTCTTTCTCGACGATGTCGGTCACCTCGCCGATGCCGCGCGTAAAGAGACGCGTATGCTCCAGGATCGGCATGCGCACATTGCGATAGCCGTAGCTGCGCAGCCAATCACGCACGATTTCTTCGAATTGCTCCCAGCGGGTACCCTCGCCAGGCAGGACATCGTTCATACCGCGGACCGCGGCGATTTTCTGAAACGCTTGCGTCATCTTTATCATGCCGGAACGGATCGCCAAGCAATCCGGCTCACGGCTCAACCCTTATTCTATTGAGAAGCCTGTGCGCCATAACGACGCGCGACATAGTCCTCGACAATGGTCTGAAATTCTTCGGCGATGTGATCGCCCTTGAGCGTGACCGTGCGTTCGCCATCGATAAACACGGGCGCGGCGGGCACCTCGCCGGTACCCGGCAAGCTGATGCCGATATCGGCATGACGGCTTTCGCCAGGACCGTTGACCACGCAACCCATGACGGCAACGTTCATGGTTTCAACACCAGGGTATTGCGCGCGCCACACCGGCATCTGCCGGCGCAAATAGGACTGGATGCTATCGGCCAGTTCCTGGAAAAACGTGCTGCTGGTGCGTCCGCAACCAGGACATGCCACAACCATGGGGGTGAAGGCACGCAGGTTCATGGTTTGCAGGATTTCCTGCGCGACCACGACTTCACGTGTACGGTCTCCACCAGGCTCGGGCGTGAGCGAGATGCGGATGGTGTCGCCTATGCCCTGTTGCAGCAAGACCGACAACGCCGCCGTCGAGGCGACGATGCCCTTGCTGCCCATGCCGGCTTCGGTCAGCCCCAGGTGCAGGGGATAATCGCAGCGCGAGGACAGATCCTTGTACACGGCGATGAGGTCTTGCACATGGCTGACCTTGCAGGAAAGCACGATGGCGTCGCCACGCAGACCCAGTTCCTCGGCGCGGCGGGCGTTACTGATCGCGGATACGACGAGCGCATCGCGCATGACGGCCTGGGCTTCCCAAGGCTGCGCGCGACGGCTGTTCTCGTCCATCTTGCGCGCCATCAATTCGTGATCCAGGCTGCCCCAGTTCACACCGATACGCACCGGCTTGTCATAGCGGCAAGCGACTTCGATCATTTGCGCGAAGTTGTCGTCTCGACGTTTGCCGCCGCCCATGTTGCCGGGATTGATCCGGTATTTGGACAGCGCCTGCGCGCATTCCGGAAACTGCGTCAGAAGCTTGTGGCCGTTGTAGTGAAAATCGCCGACTAGCGGCACCGACACGCCCATCCGATCGAGCTGTTCGCGAATCGCGATGACCTCGCGGGCAGCCTCGGGCGTGTTGACGGTGATGCGGACCAGCTCGGAGCCGGCCTGTGCGAGTTCTTTGACTTGTATCGCCGTGGCGATCGCGTCGGCCGTATCCGTATTGGTCATGGACTGCACGACCACGGGCGCCTGTCCGCCGATATGGACGACGCGCTCACCCCATTTCACTGCCACCGCGCGGGTGGCGCGGCGCGGCGAGGCGCCGACTTCGGGCGGCGGAGTATCTGGGCCAGGCAAAGGCTGCTCTTGCATGCGTGTAGTGAATTACGATTGTGCGCCGGCCAACCACGAAGGCAGCCAGTCGGCGGGGATCCAATGCTGCCATATGGCGTAAGCAAACAACCCTGCCAGCAGCGCCAAAATAATAAACGTCCAGCCCCACGAGGAACCACCGCGATCCTCGCCCGAGCCATTGACAGCCACCGGTACGGTACGAGATTCACGGTGCACCGAGCCGGGCGCAGACAAGGCGCCAACATGGCTTTCGACCGATGCAATCAGCGCGGCAGGGTCGGTTTCCAGCAAGCGCGCGTAGCTGCGGACGAGGCCTCGCAGCGACATGCCCTTGGGTAATTTATCCCATTGTTCTGCTTCGAGGGCTTCGATCTGGCGGGGAGCGAACTTGATTCGTTCGGAGACGTCTTCGAGGGACAGTCCGCGCGCTGCGCGCAGCGTTTTCAGCGATTCCCCGACAGACACCACACCGTCAGTCTTGGCCGCAGCGGGCGACGTCGTGGGACGTGCAGGAATCGCTGCGGAATTAAGCCCCTCTGTCATGCCTGCACCTGTGCAATAGGAATCGTGCGCGCCGCGTTACGCTGGGCCACGCGAGTGCGATCTCGAACCTCGCCGGCGAGCTGGCCGCAAGCCGCGTCGATGTCATCACCGCGCGTCTTGCGCACGGTGGTGACGATGCCAGCATCCATGAGACGCTGAGCAAAGACCTTGACGCGCGCGGCGGGCGAGCGCTTCAGACCGGAGGCCGGGAACGGGTTAAAGGGGATCAGGTTGAGCTTGCAGCGCACCTGACGCGCTACCTGGATGAGCGCTTTGGCATGCTGGTCGGTGTCGTTGACGCCATCCAGCATGCAGTATTCGAAAGTGATGAAATCCCGCGGGGCATGCTCGAGATAGCGTTCGCACGCCGCGAGCAACTCCGCCAAGGGATACTTTTTATTCAACGGCACCAGCTCGTCGCGCAGATCGTCGGTGGGCGCATGCAGCGAAACGGCAAGCGCGACCGGACAGTCCTGTGCGAGGCGGTCCATCATAGGGACCACGCCGGAGGTGGATACGGTCACACGACGGCGCGATAGACCATAGGCATTGTCATCGAGCATCAAGCGCAACGCGGGCACCAACTGATCGTAGTTGAGCAAAGGCTCGCCCATGCCCATCATGACCACATTGCTGATCACACGCGTGTCTTCGCCGCGCGCGCCGTTCAGTCGAGCGCTGCTGGCGTCGGCTTCGAGTATGCGTTTGGCCCACCACAGCTGACCGATGATCTCGCTGGTGCGCAGATTGCGATTAAAGCCTTGGTGGCCGGTAGAACAGAAACGGCAGTTGACCGCACAGCCGGCCTGGCTGGACACGCATAGCGTGCCGCGGTCGTCTTCGGGGATGAAGACCGTTTCGATGGCATTGCCCTGCCCGACGTCGAACAGCCACTTGCGCGTGCCGTCGGACGAGCGCTGCTCGGTATTGACCGGCGGCGCCTCGATCGTGCAGTGCTCAGCCAGTTGCCCGCGAAATTCGCGAGCGAGGTCGGTCATGGCGTCGAACGTGTCAGCACCGCGCTGGTGCACCCAGCGCTGTAATTGGCGGGCGCGAAAAGGCTTGCCGCCCCACTGCGCGACCAGGTCGGCGAGTTTGGCGGAGTCCAGCCCCAGCAGGTTGACGCGTTCGGCGGTGTCCATGACGATCTCAGGCAAAGCTATCCCAAATCAACGGCTGTGGATGTTGATTTCGGGGAAGAAGAAAGCGATTTCAACGGCGGCGGTTTCGGGAGCGTCCGAACCGTGCACGGCGTTGGCGTCGATGCTGTCAGCGAAGTCAGCACGAATGGTGCCGGCGTCGGCTTTTTTCGGGTCGGTGGCGCCCATCAGGTCGCGGTTTTTCTGGATGGCGTTTTCGCCTTCGAGCACTTGCACGAAGACGGGGCCCGAGACCATGAAGTCGACCAGGTCCTTGAAGAAGGGGCGCTCTTTGTGCACGGCGTAGAAACGCTCGGCATCGGTGCGCGACAGTTGCTGCATGCGGGCAGCGATGACTTTCAGGCCGGCGTTTTCGAAACGGGCGACGATTTGGCCGATGACATTCTTGGCCACGGCGTCGGGCTTGATGATCGAGAGAGTGCGTTGGACGGACATGGAGACTCCAAATTCCTAATAAAAACAGGGACTTCTGTAAGGTTTACAGTAACCCGACATTCTAACACGCCGCCAGAAGCCCAATACATCTTAAAATGAGCGGTTTGCTTGGCCGTGAATCCGCCAGGCCCTCGTCTTTAGCCGGAATCCTGTAATGACCGAAGCCGCTGCTCCTCACCCCTCTGACACAGACACCGCAGAATTACCCAAGAGTTTCGAGCCCGCAGCGCTGGAAGCGCACTGGTACAACGAATGGGAACGCCGTGGGTATTTCGCGGCGGGCCAGCACGTAAAAAATGGGACAGATCCCGAACCGTTCGTGATCCAGTTCCCACCCCCGAACGTGACAGGCACGCTGCACATGGGGCACGCGTTTAACCAGACCATCATGGACGGCCTGGTGCGCTATCACCGTATGCGCGGCGACGATACGGTATTCATTCCTGGCACCGACCACGCCGGCATCGCCACGCAAATCGTGGTGGAACGCCGCCTGGACGCCGAGAAGGTCTCGCGCCACGACTTGGGCCGCGAGAAATTCGTCGAAAAAGTGTGGGAATGGAAGGAACAATCCGGCAGCACCATTACCGGCCAGGTGCGTCGCCTGGGCGCTTCCGCCGACTGGCCACGCGAATATTTCACCATGGACGAGCGCATGTCGCGCGGCGTGGTGGAGACGTTCGTGCGCCTGTATCAACAGGGATTGATTTATCGCGGCAAGCGTCTGGTCAACTGGGATCCGAAGCTCCTGACCGCGGTATCCGATCTTGAAGTGCAATCGGAGGAAGTCGACGGCCATCTGTGGCACATCCTTTATCCGTTCGTCGACGGGCCGCAGACCATCGTGGACAAGGATGGTCAGACGGTCACGCTGCGCGGCATGACGGTGGCCACGACGCGACCGGAGACGATGCTGGGTGATAACGCGTTGTGCGTGCACCCGGAAGACCCGCGCTACCAGCACCTGGTGGGCAAGATGGTCGAGCTGCCCTTGTGCGGCCGCACGATTCCCATCATCGCGGACGACTTCGTCGATCCCGCATTTGGTACGGGTTGCGTCAAGATCACTGGCGCGCACGACTTTAATGACTATGCTTGCGCGCAACGCCACAACCTGCCGCTGATCAGCATCCTGACTCTGGACGCGCACATCAACGAGAACGCGCCCAAGCAATTCCAAGGCATGGAACGCTACGAGGCGCGCAAAGCCATCGTGGCCCAGCTCGAAAGCGAGCAATATCTGGTGAAGGTCGAGCCGCACAAGATGATGCAGCCCAAGGGCGATCGCACCGGTGTGGTCCTCGAACCCATGCTGACTGATCAGTGGTTTGTGGCCATGAGCAAGCCCGCGCCCGAAGGCACGCTGCATCCCGGAAAGAGCATTACCGAGGTCGCGCTGGATGTGGTCGCAAACGGCCAGATCAAGTTCTATCCAGAAAACTGGACAACGATCTACAACCAATGGCTCAACAATATTCAGGACTGGTGTATTTCGCGCCAGCTGTGGTGGGGCCATCAGATCCCGGCCTGGTATTCGGAAGACGGTCAAGTGTTCGTCGCGCATTCCGAAGCCGATGCACAGGAACAGGCGCGCGCGGCTGGTGTGACCGGCCCGCTGACGCGCGATCCGGACGTGTTGGACACGTGGTTCTCGTCGGGGCTGGTGCCGTTTACGACGCTGGGCTGGCCCGAGGACACGCCGGATCTGCGCCGCTATCTGCCTTCGAGCGTACTGGTCACGGGTTTTGACATTATCTTCTTCTGGGTGGCGCGCATGGTCATGCTGTCGACCCACATGACGGGCCAGGTGCCTTTCAAGCACGTCTACGTGCATGGCCTGATTCGCGATGCCGACGGCCAGAAGATGAGCAAGTCCAAGGGCAACACGCTGGACCCGGTGGACTTGATCGACGGTATCGATTTGGATGGCTTGGTCGCCAAGCGCACGTATGGCCTGATGAACCCCAAGCAGGCCGGCTCGATCGAGAAGGCTACTCGCCGTCAGTACCCGGATGGCATTCCGGCTTTTGGCACCGATGCGCTGCGCTTTACGATGGCGGCCTATGCCACCTTGGGTCGCAATATTAATTTCGACCTGAAGCGTTGCGAGGGCTATCGCAATTTCTGCAACAAGCTGTGGAATGCGACCCGGTATGTATTGATGAACACCGAGGGCCACGATCTGGGCGGCGATCAGCCGGGCGAATTGTCGTTCGTGGACCGCTGGATCGTTAGCCAACTGCAGGCGCTGGAAGACGAAATCGAGCGCGGTTTTGCCGACTATCGTTTTGACAATATCGCCAATGCCATCTATCGCTTTGTGTGGGATGAGTATTGCGACTGGTACGTTGAACTCGCCAAGGTGCAGATTCAAAACGGCACCCCGGCACAACAACTCGGTACCCGCCGCACGCTGATCCGTGTGCTGGAAGCCGTACTGCGACTGGCGCATCCGATCATCCCGTTCATCACCGAGGCGCTGTGGCAGAAGGTCTCGGTCGTAGCGGGCAAACGTGCGCCGGGTGCGGTCGATAGCGTGAGCGTGCAACCCTACCCGCGCAGCAGTGCGGAGTTCGTGGATGCCCAGGCCGAAGCCGAAGTCACCGAACTGAAGGCGCAGGTGGAGGCGGTGCGCGCGCTACGCGGTGAGATGAACCTCTCGCCCGCGCAGCGGGTTCCGCTGATTGCCCAAGGCGATGCCGCCACGCTGACGCGCAATGGTCCGTATCTGGCCGCATTGGCTAAGCTCAGCCAAGTTGATGTGGCGGATACCTTGCCCGACGCGGGCGCGCCGGTGCAGGTCGTCGGCACGGCACGACTGATGTTGCATGTCGAGATCGACGTTGCCGCCGAACGCGCACGCCTGGATAAGGAAATCGCGCGTCTGGAGGGCGAAGTCGCCAAGGCCAATGGCAAGCTCAACAACGCGAGATTTGTCGAACGCGCCCCAGCAGCCGTGGTCGAGCAGGAGAAGGCTCGCCTGGCTCAGTTCACGGAAACGCTGACCAAGGTGCGTGAGCAGTGGGCGAAACTGAAGTAAGCCGTATACGGCCAGAGGCCAGAACATAACGGCGATTCCGCCGTTTGCCAGAAAGGCGTCCGAACAAAGCTCGGACGCCTTTTCTTTCGTGCATGTTGAGATTACTGCGCTAAGCGCGCATTCAACTCGTCGACTGCTGCTTGAACCGCATTCGCAGCCTCCTGTTTGCCGTCGGCTTCTAACCGGGCGCGTACTCGGCGCAGCAGATTTGTCGCGGCTGCCGGATCAGCGCCCAGCTCAATCGCGGCGGGTGCGAGATCACTGCGCTGCACGAGAGCAAGCGAGGTCAACAGCTCCGTCGGCGACATGCCCGCCGAGACAAGCATCCGCGCGCCATCGAGATCGCCTGCTATCACCTTATCGCGCAGCAGTTCTTTGCCCCCGGTCCATCCCAAACTGAGGAACATCTCGAGAAAGCCCTTCTTTAGGTCTACGGGCGCATTCGCCTCAAGCATCTGTTTCAAGATGGCATACTCGAGAATCGCCGCAGCGTCGCGATGGCCGCGCTTGTGAAAAAACTCCACTGCATTGATAGCCTCCGACGTACCCGCGTCTACCATGGCCTGCACGGTGACACGATTACCTCGCTCGGCCTGATCTACCAGCGCTGCCAAGGCGGGTGCGCCCCCTCCCACCAGGTGTTGCAGGACTTCGTAATCATGCTCCGTATCGCCTTTTGCCTTGACCGCAAGCGCCAGCCGCCTCGCGGCCTCTATCGTCAGAGATTCGCGCGAGGAACCCGCATCGACGAATTGCTTTAATGCGTCGAATTTGACCTCGCTGGATTGATCCTTCATCGCCGCCACGGCCGCCAATGCAGTTTTAGGCCCGGTTAGTATTCGCACCAGCCCCTGATTCTGCGCTTGGACGGCTTCATCCAGGATGGTCAGGACATCGTTGCCGCGCACGAAATGATTCTGGACCATCCATCCCAACTCGGACTCGCGGCCTTTGTCGGCAAGCTGCCTCATAACTGGAATCGACTCCACACCGGTGTCGAAATACCATTGCGCGGCCTGCTTATCAGCACGCAGAATGGCGGATTCAAAAAGCCGCGGTAGGTCAGCGGCGTCGGGAACCACCGGACCATGATCGACGATCTCGCCCACAATGGCACCATGCGGACGTAAACGCCGGTACGCAGCGCCGTCGCTGCCCAAAGCCGACCGAGCAGCGCCATCTGGCTGCGCCCCCTCTAGCCGGCGGACAATATTGCGTGTCCTCGAATCCAAGAAAACATCAGGGTGGTTCCTCGCGTACTCCAGAAACCACCGCCTCATCTCCAAACTACCGCTTTCGATCACGCGGTCCATGACGTGGATCCCTTTGTCTGTCATGCCAGCAATCACGTCAGCGCCATGACGCGCTACCAGATCAGCGACCTGCCGCACGTCGCTCGCGGATATCGCCGAAAGGATTTCAGCTTCGGCCCCGTCCTCTGAAAAGGAGGTGCGTCCTGGTTGCGCGGATGACATCTGCCCCGATGGATTTTGCACGGCAAACATGGATTGGCTCGCTTATAAGAAAGGTTACAAAGAGGTGAGTGCCTGCCTCAAGTTGGCAGCTGCACCCGCATTGAAACCTTATCCGTCGCTCCCACGCGCTCTAGCTCTAAAGCCCCAGGAAAAGAAGACGATACCGACATACGAACTCGGAGCTTGCCCCGACTATCGCGACGACGCGTTAAAGCTTGACGTTGAGGTATGCCTCGCAAGGCAGCGAGGTCCAGCCGCGCGCGTTATTGACCCGCGCTGAGCGTGGCGAGAAAGCGTTCATCCGCGCGCGTGAGCCAGCCTTGGGCGCGGGCGCGTTCTAGCAGATCGGGGCGGCGGGCGGCGGTGATGCGCAGCGATTGTTCGCGGCGCCAGCGTGCGATGTTGGCGTGATGGCCGCTTAGCAACTCGGCCGGCACGCTTTGTCCGTCATACACCTCAGGGCGAGTGTAATGCGGGCTATCGAGCAGGCCCGATAGCGTGTCGTTAAAAGAATCTTGTAACGCGGAATCGCCGTCGTTGAGAACGCCCGGCAACAGGCGAATGGCGGCATCGATGACGGCAAGCGCCGCGATTTCGCCGCCCGACAGTACAAAGTCGCCCAGCGAAATCTCGTCCGTAACGCACCGATCGATAAAGCGTTGATCGATGCCTTCGTAGCGGCCACAAATGAGAATCGCGCCGGGGCTATCCGCGAGCGATTGCGCGGCGGCCTGATCGTAGCGGCGTCCAGTCGGCGAAAGCAGGATGACGGGCGCGAGCCCGGCGCCCTGCTCTGCCCGTTCAGCCTGCGCAGCAGCAACAGCGGCCTCCAAAGGGGCCGCCATCATGACCATTCCCGGTCCACCACCGTAGGGGCGATCGTCGACGGTGCGATGCACGTCTTGCGTGAAATCACGAGGATTCCATGCCTTTAGTGCCCACCGACCCTGGGTATGCGCGCGGCCGGTGACACCCAAGTCGCGCACGGTTCCGAACATATCCGGAAAAAGCGTGACGACGTCAAAGCGCATCACAAATCCGTGGGCCAGTTGCTATCGATACGGCGTGCCGCCAGGTCGACCGAAAGAATGTGGGCACCGACAAAAGGCACCAGCGTTTCCATGGGGCGCCCCTTCGCGTCGAGCCGGGGCGCGGGGGTCGTTGCGGCATCGGATGCGTCTTGCAGTACCACGCGCAAAATGGCGTGGGCACCGTTATCCATGACATCCTCGACGATACCGACGCGGGTAGGCTCGCCCTCGGCGTCCGAATAAAACGCGCAGCCGATCAGATCGACCCAGTAATACTCGTCGTCGGCGGTCGCCGGGAACTCGCTGCGCGGCACCTGCACGGTCTGCCCGCGCAACGCCTCGGCTTGATCGCGATCGTCGATGCCCTCGAGCTGCGCCACCACGGTGGTGCCCTGCGGACGCGCCTGCAGTACACGTACAGCGCTGGGCACGGACGCGACAACGCCCCGCGCCGTTTCCGGAGCGAGGCGAGCCAGCCACCAGGTTTTCGCCCGGCGCAATGTATCAGCCTGCGCAGAATGCGGCTGGACCTTGACCCATCCCTTGACACCGTATGCCCCCGTGACGCGACCCAATTCGACTAAGTCGTCAGGCACGGCGTGGCGGGTAGAGGCGTCAGACATGGGCTAAAGCAGTCGAAACCGACGCGCAGGTAACCAGCGAGCCCTTAGGCTGCGGCGGAAACTTTGGCCGAGTAGTCTTTGACCAGACGCTCAACAGCGGGCGACAGTTGTGCACCGCTCTTGGTCCAGTACTCTACGCGATCCATCGCGATACGCAGCTTTTCCGCGCCTTCGCTGGCGACGGGATTGTAGAAACCCACGCGCTCGATGAAGCGGCCATCGCGACGGTTGCGCGAATCGGTAGCTACCAGGTTGTAGAACGGACGCTTCTTGGAGCCACCGCGGGCCATGCGAATCACCACCATAGGTAATCCCTTGAATTAGTTGTGAAAAACAAAAGATTCTAGCATTAATTCATGCGCGCCGGCAAGACCCGAGATCAGCCGGCGACAACATGCCGCTAGAACGACGAACCATAGTATAGCCGCGACGCCATCGGACCGGGATATAGCCCCGAATCCATCAACGTCGCCGCAGGAAATGCTGAACCGAATCAGGCGTTTCGTGCTGCGCCACCAAGCCGTTGCCGCTTTGCTTGGCGAAGGCCTGAAAATCACGCACGGCCTTGGGATCGGTGGTGATGACACGCAACACCTGACCGCTTTCCATCTGTGCCAAGGCTTTCTTGGCGCGCAGGATAGGCAGCGGGCAGGTCAGCCCGCTGGCATCGACATCGTGCTGAAACTCGGGCAGTTCGGCCACCGGATCAGAGACGCTCATTGACCCAGCCCTCGACACTGGCAACGGCCGTCGGCAGTGCCGTTGCGTCGGTACCACCGCCCATGGCCATATCGGGACGGCCACCGCCCTTGCCGCCGAGTTGACCGGCGACAAAGCCGACGAGTTCGCCTGCTTTGACGCGACCGGTCAGATCGGCCGTCACGCCGCCTACCACGCTGATCTTGCCGTCGGGACCCGCCGCTGCGAGCAGCACAATGGCGGATTTCAGACGATCTTTCAGGTTGTCGACCATGCCGCGCAGGGCCTTGGGGTCGACATCGGTGACTTGAGCGGCTAACACCTTGGCGCCCTTGATGTCCACCGCGCGCGCCGCCAGATCATTACCCGCGCTGGCAGCGAGCTTGTTGCGGGCTTGATCCAGATCCTTTTCCAACGCGCGGACCTGATCCTGCATTTGCGCGATGCGCTCGGGCAGATCGGCGGGCGTGCTGCGCAATACGCCGGCGGCGCGCGCGAGCAGCGCCTGCTGGCTTTGCACCCAGGCAAGCGCGTTATCGCCGGTGATCGCCTCGACGCGGCGCACGCCAGCGGCCACGCCACCCTCGGCCACGATCTTGAACAAGCCGATGTCACCGGTGCGCGTCACGTGCGTGCCGCCGCACAGCTCGCGCGAGAAACCAATGTCGAGCACGCGCACGGTGTCGCCATACTTCTCGCCGAACAAGGCCATGGCGCCGCCCTTAACCGCCTCGTCGTAGGCCATCACGCGAGCCTGCGTCGGATGGTTCGACAGCACTTCGGCATTGACAATGGCTTCGACCTGAGCGATCTGCTCCGCGGTCAAAGGCGCATCGTGCGCGAAGTCAAAGCGGGTCTTATCCGGATCGACCAACGAACCGCGCTGCTGCACGTGGCTGCCCAACACTTGACGCAAGGCTTTGTGCATCAGGTGAGTCGCCGAGTGATTGCGGACAGTGCGGGCGCGGCGAACGGCGTCCACGCGCGCGACGAGCGTGTCGCCTACCGCCAGCGCGCCGGATTCGAGCTCACCGTGGTGCCCGAACACGCCGTTTTGAATCTTGATGGTGTCGGCCACCGCAAAACGCACGCCATCGGCTTCGAGCAGGCCGGTGTCGCCCACCTGACCGCCGGATTCGGCGTAGAAAGGCGTCGCATCGAGCACGACAACGGCTTTTTGGCCTGCCTGTACACGTTCGACTTGCGTGCCGTCCACATACAACGCCGTGACTTTGACGCCATCGAGCTCGAGCTTTTCGTAGCCTTCGAAACGCGTTGCGCTGCCTTCGTAGCTCAGGCCCTCGGCCATCTTGAACTTGCCGGCCGCGCGTGCCTGATCGCGTTGACGCGCCATGGCGGATTCGAAGCCCTCCATGTCGACTTCGACATTGCGCTCGCGGCAGATGTCCGCGGTCAGGTCGACGGGGAAGCCATAGGTGTCATACAGCGTGAAGAGCGTGGTGCCATCAAGCTGGCCGCCCGCGGGCACGGCAGCCAAGGCGCCGTCGAGAATCTTCATGCCGTGTTCAAGGGTTTCGCCGAAGCGTTCTTCTTCCTGCTTGAGCACTTGCGCAACGCGCTCGGCGGTCTGGGCAAGTTCGGGATAGGCTTCACCCATCTCGGCCACCAGATCGGGCACCAGCTTGTAGAAGAACGGCTTGGTCTGGCCGAGTTTATAGCCGTGACGCAGCGCGCGGCGTACGATGCGGCGCAGCACGTAGCCGCGGCCTTCGTTGCTGGGGATCACACCGTCAACGATCAGGAAGGAACACGCACGAATATGGTCGGCGATGACCTTGAGGGAGTTTTCCTCGAGGTTGCTGACGCCGGTTTCACGCGCGGCGGCCTTGATCAGGTTGCGGAACAGATCAATCTCGTAGTTCGAGTGCACGTGCTGCAACACGGCGGCGATACGCTCCAGGCCCATGCCCGTGTCGACACAGGGCTTGGGCAGTGGATTGAGATTGCCGGCGGCGTCGCGTTCGAATTGCATGAACACGAGGTTCCAGATCTCGATATAACGGTCGCCGTCTTCTTCCGGCGATCCCGGAGGACCACCCCAGATCTCGGGGCCATGATCGTAGAAGATTTCTGAACACGGGCCGCAAGGACCCGTATCGGCCATTTGCCAGAAGTTATCCGAGGCGTAGCGCGCGCCCTTGTTGTCACCAATGCGGATGATGCGCTCGGTGGGCACGCCGACTTCCTTGGCCCAGATGTCGTAGGCTTCGTCGTCTTCCTGGTAGACCGTCACCCAGAGTTTTTCAGCCGGCAGCTTGTAAACCGTGGTGAGCAATTCCCACGCGTACTGAATCGCATCGCGCTTGAAATAGTCGCCGAAGCTGAAATTGCCCAGCATTTCAAAGAAGGTGTGGTGACGCGCGGTGTACCCGACGTTTTCCAAGTCGTTGTGCTTGCCACCGGCGCGCACGCTGCGCTGCGAGGACGTAGCGCGCGTATACGAGCGGCTTTCCTTGCCGGTAAAGACGTCCTTGAACTGCACCATCCCGGAGTTGGTAAAGAGCAGCGTGGGGTCGTTGCCCGGCACGAGCGAGGCCGAAGGAACAATCGTATGCCCCTTGGACTGGAAAAATTGCAGGAACTTCTGGCGAATCTCTGAGGATTTCATGCGAGGTCGAACCGGGAATAAGGCGAATCTTTGATTATAGAGGCTAAGCCCGCCGGCGACAGGAAGGGCGTAGGCTATGGGCGCGAAACGGCCGCCACACTTTGGAGGGATCATTGTTTCAACACGTAATAGAGACTAACATCGTTCTTTTTCTTCCAATTTCTTCCAAATGCCTCGCGTAGGCTTGCAACGCCGGGGCGGAGACGATTGAAACATGTCACCTGAAAAAGCTTGGGGCCGCCTGCCACGACTCTCGACCGGGCTCATGGCAGCGTGGCGGGACGGCTATGGGTTGGCGGATCTGCGCAAGGATGTGCTGGCCGGCCTGACTGTGGGGACGGTGGCGGTGCCCTTGTCGATGGCCCTGGCAATCGCGACCGGCGTCGCGCCGCAACACGGGCTATACACGGCAATCGTAGCGGGCGCGTTGATCGCGCTGACGGGAGGGGCTCGCTTTAACGTCTCCGGGCCAACCGCGGCGTTCATTGTCATTTTGCTGCCTATCGTGCAGCAGTATGGCTTGGGGGGATTGCTGCTCGCGACTTTAATGGCGGGGCTGATCCTGGTGGCCATGGGCGTGGCCAAGTTAGGACGGTTGATCGAGTTTGTGCCCTACCCCGTGGTGTTGGGATTCACGACCGGGATCGCGGTGGTTATCGCTGTGCTGCAAATTCCGGATTTTCTAGGACTGGCAATAGAAGGCCGGGGTGAACATTTCCTGGATAACCTGAGCAAGATTGCGGCGGCCCTGCCCTCGTTAAACCCTTTTGAGTTCGGCATCGGCGTGTTGGCACTGGCCGTGATGTTGTATTGGCCACGCTTAGGGGTGCCGGTGCCTGCGCCACTGGCCGGGTTGATCGTTGGCGCCATCGCCACGTATGGGTTGAATCATTGGTTCGGCGCGCCGGGTGCGCCAGTCGTGGAGACCATAGGATCGCGCTTCAGTTGGGAAGCCCATGGGCAGACGGGCGCTGGCATCCCTCCGATTGCACCCTCGTTTTCGCTCCCTTGGTTGCTCCCGGGACCGAACGGAGAGTCGCTGACGCTCAACCTCGACCTGTTCCGAAATTTGCTAGGGCCGGCCATTGCGATCGCCCTGCTTGGCGCGATCGAGTCGCTGCTTTGCGCGGTGGTGTCGGACGGGCTGACCAAGACCAAGCATGATCCGAATGCGGAACTGATCGGCCAGGGGCTAGGCAATCTTGTGGCTCCTTTCTTTGGCGGCATCACGGCCACCGCGGCGCTGGCGCGCACGGCCACCAACATTCGTAGCGGCGCGCGATCGCCGCTGGCGGCGGTGACGCATTCCGTGGTGTTGCTGCTGGCGGTGCTGGTGTTGGCGGCTCCGTTGGGCCTGATTCCGATGTCGGCATTGGCGGCTTTGCTCTTTATCGTGGCCTGGAACATGAGCGAAGCGCGCCATTTCGTGCGCACCCTGCGCTCGGCGCCCGCCGAGGATGTGGCTATCTTGGTGATATGTTTTGGCCTGACGGTGATCTTCGATATGGTGCTGGCGGTAGCCGTGGGCATGGGTCTGGCGGCGGCGCTGTTTATACGGCGCATGGCGATGGTGACGAGCACGGAGCGCGTTGATGCCGCGCCTCATGTGGCAACAAGCCAGCTGTCGTCGGAGTTAGCGATTTACGAGATCACTGGGCCCTTGTTTTTCGGCGTCGCGGAAAAAGCCCTCACGTCCCTGCACCAAGCCGACCCGCAGGTAAAGGTCGTACTTATCGATATGCGCTATGTGCCGACCATCGATGGCACGGCGATCGTGGCGTTGCATTCGCTCATCGACAATATGCACCAGGAGGGTGTAGCCTTGATTCTGGTGGGACTACGTGCGCCGCTGATCGCGGCCTTGCACCGCGCCGGTATCAAAAAGGACAAGGGGCGGCTGACGTACTGCGCCGACTTGGAGAAAGCCATCGTCGTGGCCAATCGCTGGCGCGCTGCGTCCAGCGCGCCCACCGTGGAGGCTAAATCGGCGTGACGAGCGGCTTGCCGGCATAAAAGTTCTCGGCGTTTTCGAGAAACTTGCGCACCGACAGATCGATGGCCTGTGGCGAAATGCCGGCGATGTGCGGCGTGAGCACCGCATTGTCCAGATCCAGCAGCGGGCCGGGCGGCGTGGGCTCGTCTTCGTATACATCCAGGGCGGCAGCCATGAGGCGGCCCTCGCGCAAGGCGCTCGCGAGTGCGTCCGTATCCACCAATGTCCCGCGCGCGATGTTGACAAGCACGCCTTGCGGGCCCAGTGCATTCAGCACGGATTCGTTGATGATGTGATAGGTTTCCTTTCCGCCCGGGGCCGCGACGAGCAAGAAGTCACACCATTCGGCCAGACTTTTTACATCGGCGAAATACCGGAAATCCACATCGTCGCGTTGACGACGATTGTGGTAGCCGATCTCCATATGAAAGCCCAGCGCGCGGCGCGCGACCTTTTTGCCGATGGCGCCCATGCCTAGTATGCCGAGCTTGCGAAAGGAAACATGCGGCGGACGGGGAATATCGTCACGCCACAGTCCGTTGCGCACCTCTCTATTCAAGAACGGCAAACGACGGATGGCGGCCAATAGCAACATCATGGCATGGTCGGCCACGCAATCGTCGTTGGTGCCCGCCGCATTGGCCAGGGCGATACCGCGCGCCTTGGCATGCTCGACGGCGACGTTTTCATAACCGACACCCACGGTGCAGACGAGCTTTAATGAGGGCAATTGATCGATCTCGCTGGCGAGCAGGCCGTTTGTGCCGTTGGTCAAGACGACTTCAATGTCTCGTCCACGCGCCTCGATCTGGGCTTGGCCATTGGAGCGATCCTTTCCGAGCTGCGCGTTCGGCGCGTAGATCATATCGAACCGCTCGCCCACGAGCGCACGATGTTCTTCGGATAAGAACACCAGGACCAACAACACAGGTTTCATGCTTCTATCCTTCTGAATCGGGAAATTTACTCAATGCGCGCACCTGAAGACCTCACCAGATCTCCCCACTTCTTGATCTCGCTGTCGACCAGCTGGGCGAAAGCCTCTGGGGTGGTCCCTGCCGGCGTGGATCCTTGGCTGCGAAAGGTTTGCTGCACTTCGGGATCGTTGAGCACGGCGTTTATCGCCTGATTCATCTTTTGGATGATGGGTTTGGGCGTTCCAGCGGGAGCCCATACGCCATTCCACAAGACGATCTCATAGCCGGGCAGCGACTCGGCGATAGCCGGGACATCTGGCAGGCGCGGAGAACGCTCTGGGGTCGTGACCGCCAACGCACGCAGCTTGCCACTGTCGATGAATGGCAAGATCTCCACCATAGGGGAAAACACTGCCTGGATCTGACCGGCAAGCAGGTCCGCATTAGCCGGAGCGCCGCCCTTGTATGGCACGTGCGTCATCTGCGTGCCTATCATCTGACCGAATAGCGAGCCGGAGAGCTGTTGCGAAGTCCCATTGCCAGCCGACCCATAATTCACGGCGTCTTTGCGCTCTTTGACGTAGTCGATGAACTCGGCCAGGGTGTTGGCGGGCAGACTGGTGTTGACCATCAGCACGTTGGGAATCAGCGAGACGCGAGACACGGGTGCGAGGTCTTTTTGCACATCGAGCGGCATCTTTTTATACAGCGTCACGTTGGTTGGCAACGTACTGGTGTGCATGAGAAACGTATAGCCATCGGGCGTGGCCTTGGCAACGTAGTCGGCGCCGATATTGCCGCCTGCCCCGGCGCGATTCTCGACGACGACAGGCTGCCCCAGCTCTTTGGGCAGTTTCTGTGCGATGAGGCGCGCGGTGGCATCGGTACTGCCACCCGGGGCGAGCGGCACGACCAGTGTGATCGGACGCGATGGCCAGTTATCGGCTTGTGCTGCCGACACGACACCGACGCACAGCAAACTGGCCGCGATCGCGGCAACCGTTTTGTTCATAGCAGTCTCCTAATGGCGCTCGTCGGTGCTGTATTAGCAGGCCCGCGGCGTTTTTTTGATTTGCCTGTAATCGACGGCAGTACCCTATGACAGCCGTCGTGGCGACAGGCGCCGGCGTCAGAGCCGGCGCCCGACATGTCAACGCTGGCCGTCGCCCACGCTGATGTCTGCGGCCCGCAAGCCGCCAAGGCGTTCGTGTACGCGCGTACCCGTGGAAACCACGAGCGCGTACAGCAACTCGTCAGGGCGCGGGCTGTCGATCGAGCCAACCTCCATGGTAGTAAAGTGACTACGCACATAGCAGGCTTCAATGTGGTGCAGCGGGATCTGCAGACGTGTGCCCGCGGCGGCCACGACCTTGGCTGCGGGCACAATTGACTTGGCCGTGGGCAATGCAGCGCGCATGGTCCATCCGCCTGC
The DNA here is from genome assembly GCF_009763235.1 of Bordetella sp. 15P40C-2. Lineage (NCBI taxonomy): Bacteria > Pseudomonadati > Pseudomonadota > Betaproteobacteria > Burkholderiales > Alcaligenaceae > Bordetella > Bordetella sp. 15P40C-2. Next base: position 233,748 of record NZ_WSJA01000025.1, read on the forward strand.
CTCGTGCCAGATGGCGCCGTGCTCGAGCTCGCCGTTAAGACCCACAATCGCGCCCTTGCCATAGGCCTGGACTTTGTCCGCGCCACCTACGGCTTCCATCAGCTCGGGCACGATCTCCTGGGCCAACACCTTGGAATCAGCGACCAGTTCGGACAGGTCTTCCACATAACGTCCGGCATAGGGATTCTTGATCACGACGGCGATTGACCCCATGACGATCGGAGTCTCGCGCGCAGGACCGCCTTCGTGGTAGATGGATTCGACGTTGAGCAGTTTCTTGCGAATTTGGATGGCCATGCGATGTGTCTCCTGGATTTGTTCGAAAGAAAAGAAAATACGCGGCTACGCGATGCGTGTACCGAGGCCCTATTGCGGTGTCAGGCCCGCGTCGACAAAGACTTTCCCCCATTTATCGATATCCGAGGCGATGAGGTCACGAAATTCGTCGGGGGATGACGCACGCACCGTTAAACCGTTAGAGGTGAATTGCTGCTGCAATGCCGGCGACTGCAGCACATTGCGCAATGCGCTGTTGACGCGATTAATGACGTCGGGGGATGTGCCCGCTGGCGCGGCCATGCCGAACCAAACGTTCAAGTCATAATCCGGCAAACCGGCTTCTGCCAGGCTCGGGACCTCGGGAGCCAGCGGCGAGCGCGTCTTGCTGGTCACGCCCAGTGGTGTCACTTTTCCGGCACGCGACTGCTGCAGGCCGTTGACCATGTCGGCGATGGTGAAATCGAGCACGCCGCCGATCAAGTCGGTCATGACCTGCGGCACGCCCCGATAAGCCACCGGGGTCGCCGTGAAACCTCCCATGGATACCACCTGAGCGCCACATAACTGTGCGCTGCCCGACCCATAGCCATATGACAGCTTGCCGGGGTTCGCCTTCGCATAGTCGATCAGATCTTTAACGCTGCGCACAGGCAGGTCAGCGCGCGCGACCAGCATGAAAGGTGCTTCAGCAACTAATCCGATTGGAGCAAAGTCACGGCGGGGATCGTACGGCAAGGCTTTGAAAGCGCTGACATTGCTCGCCCCGGTGCTCACACCCACCATGAAGAGGGTATAGCCATCGGGCTCGGCGCGTATCGCCGAGACGGTGCCTACGGTGCCGTTAGCGCCAGCGCGGTTTTCGACCACCACGCTTTGTCCCAGTTCGCGTTCCATGCCTTGTGCCAGGGATCGGGCGACCACATCGGTGATACTGCCCGGTGTGAAAGGCACCACCAGGCGCACGGGCTTTTCGGGATAGGCCGCCCAGGCAAACATTGGAAGTGCGCACATCAAAGCCGTGAATACACGCCGCCTCATCGTCGGTCTCCTCTACTTATTGCGGTGCATTCATTGGGGCTTGGCGCCGAACTGCACGCCGGCCCATTCTTCGATATGCCGAATCGGATAGACGTTATCGCGCGGGCCGTCGCCTTGCGTGATCGCAAAGGCCAGAAACTGACGCGCGGCGGGATTGACCGACATGGGCACGCCGAGTTTTTCCGCCTCGTCCATGCACATCTTTACGTCTTTATGCAGTAGCTCGGTGGTGAAGCGCACGGGGAAGCTGCGGTCCAGCACACATTGCGGGATACGTTCCAGCGTGGCGAAAGAGCGTCCGCTGGATACATTGATGACATCGAGCAAGGTCTGGGGGTCTAGCCCGGCCTTGACGCCGTAGACCAGCGCCTCGCAACTGGCGATCATGCTGGTGGCGTAAAGCGTGTTGTTGATGATCTTCATCGTCTGGCCCAGGCTCGGATCCGCGCCCAGATAGAAGACGTTTTTGCCAATAACGTGCAGGACGGGTTCGATTTCGTCATAGGCTTCTTTGGGGCCCGCGGCCATGACGGCGAGCGTGCCCTTTTCCGCCGCCACCGTGCCACCGCTGACGGGCGAGCCGATCATGGCAATGCCCTTGGCGCTAAGTTGCGCCTCCACGGTTTTTGTCACGGACGGCCCCGTGGTCGACAGGTCTACCAAGATACGCACGCCGCCGGCTTGAGCGATCTGCGCGCCCACCTCGGCCACGATCGCGGGCAATGGCAGGCACAGCAGTACGATCGGAGTCTGCCGCGCGACTTCCTCTACGCTGTTTGCGCCGATGGCGCCTCGCGCCACGATCCGGTCCTGTGCCTCGCGCGAACGATCGTGCACGATCAGCTGATGGCCGGCGGCCAGCAGACGATTGGCGAAATGCTGGCCGATATTCCCTACACCTATCAGTCCCAACTTCATTATGGTTGTCTCCTCGGATGTGCGAATCACGCGGGACAGGACCCGCGTCACTGCTGAAATCCTAGGGACTCGGCACCAATCAGGCGAGTGCCGAATACGCGATGGGGTATAGCTTTAGGCTAATCGGACTTGAGCAGCACATCGATGAATTTCGATGCGTGACTCTTGCCCGTATCAAAGGCCGAACGGACAATACTCGGCGTTAAAGGAATGTGCTCGGCCAGCGGCAGCACCTGCACGCCCGGCCATACCAGGCTTTCCGCCGTGAATTGGTCAACCATGGCAACCCCAGCGCCGGCCTGGACGAGACTGCATGCCATTTCGGTATGGTGGATATATACGCAAGCCTGCAGACTGACGTTGGCCTTCTCGAATGCCGCAGCGGTCAGCTGACCAAAAGCAATGCCGGGATGGTGGGCGATCAGCGGGTAGCGAGCGAGGTCGGCGATTTCCACGCGATCGAGCTTCGTCAGCTCATGACCGCGCGGCACCACGCAAACCATGCGCCCTTCCATGAACGGCGTCACGTGCAGGTTCGGATGCTCGATGGGCAGCACGGATACGGCGAGGTCGACCTTGTTGCTCAGCACGTCCTGGGCCATGCCGTTCAATAGCGTCAGGCTGTGGTTCACCTGGATATTGGGATACTTTTGCACGAACCGGGTGATGGCGCGCGCGACGACGCCCCGGCTGAGCGCCGGGCTACAGGCCAGATTCAATACCCCGGATGGTCCGCTGACCAGGCCGCGGGCGAAATCGTCGACCCGCAGCACCTGCTGATAACACTGATCGACTTCGCGAAATAACGCTTCGGCTTCGGCGGTGGGTACGAGCTTTCCCTTGACGCGGTTAAAGAGCGTCAGTCCCAGGGTTAACTCCGTGTGCGCGACGATGCGACTGAGCGCGGGCTGCGAGGTAAATAGCAGCCGCGACGCGCCCTTGATCGAGCCGGTCAACATCACGGCTCGGAATACCTCCATCTGACGCAGGCTGAATCGCATGAGTATGTCTTCATTATTGTGTCCCGGGCGGCGTGGGGGCCGCGCCCGGCATCAGGCCGGGACAGCATAATGGCAAGGCATACTCGATAGCAAATTTAGCAATCGCCGCGAGCTGATAGGTGTGCTTAACACCGTAGGGACGCAGCGCGCGCCCCTACGTGTCTGGTTTACAGACCGCCGTTGGCTTCCACCACCGCCAACGCCGTCATATTGACGATGCGGCGCACGCTGGAGCTAGACGTCAGGATATGCACCGGGGCATTGACACCCAACAGGAATGGACCCACTGCCACATTGTGCGCGGCAACCGTCTTGAGCAGGTTGTACGCGATATTGCCGGAATCGACATTTGGGCATACCAGCAGGTTCGCAGCCCCGGACAGGGGCGAAGACGGCAGCAGTTTCTGGCGCAATGCCTCGTCTAATGCGCAGTCCGCGTGCATCTCGCCATCCACCTCGAGTTCCGGCGCTTGTTGTCGCAGCAACTCGAGCGCACGGCGCATTTTCGCGCCCGACGCCGAGCTGCCCGAGCCAAAGTTCGAACGCGACAGCAGCGCGACTTTGGGTTGAACATCCAGGCGGCGCATCGTCGTGGCGGCCATGCGGGTGTACTCGGCGATCTGCTCAGCGGTGGGATCGTCGTTCACATGTGTATCGACCAGGGCCAACGTTTGTTCATGCAGCAACAGAATATTCATCGCCGCGTACACGTCGCAGCCGGGCTGGCGACCGATGACTTCGTCGATAAAGCGCAAATGATCGTGATAGGCGCCCACGGTGCCGCAGATCATGCCGTCGGCGTCGCCCAGGTGAACCATCATCGCGCCAATCAAGGTCATGCGCCGGCGCATTTCCACGCGCGCCATTTCTTTGGTGATGCCGTGGCGGCAACGCATTTCCCAATAGGTAGTCCAGTAGCGGTGAAAACGCTCGTCGTATTCCGGGTTCGTGACTTCGACATCCTGACCCAGACGCAGGCGCAGGCCGAACTTCTCGATACGGGCCATCAAGACCGATGGGCGGCCCACCAAAATGGGACGTGCAAGGCCTTCGTCCACGATGACCTGGACAGCGCGCAAGACCCGCTCGTCCTCACCCTCGGCGAAAACGATGCGCGCGCGCCCGCCTGTGCGCACCAGTCGTTTGGTGCTGGCAAAGAGCGGCTTCATGAATGCGCCCGAGCGATAGACGAATTGCTGCAGCTGCTCGGCATAGGCATCCAGATCCGCCACGGGGCGCGTGGCCACGCCGCTTTGCATGGCGGCGGCGGCCACCGCTGGCGCGATGCGCACGATCAAGCGCGGATCGAACGGCTTCGGGATGAGATAGTTGGGGCCAAAGCGCAGGTCATAGGTGCCATAAGCGGCCGCGACAACTTCGTTTTGCTCTTCCTTGGCCAGGTTCGCGATGGCGTACACCGCTGCCTTTTCCATTTCCCGCGTGATCGTAGTCGCGCCCACATCGAGAGCCCCACGGAAAATATACGGAAAGCACAGGACGTTGTTGACCTGATTGGGAAAATCCGAGCGCCCTGTCGCCATCACGATGTCATCGCGCACCGCGCGAGCGACCTCGGGCATGATCTCGGGCGTGGGGTTCGCCAGGGCCAGGATAAACGGGCGCGGCGCCATGGTGGCGACCATCTCCGGTTTCAACACGCCGCCCGCCGACAGCCCCAGGAACACGTCCGCATCGGCGATGACTTCGGCCAGATGACGCGCCGAGGTGGGTTGCGCATAGGCCGCCTTTTTGTCGTCCATGAGCTCGGTGCGGCCTTCGTAGACCACGCCGGCAATATCCGTGACCCAGATGTTCTCGCGCGGCACGCCGAGATCGACCATCAGATCCAGACAGGCCAATGCGGCCGCGCCCGCGCCGGACGCCACCACTTTCACTTGCTTGATATCTTTCTCGACCACCTGCAAGCCGTTGATGAAGGCAGCGCAAACAGTAATCGCGGTGCCGTGCTGGTCGTCATGAAAGACCGGAATGCTCATGCGCTCGCGCAGCTTCTCCTCGACGATAAAGCACTCCGGGGCTTTGATGTCCTCGAGGTTGATGCCACCAAACGTGGGGCCCAACGAGGCGATGATGTCGACCAACTTGTCGGGATCGGTTTCGTCGATTTCGATATCGAACACATCAATACCGGCGAATTTCTTGAACAAAACAGCCTTGCCTTCCATCACGGGTTTGGACGCGAGCGGGCCGATATTGCCCAGACCCAGCACGGCGGTGCCGTTGGTGATCACGCCGACCAGGTTGCCACGCGCGGTGAAACGAAATGCATTGGCCGGATCCGCCACGATTTCCTCGCAGGCGGCAGCCACCCCAGGGGTGTAGGCCAGCGCCAGATCGGCCTGCGTGACCAACGGCTTGGTGGCGGCAATGGAGACCTTTCCGGGTACGGGAAATTCGTGGTAGTCGAGGGCGGCTTGACGATCGCTCATGGTGTTTCCTGTCTGACGCGCGCCAAAAAAGGGGCACGCAACCTGCAAGCGGCCATTCTAGGCGTCAGTTATCATCGAAATATTCTAAATTTCGATGCTGCTATATCAGTTATCTAATAACTTAGGCCCATTCAGCATGCCTTCCTCCGTTTTTCCTACTGGCGACGTCATCAGGCGGCTGATATTGCGGCTAAAGATGCGCCATTTGCAGCTGATCGTGCAGGTGCACCGGGTGGGTTCGCTGACTCGGGTGGCCGAACTGATGGCAACCAGTCAGCCGGCGGTCACAAACACCTTGTCCGAGCTGGAGGCACTGTTTGGCACACCGTTGTTTGTGCGTACGGCGCGAGGCATGCGGCCGACCGAAGTGGGGAATATCGTTACAGCGCGCGCGCAGGCGATGTTGCAGGATCTGGGCCAACTGGTGCAGGACATGGAAGCCTCGCATGCGGGCATGGCCGCGCGCTTGCACGTGGGCGTGACGCCCTTTGTCTCGGGAAGGCTCATCGCCGATGCCGTGCTGGCAGTGCAGTCGGAACCACAAAGGTTAGCGGTGCGGATTCACGATGGCACCACCGACTACCTGTTGCGCGCCTTGCGCGAGCATGAACTGGATGTCGTGATTGCCCGCGCCAGCCCCAGGCTGGATTTGCAGGGTCTGCACTTTGAGCCACTCTATCAACAACAAGCCCGCCTGGTCAGCAACCGCCAGCTGGCAGCACAACTTGGGCGAGTCCCCTTGTCGTGGGAGCGCCTGGCTGAACTGGACTGGGTGCTGGGTGAGCCGAACACCGCACTGCGCGAGCAGGTTGCGGCCTTGTTTATCCAGGCGGGGATCACGCCGCCTGTACCGATCACGGAAGGTTATTCCGCCAAGCTGATCGGTGAAATCATCGCCTCTTCGGACCGCGCCGTATCGCTGCTGCCGGCCGATATCGCCAACGAACTGGTGCATATCGCCGGTATTGCAATCGTGCCATACACCATTGCCTGGAGCCTGCCACCCATCGCGGCAATTGTCCGAAGCGACGCCGCAACGGGCGACGCACGCCAACGCTTCGTCGATGCCATCCGACAGGCATCTCTCCCGATGCGAAAGCCGCCCAATGCTGGGAGACAGACAGACTTTGGTTGATGCCCATTCGGGTGGAGTTGAGACACACTCACTACTTCACCGCAGAGGCAGGACCAATCGGGGCACCGGCAGCTGTTTTCGCTGGCTGCGCGCGTTCAGCGCGTGCGGTGTAGTGACCACCCCGAAGAACCAGCGCCGGCCAGTTGCCTTCGATCACCATGTAGGGTTCTTGGTAGACGTACGGCAAGGGCTGAATGCCTTGCCCTGTTTCCGCAAAGAGCGCGGGTAGCGTTCGGCCTGGGGGGAATTGCAACCAGATTCGGCCCTGGCCACTGAACACCTGTAACGGCGCGACCTTGGCATCGCCAGACAGACGCCAGTTGAAATCGTAATGACCGGGAGCGCCCTCGCCGGGCGCCCACCCGGACGTAGCGGGCGTGACCGTCACACATGCCGCCAAGCTTAGAACCAGCAGCAATGCCCCTGCATATCGAACCATACGCACCCCGAGTAATTGTCGCGCAGCCAGATTGGCGCACACCCTTCACATGGTGCATGCAGCGCGCGTGCGGGCCTAGACGGAGTGATACTGACGGATGTTTTCGTTCACTACCGCGAGCCAGGAGTTGACCGGTCCGCAATGACAAGAGGTATGGCACCGCACCGCCAGGGGTGCGGGCTATTCCGCGCGCTCTTATTCGATGGTAATCCCACGTTCCTCGATCAAGGTCTTCCAACGTTGAAACTCGCGAGCCTGAAACGCAGAAAATGCTTCAGGTGTACTGGCTACGACCTCCAAACCCTGATCTTCAAGTTTATGCGCGACCTCGGCATCCTTGAATGCCGCAATCGCCGCGTCCGCCAATTTGGCCTTGACACCAGCGGGGAGTCCCTTTGGCGCAGACAGCGCTTGCCAGGAATAGATCACCGCATTCGGCACCCCAGCCTCGGTCAATGTGGGGACATCAGGCAGCACGGCCGAACGCTTATCTCCGGTCACGGCAAGCGGGCGCAGTTTGCCAGCGCGGATATGCGGCAAGACCGCATTGACGTTCTGGAATGAGTAATCGACCTGCGACCCCATCAAGTCGTTGATCGCTGGCGCGCCGCCCTTGTATGCAACGTGCATGCCGTCGGTCCGGGTCTGCTGCAGAAAGACTTCTGCTGACAGATGATCAGACGCCCCAAAACCCGAGTTCGCGAAACTGACCTGACCGGGTCTGGCTTTCAGTTCATCGATAACATCTTGCACGCTGCGCGCGGTCTTCGTCGGCGCAGCAACGAGCACGTTGGGGGCTTGTACGGCGACAGTGATGTAGTCGAAATCCTGTAGCGCATCGTAGGGCGTTGACTTGATCAAGTGCGGCGCAATGACATAAGTGCCTAGCGAGGACATCATCAAGGTGTAACCATCCGGGGCGGCGCGCGCCACTGCACCTGCCCCGATAGTTCCCGTGGCGCCGGGACGGTTGTGCACGACAAACGATTGGTTGAGGCGGCGCTGCAACTGCTCGGCCATCAAGCGGCCAATGGTGTCGGTCGCGCCTCCCGCGGGGAACGGCACGACAACTTGAACGGGCTTTTCTTGCGGCCAAGGCGCTTGAGCCATCGCGGCAGTGGTCCAGCATGCCATCACTATCGCAGTGAGTACCTTTTTCATGGGTCGATCTCCTCCTTAAGTCGGGGTCTTATTGGTCGCGCCGAGGGAACGCCCCGTTCCTCGGGGCGGTGAATCGGCGCTCAAGCATTGCGAATCAGATTTTTCGAACGCTCTCGCGAACCGTGGCATCGGCACGGGCCTTGATTTCAGGTTGCAGGCTGGCCCCCAGACCAGGGGCGGTCGGCGCCAGTACGATGCCGTGTTCGACGACCGGTAAGGCCGTCACCAGATCGCGATACCAAGTGCTTAATGTCGCGCGCACCACCTCCTGGAAAATCGCGGTGGGTGCGTGCATCGCGAGATGGAGTCCCGCCATCAACGTAATGGGACCGGTACAGTCGTGAGGCGCAATGGGCTTCGCGTAGGCCTGAGCCAGGCTAGCGATCTTGCGGCCCTCTGTCAGGCCACCGCACCAGGCGAGGTCGAGCATCACGATATCCAAAGCGTCTTTGGCCAACAGATCCCGGAAGGGCACCGTGCCAGCCAAGGTCTCGCTGCCACAAATTGGCACGCGGGTCTGCCGCCGCAAGTCCGCCAGCGCCTGGGCATCGTCCATCTTGCTAAGCGGGTCTTCGGCCCAAAACACACCGTAATCCTCCAAGGCCCGGCAGATGCGCAACGCGGCATTCGCCCCCCAGAGGCTGTGCAGTTCGCACATCACTTCGATGCGATCGCCCACCGCCTCGCGAATTTTCTTAAACGGTTCCAGGCCGCGCTTCAAATCTTGTGCGCTGATCAGATGCCCGCCCGTCGCAGCCGCGAAAGCATCGAACGGCCATATTTTCATGGCGCTATAACCCTCATCCAAGAGGCTCTGCGCTAACGCGCCAGCGTCACGCATGAAAGCCACTTGATCATCATAGGGGCCGACTTGCAGCTCAGACCCGTCGGTGCTGCGTCGCGCGACGCCCCCCGTGTTGTAGGAATAGCCCGCGCAGGTGTTGTAGGCGCGAATTCGATCGCGCACGCCGCCGCCCATGGCGATGTAGGTCGGCACGCCCTGCCGCTGTCCTGCCAGGTCCCATAACGCGATATCAACCGCGCTAGCCGCGCGAACCTCGGCGCTGGTGCTGTGGAATCCCAGATAGGGATTCATCAAATACTGGGACACCGCTTCGATATGACGCGAATCGCGGCCCAGCAACCAGGGCGCGACCGTTTCGTGCAGCACTGCCTCGACCGCTTGCGCGCCCCGAAACGACTCGCCTAGACCGGTGAGGCCTTCGTCAGTTTCAATTTCCACCCAAATCAAATTAGGACGTTCGTCAATACGAATGCTGCGTAACGCCGTGATAGTAGCCATGCGTGGATCTGCTGTTGTCTAAGGGTTATCAATTGCCGCCGGGTTTGAAATATCCCGATTGAGGCCCGGTCGGTGCAGGTTGCCATCCTCAAGGCGGCACGACTATGCTGTCAACAAAACGACCAAGTAGTATTACTAATTCGACGATCGTGGCTATCTCTCCTTTAAGTGACTTCGCCTATAAGCAAGTGCTGACTCTGATCGAGACGCGCGAACCTGACGAACGGTTGCCCAGCGAAGACGAGTTGGCTCGAAGGCTCGGCGTATCCCGGCCCGTGTTACGGCAGGCGCTGGCACGTTTGCGGACCGAAGGCTGGGTCTACGCGCGGCGAGGCTCGGGAAATTTCGTAGGCAAACCTGCCGCGATGCAAAGCGCCGCATTTGGCCCCCTCCATAGCATTCCGGATGTTCGCAACTTCCTTGCGTTTCGTTGCCTGATTGAAGGGGAAAGCGCAGCGGGCGCCGCACGTTGTACGGATCGCCAACTGCTCGATGACATCGACCTACGTCAACGCATGCTGGAAGCGGCATGGTCGCGCGGTGAGACAGGCATCGAGGAAGACATCGCTTTTCACGGCGCCATCGCCGCGGCGAGCGGCAATCGCTTCTTCACGTTGACCATGGCGGCGCTCGCCGAGCAAACCCGGGTGGCCATCAAGCTCATCCGCGAGTTGTCGCCGCTGCCTATGGTACGGCGTGCCGTCGATGTGCGGCTGGAGCATCGTGCCATCGGTCAGGCAATTAAAGACGGCGATGACGCCGCTGCGCGCGAGGCGATGTTGGACCATTTGCGCGGCGGCATGACAAGGCTGTTCGGCGTCGGCGAGGACCCCAAATAAAAACGCCGGCCATCGATTTCTCGATGACCGGCGCCCAGGAACCCACCTACGTCAGCGACGACCTGACGAACCTTGCAAGATCGTTGCCACGGCAACCGTACTTAGCGAATCGTCGGCATGGCGAACTCCGCGCCCTTGCCAATGCTCTCAGGCCAGCGTTGCATGATGCTCTTCTGACGCGTGTAGAAGCGCACGCCTTCTTCGCCATATGCGTGCATGTCGCCGAACAGCGAACGCTTCCAGCCACCGAATCCGTGCCAGGCTGCCGGCACCGGAATTGGCACGTTCACGCCGACCATGCCAACCTCGATCTGACGGCCGAACTCGCGCGCAACGTTGCCGTCGCGGGTAAAGCAGCTGACGCCGTTGGCGTATTCATGGTTGTTGATGAGCTTCACGGCCGAGGCGAAATCGGGCACGCGCACGCACGACAACACAGGTCCGAAGATTTCTTCCTTGTAGATGCGCATCTCGGGGGTCACGTTGTCAAACAGCGTACCGCCCAGCCAGAAACCGTTTTCGCATCCCTCCCCGGCCTGGGAGCCTGCGAACTCGCGGCCATCGGCCAAAAGAGTCGCGCCTTCTTGAATGCCCGCATCGATGTAACCAGCGATGCGTTGACGCGCTTCGGCCGTGACAATGGGGCCCATCTCGGCTTGCGGGTCAGTGCCATTACGCACCTTCAGTTCCTTCAGACGCTCAACCAGACGAGGCACGACTTGCTCTGCGGCGGAACCCACAAGGACCGCGACGGAAATCGCCATGCAGCGTTCGCCGGCCGAACCATAGGCCGCGCCCATCAATGCATCAACCGCCTGTTCGATATCGGCATCGGGCATGATGACCATGTGGTTCTTCGCCCCGCCCAGCGCTTGCACACGCTTGCCGTGGCGCGCGCCGGTCTCGTAAATGTGTTGTGCCACGGGCGTAGAGCCAACGAAGGACACCGCCTTGACATCGGGATCTTCGATCAACGCGTTCACGGCATGATGATCGCCCTGCACCACGTTGAATACGCCGTCGGGCAGGCCCGCTTCTTTCAACAGTTCCGCCACATACAGCGACGGGCTGGGATCGGTGGGGCTTGGCTTGAGGATGAACGTGTTGCCCGTGGCCAAGGCCATGGGGAACATCCACATCGGCACCATCACCGGGAAGTTAAACGGCGTAATGCCGGCGACCACGCCCAGCGGCTGGCGCAACGTCCAGTTGTCCATACCCGAGGCGACTTGCTCGGTGAAATCGGTCTTGAGCAACTGCGGCGCGCCGCAAGCAAATTCCACGATGTCGATGCCGCGCGCGACCTCGCCTTGCGCATCGCTGAACACTTTGCCGTGCTCGGCGGTGATCATGCGAGCCAGATCGTCGTGATGGCGATGCAGCAGCTCCAGGAAGCGGAACAGCACGCGCGCACGGCGCAGCGGCGGGGTCGCGGCCCAGGCCGGGAACGCCTTGCGGGCCGAAGCGACCGCGGCTTCGATATCGCCAGCGGTGGCGAGTGCAACGCGGCCCGTGACCTGACCGGTCGCGGGGTTGAACACATCACGCGTCTGGGGCGATTGCGGCTCGACGCGACGACCGTCGATCCAATGGCCGATGAGGGGCAAAGCAGATTGAGAGGTGGCGGCAGTCACTGTGGGCTTCCTGAATAGCGTTGATCGGATAACGGCATTCAGTCTACGGCGACGATCTGCCCGGCGGAAGACCGATTTTGCGACATCAGTGTTTGATAGAATGAACAATCTCAACGCTACCCTGCTCCATGGCCACTGACCAGATCGCCCCGCTAGTTGCGGATATTTATCTGCTGACCGCGCTTGCGGAAACACGCAGTTTTACGCAGACGGCGCGTCGCTTGGGCGTATCGAAGGCATCGGTCAGCACGCGTATCAATGCGCTGGAAAAAGCCGTGGGATTGCCCCTGGTACGCCGCACGACGCGCCATGTCATGCTGACGGAGGCTGGCCAGAATCTGGTGGAAAACGCGGCTCCCGCGTTCGAGCGCATCGGGGCGGGATTTCTGGCTGTGAAAGATCTGTCCGATGTGCCGCGCGGCACCGTGCGGCTGACCGCGCCGGTGGCTTTTGGCCGTCAACATCTGGCTCCCGTGCTACCCGACTTTCTACGGCAGTATCCCGAAGTGCGCGTTGACCTTGAACTGGTCGACCGGCTGGTTAACCTGGCACACGAGGGATTCGATCTGGCGATACGCCACACCGACCATCCGCCCGAGACCTATATCGCGTGGGAATTGTGCGGGTCGCGTTCCGTACTCGTCGCCAGCCCCGAGTATCTGCGCGTACACGGCACCCCCCAGCATCCGCGCGACCTCAGCCATCATGCATGCGTGACCTATCTGGGTAATCGTAGTTACGAGACCTGGTCCTTTGTACGCGAGGGACGACGCAGCTCGGCAGCACCGATCGTGATTCCCATCCAGACGCGGTTTCGCGCCAATAACAGCGAAGTATTGCGCCAGGCGGTGCTGGGCGGCGCGGGGATTGGCATGCTGCCGGACTTCAGCGCGGTGACCTCCGCGCCCGGTGGTCTGGTCGAAGTTCTGCCTGGCTGGCGGGTGCATGGATTTTTTGGTGGCAAACTGTATGCCCTGCGCCCGTGGTCCGCGCACGTGCCGCAATCGGTGAAATGTCTGGTGGAGTTTTTACGTGATAAATACGCGCAAGGGTTCTGAGCCCTCCTCGCCCGCTAAGCGCACACGCCGCAGCGGCGGTGTGACCCTCACCGATGTCGCAAGGCAGGCAGGCGTGTCGGTCATGACTGCTTCGCGCGCGCTCAACCAGCCTGACCGGGTATCCGAAGTTACGCGCAAACAGGTGTTGGACGCCGTCGCTGCCAGCGGCTATGTACCGAATCTGCATGCGGCAGGGCTGCGCTCGCAACGCACGCGCATGATTGCGTTAATGGTGCCCTCGATTGCCTCGGGCTCGGCATTCTTGCTGGCCGTGCATGCGATGACAGAGATTCTGGTCGAAGCTGGCTATCAGGTGATGCTCAGCGAACGCGGCTATGACCGTTCGCGCGATGAAATCGTGTTGGAATCCGTGATCGCACGGCGGCCCGATGGCATTGTGTTGACGGGCTTGACGCAGTCTCCGCTGGCACGACGGCGGCTGGCCGCCTCGGGCATTCCGGTTGTCGAAACATGGGAGATGACCGACGACCCCATCGACATGCTGGTGGGGTTCTCGCACTACGAAGTGGGCCGCGCGATTGCGCGCTATCTGTATGAGCAAGGCAGGCGCTGCCTCGCCTCTATTGCCGCAACCGAAGCCCGCACGGCGGCGCGCTTCCAGGGATTCGCCGACGAAGCACTGCATCTGGGCATCGCGGGGCGGCACCTGCGCGAGGGCACGTCGCTGTTGATGTCGCCCCCTAGCCAACTGGGGCACGGACGCGCCGGGCTCGCGCGCGCGTTGGAGGGAGATCCCGACGTGGACGGTATTTTTTCATCCAGTGATATGGTGGCTTTAGGCACGCTCATGGAAGCGCAGCTGCGCGGATTACGGGTGCCAGAAGATCTGGCGATTGTCGGATTTGGCGATTTCGATTTCGCCTGCAACGTGACCCCCGCGCTCACCACGGTACGCGTTGACCCCGAGGATATCGGGCGCCGAACGGCGAGCTTGCTGATTGATCGCATCCAGGGCAAGCGGCCCGCGCAGCCAATTCAGGATGTCGGCTTCACATTAATCAAGCGGGAAAGCGCCTAGGCCGCCCCCTGAGTGGGCCACAGGGATGGCGACCCGCGTCGTCGTCCATCCCCCCGCATAAGCCTCCGCAATATCCTTGCGACATTGAACTGGGGATCGTTGACGCCCTTTTTGGTTAACGTTAACATTTTCGCTCTTTCGTTCCTCGGTTTGACCGGACTCTATGTCGACCTGTACCCCGATTTCTCCCGCATCCTCCGCCGCGCTCACCGATACGCCGCGCGCGATCCGGATGCATGCTGACGATAATGTGGCCATAGTCGCGAACCAAGGTGGGTTGGCGGCCGGCGCACAATTGCCCGATGGCCCGACGTTGCTCGAGCGCGTGCCGCAAGGTCACAAAGTTGCGCTGACCGATATCGCCGAAGGCCAGCCCGTGCGGCGCTACAACGTGACGATCGGCTATGCCAACCGTGACTTGCCCGCGGGCAGCTGGGTCAACGAAAACGTGCTGACCATGCCCGCTGCGCGCGGCCTGGACGATCTGCCCATGGCGACCGAAACCCCTGCCCCACTGCCTGCGCTGGAAGGCTATACCTTCGAGGGATATCGCAATGCCGACGGCAGTGTCGGCACGCGCAATCTGCTGGCAATCACGACCACGGTGCAATGTGTAGCGGGCGTCGTCGATCACGCGCTGCAGCGTATCCGCACGGAATTGCTGCCCCGCTATCCGAACGTCGATGGCGTCGTGGCCCTGGAACATGGCTACGGCTGCGGTGTCGCGATAGACGCGCCTGATGCCATCGTGCCGATCCGCACGCTGCGCAATATCAGCAAGAATCCGAACTTCGGAGGTGAGGTCATGGTGGTCAGCCTGGGCTGCGAAAAGCTGCAACCCGAGCGCCTGATGCCCACGAACGCCATCCCAATCCAGGCCGACGGATCGATGAGCACCACGCTGGATGTGATGCGTCTGCAAGACGAGGAGCATGTCGGATTTCAGGCCATGGTTGATGCCATCATGGCGCAAGCAATCCCCCATCTGGAGCGCCTGAACCGACGTCGGCGCGAGACCTGCCCCGCCTCGGATCTGGTAGTGGGCGTGCAATGCGGAGGCAGCGATGCGTTCTCGGGCGTCACCGCCAACCCGGCCGTCGGCTTCTGCGCGGACCTGCTGGTGCGCGCTGGGGCCACCGTGATGTTCTCGGAAACCACCGAAGTGCGCGACAGCGTGGAGCAACTGACCAAACGCGCGCAATCCGTGGAGGTCGCCCAGGACATTATCAATGAAATGGCGTGGTACGACGCCTATCTGCAACGCGGCCAGGCCGATCGTAGCGCGAACACCTCGCCGGGCAATAAAAAAGGCGGCCTGTCCAACATTGTCGAAAAAGCCATGGGCTCGGTGATCAAGTCGGGCACGTCAGCGATCAATGGCGTGTTAAGCCCCGGCCAAAGCCTGCGCGGGCGTGGCATCGAGAAAGGTTTGGTTTACGCGGCGACACCCGCCAGTGACTTTATCTGCGGCGCACTGCAACTCGCCGCTGGCATGAACCTGCATATTTTCACGACCGGCCGGGGGACTCCCTATGGTCTGGCCGAAGTACCGGTGGTCAAAGTCGCCACACGCACCGATCTCGCGCGCCGCTGGCATGATTTGATGGACGTGAATGCAGGTCGTATCGCCGATGGCGAACTGAGTATCGAAGATCTGGGCTGGGAAATGTTCCACTTGCTGCTGGACGTGGCCAGTGGCCGCAAGCAGACCTGGGCCGAGCGTTGGAAACTGCATAACGCGCTCGTGCTGTTCAACCCGGGACCGGTGACCTGAGGCCATTCGAGACGGGAATTGCCATCCGCCACGGTGGGCTTCCATCGTGGCGAAATTGAAGGCGCCGTTTGACCGGACGGCTACGCCCTCGCGGCAATAAAAAAGCCGACAGCTCTGATCGAGCAAGTCGGCATAGTCAGCCAGCCGGAGGGAGGCCGCGTCCCGCGCCCAACCGGCGCGAAGACGGGGCCCGCCCGTCAATGATCACCGCTGCTGAGCGATCTTCTTGGCCTGATCAGAGGCCTTGTTCAATGCTGCCACGGGGGGGGTCGTGCCAGCCAGGGCCTGATTCAATTCACTATTCAGAATGGGCTGGATACGATCGTAATGCGCCATACGGAACCCGCGGCTGGTCGAAGCCAGATTGCCACGCAGCGAATCGACGAGCGCCTTGGCGCCCGGCACCTTGTTATAGAACGACACGTCTGAAGCCCGGAACGCCGCATCGGTCAACGGCAGGTAGCCGGTCTGTTGATGCCACTCGGCCGCATTGACCGGCTTGGATAGCCAGGCCAGGAAGTCGGCCGTCGCTTTTTCCTGCGCTTGCGGGTGACCATTGACTGCCCACAGCGCCGAGCCGCTGACGAAGGGGCGCCCTGCGTCCTTGGTGGCCTGCGGGTAATACGGCAGCGGAGCCACGCCAAACTTCAGATTGCGCGTGTGCATGAAAGTCCCCGCTGCGCCACTGCCCGAGGTCAACACGCCGCATTTGCCGTCGGCAAACAGTTTGTCGCTCTTGCTATCGTCGGACGACTCGGTAAAGAGCAGCGAACGCTTCCAGCTCACCATCAACGCGATGTGACGCATGTACAAGGTATCGAACTTCAACACCGGCGCGGTCTTGCTAGTGGTCAGGCCGTTATCGTTCGAGGTGTAGAGCTGCTTGTTGACCGGCGCGAGGTTTTCCAGATGGACTTCCACCTGTTTGCTCGATGCATACGGGCAGTCGAGGTTGGCCACGTCGCGCAGCTTGAGCAATTCGGCCTGTAGATCGGCCCACGTGGCCGCGGGCTTGTTGGGATCCAGCCCCGCCTTTTTATAGGCGTCGAGGTTGTAGTACATGACCGGTACTTCGGCCATCCACGGGAAGGCCAGCAGGCGGCCCTTACTGTCGCGGATAAAGCTCGATGTGCCCGGCAGGAACCAGTTCAGATCCTTGATCGGGTACTTGGCCAGCAGCTGATACAGCGGCAAGATGGCCTTGTGCTCGGACACCACATCGGGCGAGCGATTGTCCTCGAGCTGAATCAGGTTAGGGCCAGTTTTCTTTTTGATGGCGTCCTGGGCCGCGGTCTGCAGCGCGCGCGCATCGTCAAAACCGCGCAGCTTGACCGTGACGTCTTTCTGTTCTTTGTTGTACTTCTTGGCGAGCTTTTCGAATTCGGCTTTGTTCGGGCCGTTCAGTGTGTGCCAGACCTCGATCTCGACGCCCGCGGCTTGTGCCACGCCGGCGATCGCCATGGCTGCGCTAAATACCCAAATGCGAGGGCTGGCGCCCAATCCGCGGGCGATGTCCGCCAATTGCAATGTCTTCATAGGTTTGATAGACCAAGAAAGGGAAATTCAGGCTCTGGCTTGCGTCCGCTCAGCAGATCGGCCAGAGCCCGACCCGAACCCACGCCCATGGTCCAGCCCAGCGTGCCATGACCTGTATTGAGATACAGATTGGGCACCCGGGTGCGACCGATGAGCGGTACGTTCGAAGGGGTGGCCGGACGCAAGCCCGACCAATAGCTGACATTCTCGAAATCGAGAGCGCCAGGGAATAACTCGCGCGCCAGCCGTGTCATGGCCTCGCAACGAGCGGTATTCAATGCACGCGAATAACCGGATAGCTCTGCTGTACCGGCCATCCGCAAGCGATCACCAAAGCGCGAAAATACGACTTTATGGCTGCTATCGGTGAGGCTGACGGTTGGTGCACCGGTGGGATCCACGACGGTAAAAGTAGCGGAATAGCCTTTAGCCGGATAAACGTTGCATGGCACGCCCAGCGGCCGCAGCAGATAGGGACTATAGCTGCCCATCGCGACGACATATGCATCGGCGGGAATGCGTTCAAAACGCCCGTCACGACCGATGACTTCCAGGTGCTGGACCTGCCCGCCCTCGGTGATCAGACGCGTGGCAGTCGTCTCGAAACGGAACTCCACCCCAGCCGCTTCGCAACGGCGCGCCAGACTGGTGGCAAACAGATGCACATCGCCGCTTTCGTCTTCCGGCGTATAGTCGCCACCCACGATGGTGGCGCGATGCGGCGCCAGTGCCGGCTCGATCGCCACCACTTCGTCCGCGGTCACGACACGACGTTCCACGCCGAAGTCGCGCATCAGGCCGGCGGCCTTTTGCGAGGTTTCAAATTCGTATTGATCGCGATAAAAATTCAGAATGCCGCGCTGCAAATGGTCGTAGCTAATGCCCAGCTCGGCGCGCATGGCCTGCAGCGTACTGCGGCTGTATTCGGCCAGCCGCACCATGGCGCGGATATTGGGTGCTAAACGGCCGGGCAGACATTCGCGCAAAAACGCCAGCCCCCACATCCATTGCCGCCAGTCGAGTTGGGGCCTGAACAGTAGTGGCGCGTCATCGCGGAACAGCCATCGCAACAGTTTCAGCGGCGCTTGCGGATTGGCCCAGGGTTCGGCGTAGGAAACGGAGATCTGCCCGCCATTGGCCAGGCTGGTTTCCTGAGCCGCGCCGGGGCGACGATCGATCACCACGACGTCATGGCCCGCCTGGTTCAGCCACCAGGCGCTGGAAATGCCTATGATGCCGCTACCTACAACCACAACTCTCATGCGCGCCTTGCTCCTTGCGCCGCTGGCGGCAACGGGCCTCGCCCGCTTGCTGTCGCAGCTGATTCCAATCATCGCTCGTGCCGCAGTTTACAGCGGCGACGGGGCCACGCCTATGACATAAAGGCAGGGCCGGTATCTATTTACACCTAAACGTTTCGACCGTGACGATCGCCTCAGCCCCCGGCAGCCGCGACATCGGCCTGCGAGGTAAAGGCATCCGCGTAGAACTCTTCAGCGGGCAGTCCGCACTGTGCCGAGAACTCGCGACGCGCGGCTTCGACCATGGGCGGCGCACCGCAGGCATACACTTGGTAGCCGGACAAATCCGGCAGGTCCTGCATCACGGCCTCGTGCACAAACCCGGTACGACCCGTCCAGCCATCCTCGGGCAGGCTATCCGACACCACCGGGATGAACTTGAAATCCGGCAAGGTCTGCGCCCACGACTGGGCCAGCTCGCTCATGTACAGATCCACGGGGCGGCGACCGCCCCAGTACAACGCGACCGGGCGTTGAATGTTGTGATGCGCCATATGCTCGACAATCGCCTTGACCGGCGCAAACCCGGTGCCGCTGGCCAGCAACACGATGGGCTTATTGGAATCCTCGCGCAGGAAGAACGATCCGAACGGACCTTCCAGGCGCAGGATCTCGCGCACCTTCATCTGCGTGGCGCCCGCCCCGAATACATGATCGGTGAACACCCCACCCGGCATATGACGGATATGCAGCTCAATCGGGCTGCCGTTGTGCGGCGCATTCGCCATCGAATAACTACGACGCTTGCCGTCTTTCAGAATGATTTCGACGTACTGGCCCGCGTAATAGCGGAACGGCTCGGCCGCGGGCAGCTGCAGACGCAACACGGTCACGTCGGGTGCGGCCAGGGACATTTCCTGCACGCGCGCGGGCAGCTTGCGGATCTGGATATCGCTCGCCAGACGGACCTCGGTCGACTCCACCACCAGATCCGATTGGGCTTTGGCCTGGCAGAACAGGGTATAGCCCTGGGCCAACTCTTCCGGCGAGAGAATCTGCGCGGGGTATTCACCCGCGTCCACCTCGCCTGACACCACCTTGCCTTTGCAGCTGGAACACGCGCCATTGCGGCAGCTGTACGGCAGCACGATGCCAGCGGCCAGGGCGGCGTCCAGCACGGTTTGACCGGCTTCGACGGTGAATTGATGCTGGCTGGGTTGAACAGTGACCTGGAAGCTCATGGATACGAATCTGGTGAAAAAATGCGCGGCGCCGGGCGATGGTTGGCAAAACGCTACAACCGCTACCCGACGGTCAATTTGCTATTCTATAATTTTTGCCGCACCGGGACGGCCCGGGGCGGCTGCCGGCACCTCGCCGGTTGCGTCACTTTCGGGGACGGCCCCAGTTGCCGGCACAGCGCCGGCGGTTTTATAGGGGCATGTCGTGGCCTGGATTATTCTTTTATTGGCGGGGCTGTTTGAGGTTGTTTGGGCGGTCAGTCTCAAATATACCGAGGGGTTTACCCGCCTGGTTCCTTCTGCAATCACCCTGATCGGCATGGTCGTCAGCGTCTGGCTGCTGTCTGTCGCCATGAAGTCGCTGCCGCTAGGTACGGCCTATGCGGTATGGGTGGGCATCGGCGCGCTGGGTGCGTTCATCTGCGGCATTGTGTTGTTCCAGGAAGCCTTATCCCCGATGCGCGTGATCAGCGTCTTATTGATCGCGGCAGGATTGATCGGGTTGAAGCTGGCGAGTTAATTGCCGTTTTCGCGCGCGGTCCTTCGCGCGCGAACAAAAATAATGTGGGCGACTATCCCGATGGATAGCCGCCCACATTTTCATTGAGCGGGCGCTACAGCCCGCCCTACCCGCTACAGCCTCAGAACACCGGCGACAGCACCGGCTGTTTCGGACGCACATCCAGCGCACGGCCTTTGCGGGCGCGCTTACCCACATAGGGCGCCAGCGCTTGCCCGGCGAGGATATCTTCGGTGTGTTTATTGCGATAAATCCCAGCCGCACGCACCCCTGCCGCGCCAATTGGCACGACTTGATCGACTTTGTCCGCGCCATCCAAGCCCATCAGAATGGTGCCACGTCCACCGCCAGACAGCGATTTGACCTCGTCCAGACCGAAGACCAGGAATTTGCCCTTGGCCGACAACAACGCAAGCTGAGTCGCCCCCTCGAACAAGGGCACGGGGCGCAGCAGCGCGTCCCCGTCTTCCACGGTGATGAACTGTTTGCCCGCGCGTTGACGGGAAGTCATATCGCTGAGCTTGGTCGCGAAACCAAAGCCGCTTTGCGTCGCGATCAACCAGCGGCTGTCCGGCGCGGCGGCGATGCTATGAACGATGCGCGTGCCGGACGCCAGATCGATCATCGTCGTGACCGGTTGCCCGTCGCCGCGCGCCGATGGCAGGCTCGAGACGGCAACCGTGTACACCCGCCCGTTGTCACCAATCGCGATCAGCGTATCGGTCGTACGGCACTCGAATGCGCCGTACAGATCATCGCCCTGTTTGAACGTGAACTGCGACGCATCGTGCCCGTGGCCCTGACGCGCGCGCAGCCAGCCTTTCTGCGACACGATGACGGTCACCGGCTCATCCAGCACCTTGGTTTCCAGCACCGCGCGTTCGGCCGTCTCGATCAAGGTACGGCGATCGTCGCCATACTGTTTGGCGTCTGCTTCAATCTCCTTGATCAACAGACGGCGCAGCGAGCTGGGGTTGTCCAAGAGCTCTTGCAAGCGCGTCTGCTCGTCGCGTTTGTCGGTCAGTTCCTGCTCGATCTTGAAGCCTTCCAAGCGCGCGAGCTGACGCAGGCGCATTTCCAGAATGTCCTCGGCCTGGCGCTCGGACAGCGAGAAACGCTGCATCAACGCGGCGCGCGGCTCGTCCGATTCGCGGATGGTCTGGATGACCTCGTCCACGTTCAGATAGACGAGCATCCGGCCTTCGAGCACATGGATACGGTCGGTGACCTTGTCCAGCCGATGGCGCGTGCGGCGCACCACGGTATCGGTGCGGAAAGCCACCCATTCGGTCAGGATCTGGCGCAGGCCTTTCTGACGCGGACGACCATCGGTGCCTATGCACACCAGGTTGATCGGCACGCTGGTTTCCATGCTGGTTTGCACGAGCAACGTATTGACGAATTCGTCACGATCCACGCGCGAGGTCTTGGGTTCAAAGACCAGACGCACCGCGGCATCCTTGCCCGACTCATCGCGCACCGCATCCAACAGGTTCAGCATCACGGCCTTGGCCTGTTGCTGCTCGGCGGTCAGGGCCTTCTTGCCTGCCTTGACCTTGGGGTTGGTGATTTCCTCGATTTCTTCCAGGACCTTTTGGCCCGAGGTGCCCGGCGGCAATTCGGTAACCACCAGCTGCCACTGCCCACGCGCCATTTCCTCGAACTGCCAGCGAGCGCGCGCCTTTAGCGAGCCGCGGCCGTTCTGGTAGATCTGCGCGATGTCCGCCTCGGGCGTGATCACCTGGCCGCCCCCGGCGAAATCGGGCCCAGGGATCAGGGCGTGCAATTCGGCGTCGGGCAGATTCGGGTGTTTGATCAACGCAACGCAGGCCTTGGCGACCTCGCGCAGATTATGAGACGGAATCTCGGTCGCCATGCCCACGGCAATACCCGACGCACCGTTGAGCAGCATCACCGGCAAACGCGCCGGCAGCATCTGCGGCTCTTGCTGACTGCCATCGTAGTTGGGCGCGAAATCGACCGTGCCTTCGTCCAGTTCGTCGAGCAGCAGGCGCGAGAACGGCGTCAGGCGCGCTTCGGTATAACGCATCGCCGCGGCGTTATCGCCGTCGCGCGAGCCGAAATTCCCGTGGCCGTCGATCAAGGGATAACGCAGCGAGAAATCCTGCGCCATACGCACCATCGCGTCATACGCGGCCTGATCGCCGTGCGGGTGATATTTACCCAGCACATCGCCGACCACACGCGCGGACTTCACGGGCTTTGCACCGGGGCCCAGGCCCATGTCCTGCATCGCGTACAGAATGCGACGCTGCACGGGCTTTTGACCATCTCCCAGATCGGGCAGCGCGCGCCCACGCACCACGGAAACGGCGTAATCCAAATAGGCCTGTTCGGCATAGCGGCCTAGCGTGATGGCCTCGTCGGCCTCGCCGGCGGGCTCGTCAAACAAGCCGGGTTGATTGCTGTCAGTCATGTGTATTCGAAATTGCTTTTACGGTGGGGCGACGGGCAGCCGTATCGGCCGCCCGGCTGACGGTCAGGCCGCGATCAGATATCGAGCTCCGCCAGATTGCCCTTGTCCTCGATCCACGAACGCCGCTGCGAAGATTCGCCCTTGCCCATCAGCATGTCGAACATGCGCGTGGTGTCCTCGGGCGTGAGCGTGCCGTAGCCTACGGGCAGCAAGCGGCGCGTATCGGGATTCATCGTGGTTTCCCAAAGCTGCTCGGGGTTCATTTCACCCAGACCCTTGAACCGGCTGATGCTCCATGAGCCTTCGCGCACACCTTCCTTGCGCAGCTTGTCCTGCGCGGCCTCCAGCTCGCCTTGATCCAGGCAATAGATCTTGCGCGCCGGGCGTTTGCCTTGCGCGGGAACATCCAGCCGGAAAAGCGGCGGACGCGCGATGTAGACATGCCCAGTTTCGATCAGGCGAGGGAAATGACGGTAGAACAGGGTGAGCAATAGAACCTGAATGTGCGAGCCATCCACGTCCGCGTCCGACAAGATGCAGATGCGGCCGTAACGCAGGCCAGACAAGTCGGGCGAATCGTTCGGGCCATGCGGGTCCACGCCTATCGCCACCGCGATGTCGTGAATCTCGTTATTTGCGAACAGGCGATCACGGTCGACTTCCCAGGAATTGAGCACCTTGCCGCGCAGCGGCAGGATGGCCTGGAATTCCTTGTCGCGGCCCATTTTGGCCGAACCGCCGGCCGAGTCGCCCTCGACCAAGAACACTTCGGTGCGCGACGAATCAGACGATTCGCAATCGGTCAGCTTGCCGGGCAACACTGCCACGCCGGAGCTCTTGCGCTTTTCGACTTTCTGCGCGGAACGTGCGCGGGCCTGAGCCTGCCGGATGGCAAGTTCGGCGAGTTTTTTGCCGTATTCGACGTTGCTGTGTAGCCAAAGATCGAGCGCGCTCTTGGCAAAGCCTCCCACCAGACGCACCGCATCGCGGCTGTTCAACCGCTCTTTGATCTGGCCCTGGAACTGCGGATCGAGCACCTTGGCCGACAGCACAAAGCTTGCGCGGGAAAACACATCCTCGGGCAATAGTTTCACACCCTTGGGCAACAGACTATGCAGCTCGGCAAAACCCTTTACAGCGGAGAACAGCCCCTCGCGCAAACCCGATTCGTGCGTGCCGCCCGCAGGCGTCGGAATCAAATTGACGTACGACTCGCGCACGGCATTGCCGTCCTCAGTCCAGGCAACCACCCACTGGGCGCCCTCGCCTTCGGCGAAGTTCTCATGGTCGGCGCCCGCGTATTGCTGGCCTTCAAAAAATGGCACCATGAGTTCGGCACCGGCCAATGCCTCGGCCAGATAGCCGCGCAGACCGTCGACGTATTGCCAGGTCTTGGTATCGCCCGTTTTTTCGTTGGCGAGCGTGACTTTCACACCCGGCAGCAGCACGGCTTTGCTGCGCAACAGGTGCTGCAGCTCGTTCAACGGAATTTGCGGGCTGTCGAAATACTTGCCATCGGGCCAGACGCGAACGCGGGTGCCCGACTTTTTGCGCCCGCCCTCGGCAAAAGGCGCGAGCGGCTCGGCCACCTCGCCGTCCTTGAAAACCAGACGGTTAGTCTGCCCGTCGCGCCAGACAGTGACCTCCAGCCGCGTGGCCAGCGCATTGGTGACCGACACGCCCACGCCGTGCAGACCGCCAGAGAACGCATACGCCCCACCGGCGGCCTTGTCGAATTTGCCGCCCGCGTGCAGGCGGGTAAAGACCAGTTCGACGACCGGCGCATTTTCTTCGGGATGCAGACCCACGGGAATCCCGCGGCCATCGTCCTCGACTGTGACGCTGCCGTCGATATGCAGGGTGACCTGGATCTGCTTGCCGTAGCCGGCCAGCGCCTCATCAGCGGCGTTATCGATGACCTCCTGCACAACGTGCAGGGGATTTTCGGTGCGGGTGTACATGCCCGGGCGCTGACGCACCGGCTCCAGCCCCTTCAAAACTCGGATGGAGGCTTCGGTGTAACGTGGTGTAGCCAAGTTATCCCCAAGATCTGTGGAAAAAAACCGACATTTTACGGATTAGTCTAGATTTTGCGCGGCCTTAGGTAGGTTGCGCAGGTCCTGACCAGTCTCAAATTCGGTAGGATAGGTTCTTTGCAAATGCGCGCCCGCGGCAAAAACATAAAACTCCGCGTCCGGCGTCGACGTTTGCAGCGCATCATCCTACACAAAACTTGCAAACCCTGTTGATTTCAACAGTGGTATGCTTATCAAATCACAAGTTTTTTTACCCAGAACAATATGGCAGGGGCGCCTGGCGCCCGAGATGCCGCCCAACCGAGAATTACCATGAGCGAGCAAATCAAGAACGTCAGCGACGCCAGCTTCGAAGCCGATGTGATCCAATCCAACGTGCCGGTGCTGGTCGACTACTGGGCCGCCTGGTGTGGTCCCTGCAAGATGATCGCCCCGCTGCTCGAAGAAGTCGCCAGCGAATACGCTGGCCGCCTCGTGGTCGCCAAGCTCAACGTGGACGAAAACGCGGACACCGCCGCCAAATATGGCATCCGTGGTATCCCGACGCTGATGCTGTTCAAGAACGGCCAGGCAGCCGCCACCAAGGTCGGCGCACTGTCGAAATCGCAATTGACCGCATTCTTGGACGGCGCGTTGTAATACACTACGGGCTATGTACCTGCGCCGGCTTGGCTGGCGTCTGGCTTAGACTACCGCGCAGGCCCGTCCGTGGCCTGCCGCCAAGACCCTTCTCTACTATCCCCTTTTCAACGCGATGCACCTCAATGAACTGAAGGCGCTGCACGTTTCGCAGTTGCTGGAAATGGCCGCCGGCCTGGAAATCGAAAACGCCAACCGCTTTCGCAAGCAGGAGCTGATGTTCGCCATCATGAAGCGGCGAGCCAAGCAAGGCGAGCAGATTTTTGGCGACGGCGTGCTCGAAGTGCTGCCGGACGGCTTCGGCTTTCTGCGTTCGCCAGAAACCTCGTACCTGGCCAGCACGGACGACATCTACATCTCGCCCTCGCAGATCCGCCGCTTCAACCTGCACACGGGTGACTCCATCGAAGGCGAAGTCCGCACGCCCAAAGACGGCGAGCGTTATTTCGCGCTGGTGAAAGTCGACAAGGTCAATGGCGCGCCCCCCGAAGCGATCAAGCATCGCATCATGTTCGAGAACCTGACGCCGCTGCACCCGAATCAGCCACTGCGCCTGGAACGCGACATCAAGAGCGAAGAAAACCTGACCGGTCGGATCATGGACATCTTTGCCCCGATCGGCAAAGGCCAGCGTGGCCTGATCGTGGCAAGCCCCAAATCCGGTAAGACCGTGATGATGCAGCACATCGCGCACGCCATCACGACGAACTACCCGGACGCGGTCATGATCGTCCTGCTGGTCGACGAACGCCCCGAGGAAGTCACGGAAATGCAGCGCACCGTGCGCGGCGAAGTCGTCGCTTCCACGTTCGATGAACCCGCCACCCGCCACGTGCAGGTCGCCGAAATGGTCATCGAAAAAGCAAAGCGTCTGGTGGAAATGAAAAAAGACGTGGTGATCCTGCTGGATTCCATCACCCGTCTGGCCCGCGCCTATAACACGGTTGTGCCGGCATCCGGCAAGGTTCTCACCGGCGGGGTGGACGCCAACGCGCTGCAACGGCCCAAGCGTTTCTTCGGCGCGGCGCGTAACCTGGAGGAAGGCGGCTCGCTGACCATCCTGGGTACGGCGCTGATCGAAACCGGCAGCCGCATGGACGAAGTGATCTACGAGGAATTCAAGGGCACGGGTAACTCCGAAGTCCACCTCGAGCGTCGTCTTGCCGAAAAACGCGTCTATCCGGCGATCAACCTGAACAAATCGGGTACCCGCCGCGAAGAGCTGCTCATCCAGCCCGATCTGCTGCAAAAAGTCTGGGTACTGCGCAAATTCATCCACGACATGGACGAAGTTCAGTCGATGGAATTCATCTTGGACAAGATGCGCGCGACCAAGACCAACGCGGAATTCTTCGACATGATGAAGAAGAAGTAAAACGACTTGATGGGGCCACGCAGTGGCTCCGATCTGGTCCGAGACGGGCGCCCCATACAGGTGGCGCCCGTTTTTTTTATGGCCGATTAGTGCTCGATATGTTCCTCGACCGCCTGCTGCTGGGTCTTGGAGGGTTTATCCTGGCCGCCTATCGGTTCGATCTTCGGATCGTCCCACGTGCCGGTGACGGCATACTCCAACGTCATGGCCCGCGCGAGAGGGCGTTTCAAGAGCCACTGCGTCAGGAAGGCGCCCAGACCGACCAGCGGATTGACCGCCAACCCCGCCACGACGGCCGCGCCGCTCGCGTCCAGATTGGGGATGACCACGGCCTTAAGGTTCCACACTTCGTCCACGAGGTCGGTGTCGCCAGCCAGTGCGATCGTTGCCACCGGGCCGTTGAGCTTGAACCCTTCGCTATGAGCCACGCCCTTGTTCAAGGCCAAATCACCCCGTATGGTGTCGAAGGGCAATCCATCGCGCAGAGCATCGGCCGGATTGGCATCGAAGGTCGCGAGGCGTTGTAGCGACTGCAGGGACAATAGCTCCAGGACGCGCATGCCGCGCGATTCGACCGTCAAGAAACGACCGTCATCCAGGCTGACCTGCAACTTCCCGTCGAGCTTGGACAGATCCCGGGTCCAGGGCAAATCGCGCCACGCGAGCGTGCCTTCGATGGTGCCCGAACCCTCGCGCACATGCTTGGGATAGCCCAGGCGGGCCAGCAGTTCACCCAAATCCTGTATCTGTGCCTTGGTATCGACCTCCAGGCCTCGTTCCGCACCGCGCAAGCGCCACAGCCCGGTCGCATCGAGGCGGGCGGCGTCGTTGGCGATCTGCAGCTTGTCCAGTCGCCAAGTTTGGCCGCGCTCCAGATTCGTGCCCTGCACATCTAGCTTGCCGACATCTTTTCCATACAGGACGAACTGATCCGCCTGCAGATCAATCGCCGGGATGTGCGACAAGTCTTCGTCTGGCGAAGCGCCTTCGTGAACCGGCATGCTGGAGGCGACCGCGGCCTGCCTACCCAGAGACAAGTGCTTAAATCGCGCCACCACGCGTCCAGCGATCGCGCCTGAGGCCTCCTGCCACGAGACCGAGCCCTTGACTTGCTTCGCATCGATGTCCAACTGCCAATTTGCGGGCCTGGGGCGTTGCGCCGTCAGCGTGACATCATCGACATCCCAGCCAGAGACGCGCAGCTTATCGACACGCAGCCGGATCTGCTCCAGCGCGGGCAGTAACGTGTCGGCAGATACGGTCGAGGAAGATTTTCCCGGCGACTCCACGGACGCGGCGACCTCCTTCCATGCGTCCAGATTCAATTCAGGCAGTTGAATATCCATCGCCAAACCCGGCGTATCCGGCAAAGCGATCTTCTGGTTCACCCCCAACGCGACACGCCCGAAATATCGATCCTTGGAATCGCGGTCATGCTCGAGCTGCAGCGACAAGTCAGACCCTAGCGTGACCGACAGCAGATCCTGCCCACCCTTGTTGCCTGTTTCCCCCCAATGCGCTTTCAGTGGCAGTTTGGCGGCCCGATCCTTGCCCAAAGGCGCCGGAAAATCGATACCTAGCCCCGCCAGATCGGAGCTCAACGAAATATCCAACGCCCCACCCGGCCCGGCACCGATCCGGCTGGTATAGGCAGTTTGGCCGGACAAACGGTCCAGCAACGGAACGCCGGCCCAGGCTCTGACCGCCGCGGCAGTCACCGTGCCCTCGACATGCAAGCGATCCTCGGGGCGCTCGAGCTTGCCGCTCACGCGCGCTGGACCGCCCAGGAACTGGGCTTGCACATTGGGCACGCGTACCCCTTCTTCCGAAAATGCCAGCTCGCCGCGTACGCCGTGCAGCATCGGCATCTCTGGCACGAATCGAAAGTTGTTGTCCTTAAAAACCACGGCACCGTTGACCTTGGTGTCCTCCGCATGCAGCAGGGGCACTTCGAGCTTTAACGGAACGGTCCATTCGCCCGATCCTTCGGCCTCATCGAGCAAGCCGCCGATCAACTCGCCGAGTTCATAATTCTTGGCCAGCGCGAGATAGGCCGGCACGGATCCCATGATGCGGCCATCCAACAACAAGGTCGCGCCATGCTCCATATTGGGAATGGAGGCCTTGACCGCACCCAGCTTCAACGTTTGGCCCTTGCCCGTGTGGGCGATACCCCCGCCCGGGGTATCGAGCGCCAAACTGACTTTGTCGACGACAAAATTGCCATTCATCTTTTCCAGACGCGGCCAGCCCTTGCCAAACTCGCCTGGCGGCGCATAGTCGACGATCGCGTCGTGGTAGGCGCCCGCGATCCGGAACTCGCCTTCATCGCCCTCGTCCTCAAACGGAAAATCGTCCAGATCGCCACGCACGGTCACCGCCGCGTCACGCGCCTGGCCCGCGGGCAAGCCACGGGCGAGCCATTCGCGCGCCTCGACGTTCACGGTCACAGGCAGGTATTTGTAAATGGCCGGCATACTGCCACGGACCAGCGTGCCTGAGATATCGGCACTGCCCGCAGCGGTCTTGCCCTGCGAACTCCAGCGTCCCTGCAAGCGAGCTTCCAAGTCCGCGTTGGCGAGATTAAGCGCGCGCACATCGACCTGGAGAGGCTGATGCGCGAAATGCTGTACGCGACCGTCCAGCTTCGCGGCATCGACTTGTAGTTGCGCGGGCTCGAACATGCCCGGCAGCGTGGTGGCCAGTCCGTTCAGCTCGGCTCGGACTTCGATGCCGCCGGGGTCCTCTTTACGCGAACTCGACTTGGGCGGATCGATCGATTGCATCATGCTCGCGGGCGGGCCCTGAACGTGCAGGGAGCCGGATGTCACGCTAACGGCTGGCAGCTTCTCCAGTGGCGCTGGGCGGGCAGGGTCGCGCGGCTCGGCCTGCCAGCGCAATTCGCGCACGAGCGCGTCGGCGGACAAGTCGGTGAGCTCTCCCTTTTCCCATGTGAGCCACGCGCGCGCCGCCATACGCCCGGCCACGGCCGGCGCCGGCACCCAAGGCCGCCATGCCTGAGGCTCGGCGTCGTCCAGTTGGGCATAAAGTTCGCCGGTCCAGCTCGATCGGCTGACGTTGAGCAACTGCCGCTGAAACTCACCGCGAATATTGATCGCTTGCGCCAACGCTTGCGGCGGGCGCGCCGACACCGCTACACGATGGCTGAGCAGACCATTGGACAATCGCATGGTCACGTCGTTGAAGGTCACGACCGGTGCATGACGCAACTCGTCTTGCCAATGCACCGTACCGCCCGCCACGGCCAAGTCCCGCTGCTTACCTAGCCATTTCCATACCGCCGCCGAACCGGGGTCGTCGTTGGTTTCCGACTGTCCCAACTTGAATGAACGCCCCGCTACCCAAACTCGGTCATCCTCATCCCGACGCAGCGTAATATCCGCGCCATCCACCCGCAGGCTCAGAAATCGCGGCGATAGCGCCAGGATACTGCGCCAACCCAACACCGCGGAGACGGTGGGCAGCTTCAATACCGGCAGATCCTCGGCGTTGTACACCAGCACGGAGTCCAACCTGACTGCCGGATTCAGTCCCCGCCAATTCGCCTCGATTTGGCCGATTTGCACGCGCTGGCCCAGAGCCTGACTGATGTAGCCCTCGATACGAGGACGCCATTGGTCTATATTGGGCAATACCCAATATCGCAAGCCCAGCAGAATTCCTGCCGCCAGGACATACACGGTGAACGCGGCCCAGAATAAACCGCGTAGGACTTTGGTAAATGACAGCACAGGGATGTGGGCAGAAAACGTGTCTTAAGGTATCGTCCCCTTATACCTGAAACGCGTTGTTCCGTCTGCCACCACACTAATGTCCGCCTCTGTTCTTGCTCCCGCCCTCGCCTGGTCCGGCTATCTTCGTCGTCGCGTGGATTCGCATCCCGACTTGGCGGCGTGGCTGGAAATCGCGGCCCGGCATGCCGTCACCCCCAATGCGCTGGCTTGTTGGCAAGCCGAACTGGTCGGCGCCGACGCACCGGCTATCCTGCCGGTTCCGCAATGCCGGGAGGTGCTGCGCCGACTGCGGGAACGTGTCTTTACGACATTGATGGTGCGGGATTTGGCGGGCTTGGCCTCGCTGGAAGAGGTCGTGGGGGCCATGACGGCACTGGCGGACCTGGCGGTGGGCGCCGCCTACCGCAGCGTCGCCGGCGAGCTCGTGCAAACGCACGGCGTCCCGCGCGATCCGGCCACGGGCGCCCCCCAAGAGATGCTAATCCTGGGGATGGGAAAACTGGGCGGCTGCGAACTGAACGTGTCGTCCGATATCGATCTCATCATGCTCTATGGCGAGGAAGGCGAGACCGATGGGCCACGCCGCATCAGCCATCACGAGTTCTATGGCCGCCTGACCCGCCGGATGATGCCGGTGCTGTCCGAGGCCGACGAACATGGGCAAGTCTTCCGCACCGATTTGCGCTTGCGGCCCGATGGGGATGCGGGTCCGCCAGCATGGAGCCTGGACGCCCTGGAACATTATCTGGTGGCTCAGGGCCGCGAATGGGAGCGCTACGCGTGGCTCAAGGCGCGCTTGATGCCGGCCCAGGCCTTTCCCGATAGCGACAACACGGCGCAAGCACAGCAGCTCGAGAGCCTGCGCGTCCCTTTTGTGTATCGCAAATATTTTGATTTCGACGCGCTGGCCTCGCTGCGCGCGCTGCGCGAGCGCATTCGGCAGGACTGGCAACGCCGCGCGCTGTCGCGCAATGGCGTCGATAGCGCGAACAACATCAAGCTCGGAGACGGCGGCATCCGCGAGATTGAATTCGTGGTGCAACTGTCGCAACTCGTGCGCGGCGGCCGTATGCCCGCGCTGCAACGACGCGGTCTGCTCGATGCGTTACATGCCGAATGCAACGCCGGACTCATCAGCGAAGAAGACGCACAACGGCTTGAGGCGGCCTATCGGTTTTTGCGCCGGGTGGAACATACGCTGCAATATCGCGAGGACGAGCAAACCCATCTGCTGCCGGGCGATACCGATGGGCGAGCTAGGCTTGCGGCTGCTCTCGGTTTGGACGCGGCGCAATTCGAGCGCACGCTGTCCGAGCATCGTGCCTTCGTGAGCGAGACCTTTCGCAATGCCTTCCGCCTGGCGGGCATGGGCGATGTGGACGACGCAAAGCCCGACGCGTCCAGCAGCGCGCGCGCCGACAGTTCGAAGGACGATGGTGACGAGCACGACGCCGAGAGCCGCCTGGCAGAACAGATCAAAGACGCGTTCTGTGAGCAAGCCGACGACCTGTTGCGGCGAGCGGAATCGCTGTTGAACAGTCATCGTATCCGCACCCTGCCCGACAGCAGCCGGCGTCGGCTGGACACCTTATTGCCGGCAGCGATTCGTGCCGCTGCGCAGACGAGCGCGCCCGAGCATGCCGCCGCCCGCTTGCTGGACCTGATCGAAACCATCGCCCAGCGCAGCGCCTATCTCGCCCTGCTGGCGGAATATCCCGACACACTGGCCCGCGTGGCGCGTATGGTCGCAGCCAGCCCTTGGGCTGCGCAATATCTGAATCAGCACCCGTTGCTGCTGGACAGCCTGATCGACTGGCGCACGCTATTCGAACCGCTGGACTTCGCGCAGATCGCGCGTCAGCTCACGGCGGATCTGGATGCTTGCGTACTGCCCGACGGCAGCCCCGATATTGAACGGCAAATGAACCTGATGCGCGATGTGCAGCGTCAGGCTAGCTTTCAACTATTGGCCCAGGATCTGGAAGGCGAACTGACGGTCGAGGCGCTAGGCGATCAGTTATCGGCGTTGGCGGATATGCTGCTTGCGGAAACCATCCGCCGCGTCTGGCCTCTGGTCAATAAACTCGCCGATGCGCAACCGCAGTTCGCCGTGATCGCGTATGGCAAGCTGGGGGGCAAGGAGCTGGGCTACGCGTCTGATCTGGATCTGGTGTTCCTGTTTGACGACCCCCGGGAGGATGCCGCAGAGGTTTATGCCAAGCTCGGTCGTCGCATGACCTCCTGGCTATCCACCATGACCTCGTCTGGACGCCTGTACGAAGTCGACCTGCGTTTGCGACCCGACGGCGATGCCGGGCTGCTAGCGGTATCGGTCGAGGCATTCGAGCAATATCAGTCGCAACACGCATGGGCATGGGAACATCAAGCGATCACCCGTGCGCGCTATGCCGCAGGCGACACTACGGTCGGCGCCAGATTCGAACGCATCCGCGCCGAGGTCCTTATCCAGTCGCGCGATGTCGAGGCACTGCGTGGCGAAGTGCTCGCCATGCGCGACAAGATCAGCGCGGGGCATCCCAATCACAGCGGCGACTTCGACCTGAAACACGATCGTGGCGGCATGGTCGATGTGGAATTCGTCACGCAATATCTGGTGCTGTGCTATTCGGCGACGCATCGTGTGCTGGTGAATAACTTGGGCAACATCGCATTGCTGCGCCTGGCAGGCGAGGCGGGGCTCATTCCGGCTGAGCTGGCGCAGCAAGCCGGCGATGCCTATCGAACCTTGCGGCGTACCCAGCATGCCCTGCGCCTGCAAGGCGTCGAGAAGGCGCGGGTGCCGCAAGACCGCCTGGTGGAGGAACGCGCCGCCGTGACCGCGTTATGGGACACCGTGTTCGGTTAGTCGAGTACCGTGCGGGCTCGTCTGGCCTTGTGTGTGATTGATGACGCCCGCAGGTATCGCTAAATAGTCGTAAAATAAGGCCTTTTACCGCTACGATCCCACCCAAGCCATGTCCGAAATTGTGCGCCCCAAACTCGAACTGCCCGACGGCCGTCGCAAAGTGCTGATGCACTCCTGCTGCGCGCCCTGTTCTGGCGAAGTCATGGAGGCCATGCATGCGTCGGGTATCGAGTATTCGATTTTCTTCTACAACCCGAATATTCATCCGGTCAAGGAATACGAAATCCGCAAACAGGAGAACATCCGGTTTGCCGAGAAACACGGCATCGAGTTCATCGATGCGGATTACGACATGGACAACTGGTTCGACCGGGTCAAGGGCTTGGAGAACGAGCCCGAACGTGGCGAGCGTTGCACCGTATGTTTCGACATGCGCTTTGAGCGCACCGCGTTGTATGCACATGAGCATGGATTTGACACGATCACCAGCTCGCTGGGCATCTCGCGTTGGAAGGACATGAACCAGATCAATGGCTGCGGCGAACGTGCCGCGTCGCGCTATGACGATCTGGTTTACTGGACGTATAACTGGCGCAAGGGTGGCGGCTCGCAGCGGATGATCGAAATCTCGAAGCGGGAAAATTTTTACCAGCAGGAATACTGCGGCTGCGTGTATTCGCTGCGCGATACCAACCGGCACCGCCGCGCGCAGGGCCGCGACCGTATTCATATTGGCGTAAAGTTTTACGGCAAATCCGAACAGGTCGATCTGACCACGCTGAAGGATTAAACCGGCATCCGGGCCTTGCTGCCTGGTTCTAGAAGGATGACGCGCTAACTGGTAGCGCGATCATCCTTGCATGCTCTTTTGGCAGCACCGCTATTCGTTCACTCACCGGAAGCGTCACCGTTCGAGCATTCCTTCATCGCGAGCGGACGGGATGCCGGCATCTCGCTGGGTGCTTGGCTGCGACGCGTATCGCGACAATTCTGCAACTGCGCGTTGACGAACGCTGACGCCATCGCGTCAGCCGCCCCTGCGACCTGTGCAGGTTATCGTGGCGCAGCAGCGAAGATGGACGTGCCGCGGTACTAAATGCGGCCTCTAAGGGATCAAGCATCATAGTAGCCTCAATAAAGCTCGCTGATATGCGGATCCCTATTATCTGAATTCCCGCCTTTGTCGAACACGTGGATCAGTCTGAAAACACGAGACAAATGCGAAGGCTCAGCAACCGTTCGTAGCCGGCCTACGTGCTTTACACACGGGGGAACGGCGTGCGCGCAAATCGGATGGGCGTGAGGCCGCCATGATGAGGAGATTCCTGCGCCGTGCGCCGTATCCGCACGGGATAGACCTGCTCGTGGGCGGGCCCTGTACCATCCAAGAGCAAGCGCATCTCGGATCCCACTGGCTGTTGGAGCACCAGGCTTCGTGCGCTTTCGCCGCGTTGATTGCGGATCTCGGGGTCGGCAGTCAACGCGAGCAACATATTGCAGCAGGCGAGATGCCCGTTCTTGACGGACAAGAGCAATGGAGTGTTGCCTTCGCGGTCACGTGCGTTGACGATGCGTTGCCACACACTCTGGTCCACGCTTGTTTCGTCGCCCCTGCAACCATAGACCTTGGCCAGCGCCCGAAGCTGCATGTCGCCATTATGGTGCGAGTCTCTTTTGCGCTCCGAAACATACGTATGCAGCCTCAGAAACAGCTGCAGCGCCATCTCATGGTTCCCTTGTTCCGCCGCCAGCATCAGCGGTGTTTGACCCGACTCCAACGTTTTCAGATTCCATACCGTGAGCGGCAGCTTGTCGATCAATACGGTCAATGCGGCAGTCTTGTTGCGAGCGACCGCATAATGCAACGAAGAAAAAGGCGATTCCGCGATCGCCTCCACGATGGCGCTGGTGTTTGTGTCATCACAAAGCAGCTCTTTGATGCCCTCGGCATTATCGTGACTGACATGCTGAGCCAGGGAACGAATGAGCTCCTGCTGCTGCAAGACTTCCCTACCCGTCCTGACTGAGGCTCTGAAGGAAACGGGAGGCACAGGATCATGGTGGATCATCGGCGGTTTCTCGCTATTGACTGAACATTCATGGGGTTTGAACATAGAACCCTGTGTGCGGGCGAGCGATCATTCGCCATAAGCTCCGCACCCGCTCAGAATAGCAATCGAAGCGCGACCCAATCTCAATTAGAAAAAAATCGGACGAGGCTTATTTTGCGTGTCTATGTTGCACAAGCGGGTTGCATAAGAATGCAAAACGGTAGCAAGCGCCTCTGTTGGTATCTGTCTATGTCGCTATTTTGTTGCTAACTACAGTGCGATTTTCTATTAGCAGATATTGTTTTTCTGAAAGCCGTACTGTTGCCATTGGCTACCGAACCTGTTCCGACAGGGCTCATCCTTATTCACCATCTGTAGCATGTACGCCTCTTTTCCGCTTAATTGAAAGGAACCAATAAGCGGCATCCGTCACTCATCGGATTGGGCCATTGAGTGACGGATCCAGCGCCCTAACGACGTGACGTGGACTAACGTTCAGCAATAGCAATTAAGCCCTATCAAGAAACAAACTGCTGATAGCCTGGGATAGAGAGACGGTAGAGTAATCCTCGATAAGACGAAATAACGGGACGTCAGCGCTCAAACCCTGTATCAATGCAAGCACCGTTCTTCCTTCGTCGTTTGCGATGTTGGTCTTGGCACCGGCAACTATCAGCTTGGCGCAGAATTCCCAATTTTCTCGCTCGAACGCCAAATGCAGCGCCGCATTGCCCTTCAGGTCTGTGGCGTTGATTATGGCGGCAATTGCCTCTTTCCGCGTCCCGGTCCACTTGTCTTCCCAGGTAAACGTCGTTACCAAATCGGGAGAACGGTTGGTGGGCCAGTACCGGTTGTACCTAATTTGCGCAATCAGGTCATCAAGCAGGCTCCCATCACTGTATGGGTGCTCACCCTTGCCCTTGTCGGAGGTCAGCATCAAAGGAGTACGCCCAGATTCCTCCGTGCGCAAAAGCCAAACATCTAGCGGTAGCTTGTCCAACAGGACCACCAAGACATCACCGCGCGCGTGGTCGACGGCGTAATGCAACGATGAATACGGCGACTGATAGAGACCTTCGACAAACAACTTTAAATTACCATCGTTTGATAACAGGTCTCGGACGGCGTGAGCGTTATCGAGCTGCACATATTCATGCAATTCCTTGCTTAAACTCTCCACACGCGCGTCGTGCTCTATCCGCAGCTCTTGATCTTGAGCTTCAAGGTCTAATGGGACGTACGTGCCGTCCAAGCTCGGCATCACATTCTTAGCTTCTATCATTATGAACCCCCAGGGTGGTTGAATTGCAGTCACCCATCAAAGACCGAATGACTGCACCAAGGTGTGCGTAAATATTTGAACGTCGAACGTGGCCTGATCGCCGAACCGCAAAGTGCGCGACACAAATCGGACGCAGGGCAGACCACGCTGACCGTGATGTGCCTGCTGGAGTTGCTCCCGGCAGCTCTATAGCAACGAACACCCCGCCGAACGCGCTGGCCTCGTATTGAAGAATTCCACGTTCATGATGGTGCCGTCTGGCGCGCGATAGTCGTGGCCGGCTTTTCCGTATGCATACTCTGGGACGGAATCTGGATCCGTGGCAAAGCTACCTACTCCATCGCCATAATGGTTCGTGACGCTCAGGTCTGCCCCTTCCTTGCGCAATAGGCGGGCGCACTCGAAATGTTTATTTTGAATCGCTAACAGGATCGGCGTGTTGCCGTCATGATCCCGCGCGTTGATGATGCTGTTCCGGACAGCAAGGCTGGCTGGTTCGGACGCCTGCTCGCATCCGAAATCGGCTTTGGCGGTCTTTCCCGCTTGATACGTCAAATCCATCTGGAACGCGCGACACTTTGCCTGTTTGGAAAGCTCATCGATAAATGCCGCGTGCCCGTTCTCGACGGCGAGCATCAGCGGCGTTTTTTGTGTGTCAGCCGTCCGAAAATTCCAGACTCGAAACGGCAGGTAATCGAACATGACTTTCAGGCAGTCCGTCATGCCACGTGCAGCGGCGTCATGCAACGGCGAATACTCGGCCGCTTCCAGCTCGGCCGCGATGCGGGCCGCGTCTGCCGACGATCTGAGGAGCGTTTTCAGCGCAACGGGGTCATCCGACTGCACGGCGTTCGCGAATCGGCTTATCAGCGGCTCAGGGCAATCCGCAACTTGTGTCGGATCGACTGGGGATGGCGGCGGCATGCCACCTGCATTGTTATTGACCTGCATTTTCTCACTCGGTGGTTTGGCAACACCTCTATCCACTGAGACGATGCAGCGAACGAGGAGCGCATATTGAATAGGTGGACCGAGTGTCCAACAGGTCGTGTGGATCCCACGGGCATCGTGTGTGAGCCCCTGCGAAATAGGACTTGCCTGATGCGGTGGGTCGTGCGCCAGTCCCCCCGGCGCACGCGAATTGCAGGCCCTACCTGCGCATCGATTCCCACGACTTCATCAGGCGCTTGACCGAGACCGGCATGGGGGTGCGCAGCTCTTGGGCGAATAACGCGACGCGCAGCTCTTCGAGCAACCAGCGAAACTCGTCGAGCTTCGGGTCAGAGGCGCCTTTCAACGCGGCGCGGGCGCGTTGGTATTGCGTGAGCAGTGGCGCCATCTCCGACATCAAGCGGGCATCGCGACCGGGATCGGCGCGAAGCTTGTCGATACGAGCGACCGCGGCCTTCAGATAGCGGGCGAAGTGCGTGAGCTGCGTGTAAGGGGTGTCACGGATAAACCATTTCGGCACGAGCGCACCAATCTGTTGCTGCAGATCGGCATAGGCCGCCGCGTGCGGTTTTGCTTGAGGCAGCTTGCGCTGCAAGGCGCCATACTCCGTCAGGATGGCATGCGACAAGCGCGCGACTTCTTGCGCGAGCAGGCCCAGGCGCCCTTTGCCTTCCTGCCGTCGCGCCTCAAAGGCCTGTTCATCGGCGGGCCACGGTTCAGCGAGACAGGCTTGCGCCAATGCGCAGTCGATGATCTGATCGCGCAGTTCTTCCTGCGTGCCCAGATTCATGAAGAGCATGCTCATCTTCGTCAGATCGGGCAGGTTCTTTTCCAGAAACTTCACTTGCTCGCGTAGACCGATGCGGAACAGGCGCAGCAAGCCGGCGCGGTGATGACGGCGCGCTTCCTCGGGATCGTCAAATACGTCGAGGTCGCAATGCGTACCGCGATCCACCAGCGCCGGATATCCGATGACGGATTGACCGCGCCGTTTGATCTCCATGATTTCCGGCAAGGGGCCGAACGACCACGAGGTCAGGTTTTCGTGAGCCAAGGCTTCGGCCACGACGGCATCGCGGCCCGCGAGCTGCTGAAAGGTCGCCTGGGCCTGCTTGCCGAATTCGGCTTTCAGCTGCGCCAGGTTACGGCCGGCGGATAGCATGCGCCCGTGCTCATCGACGACCTTGAAGTTCATGAACAGATGCGCGGGCAAGGTCTCCAGCTTGAAGTCGGCCGGTGCGGGACGCACCTGAACCTGATCCCACATATCCGCGATGATCGCGTCGACGAGGCCTAGCTTTGGATCGGAAAGCCGGTCGTACCAGCGGTCGTAGAATCCGGCCGCGTAGTCTGGCAACGGCACGCAATGACGGCGCAGTTTCTGCGGCAAGGACTTCAACAGCAGATGGACCTTTTCTTTCAACATGCCCGGCACCAACCATTCGCAGCGTGCTGCGTCGATCTGGTTAAGCGCGAACAAGGGTACGGATAAGGTGACCCCATCACGCGGCGAGCCCGGTTCGAAATGGTAGTCGAGCGACATGGTAACGCCCTGCCATTCGACCTGCTTGGGGAACACATCGGTCGTGACGCCGGCGGCCTCGTGACGCATCAGTTCGTCGCGCGTGAGCATCAGGGCGGCGGCCTGTGCTTTGTCCAGCCCACGCACCCATTTTTCCAGCGTGGCGGTTTGCGAAATGCCTTCGGGAAGCTGACGATCGTAGAACGCGTAGATCAGTTCGTCATCGACGAGGATGTCGGGACGACGTGTCTGGTGTTCGAGCTTTTCGATACCGGCGATGAGCTTGCGGTTATGCGCAACGAACGGCAGACGCGTATCGATTTCGCCTGGAACCAAGGCCTGACGAATGAAGAGCTCGCGTGCGTGCTGGGGATTAATGCGGCCGTAATGCACGCGGCGGCCCGCGTAGATGACCAGACCATAGAGCGTGGCGCGTTCATTTGCCACCACCTGCCCTGCTTTCTTTTCCCAGCGCGGATCGGACCATTGGCGACGCAATAGATGTGCGCCGATGCGTTCGATCCAGGTCGGTTCAATACGTGCAACCGTACGCGCATACAGCCGCGTCGTTTCCACCAGTTCGCCGGCGACTATCCAGCGCCCACCCTTCTTGGCCTGGCGCGACCCGGGATGGATGTGAAAACGAATCTCGCGCGCGCCACGATAGACGCCCCCCTCTTCGCCCTTGAATCCGATATTGCCTAGCAAGCCCGACAACAATGCGAGATGCAGTTGTTCATAGGTGGCCTCGGTCTGGTTGACGCGCCACCCCTGCTCGCCGACTAATGCCGACAGCTGAGTGTGAACATCATGCCATTCGCGCAGACGAATGGGCGATAGGAAGTTCTGCCGCAACAAAGCGACCAGTTTGCGCTGCGATGCCTTGTGCTGCACCTGTTCGCCGTACCAGCGCCAGAGTTTCAGAAAGGATAGAAACTCCGATTTGTCGTCGGCGAACTTGGCATGCGCGGCCTCGGCGGCTTCGCGCTCGGCCATGGGGCGATCACGCGGATCCTGCACGGACAACGCGGCAGCGATGATGAGCATTTCCGCCAGACACTGTTGTTCGCGCGCCGCCAGGATCATGCGGCCGATGCGCGGGTCGACTGGCAGTTTCGCCAGTTCATGGCCCGTGTGCGTGAGCACATAGGATGAGCCCGTGCGCGATACCGCGCTGGTCTCGTCGTCTTCATCGGAGGCTGACGCCAACTCGATTGCGCCGAGCTCTTGCAGCAAATGATACCCATCGGCCACAGCGCGTCCCGGTGGCGCTTCGACAAAGGGGAACTGTTCGATGTCGTCGAGCTTTAAGGACTTCATCCGCAGGATCACGGAGGCGAGCGAGGAACGCAGTACCTCGGGATCCGTGAATGCAGGGCGATTGTTGAAGTCCTGTTCGTCGTAAAGCCGTATGCACACGCCTGGCCCAACGCGACCGCAACGGCCCGCGCGCTGATTGGCCGATGCGCGACTGATGGGCTCGATGCGCAGT
Organism: Bordetella sp. 15P40C-2; assembly: GCF_009763235.1. Taxonomy (NCBI): domain Bacteria; kingdom Pseudomonadati; phylum Pseudomonadota; class Betaproteobacteria; order Burkholderiales; family Alcaligenaceae; genus Bordetella; species Bordetella sp. 15P40C-2. The sequence continues at coordinate 274,760 of NZ_WSJA01000025.1, forward strand.
TGCTCGACCTTGTTGCGCCAGGAATAGCGTTTGATGCGTGCGAGGCCGCTATCGATGACGAAGCGGATGCCGGGGACAGTCAGCGAGGTCTCGGCGACGTTGGTGGCCAGCACGATGCGCCGCGCATTGGTGCGTGGATGAAAGATCTGCTCTTGCTCGGCCTGAGACAGACGCGCGTAAAGAGGCAGCACTTCGGTGCCAGCGGGGTGTTTTTTACGCAGGGCCTCGGCGGATTCGCGAATTTCGCGCTCGCCCGGCAGGAAGACCAGCACATCGCCCGGGCCATGACGTGCGCATTCAACAACCGCATCGACGATGGCGTCGATCAGGTCGCGTTCTTCGTCGCCGGCCAGACGTTCGCGGTTGGGCTTGTTGCTGGCAGAGGATTCCTCGTCATCGGTTTCCTCGCGGACCGGACGGTAACGTATCTCGACCGGATAGAGGCGTCCCGATACCTCGATGACGGGCGCGGGTTTGTCGTCCGATGCGCCGAAATGCTTGGCAAAGCGCTCGGCATCGATGGTCGCCGAGGTGATGATCACCTTCAGGTCCGGACGCCGGGGCAGCAGCTGTTTCAGATAACCAAGCAGGAAATCGATGTTCAGGCTGCGTTCGTGTGCCTCGTCGATGATCAGCGTGTCGTATCGGCGCAGCAAGGGATCGCGCTGCGATTCGGCCAACAGGATGCCGTCGGTCATCAGCTTGACCGACGCGTTGGGGCCGGTCCGATCGTTAAAGCGCACCTGATAGCCAACGATCTCGCCCAGCGGCGACTTTAGTTCCTCGGCGATACGCTTGGCGACCGACGTGGCCGCGAGGCGGCGTGGCTGGGTGTGGCCGATCATGCGCTGGCGGCCACGGCCGAGTTCCAGGCAGATCTTGGGCAGCTGCGTGGTCTTGCCGGAGCCCGTCTCGCCGCTGACGATCACCACCTGATGATTGGCGATGGCGCGCGCGATCTCCTCTCGCCGGGCACTGACGGGCAGGTCCTCGGGATAGGTGATGGCGGGAATGGGCCGTTCGGGGCGTGGGGCCTGGTTGCCGCGCGCGGGCGGACGGGGGACTTCTGGCATGTACGATTTATCCTTTGAACACCTATTATAAAAACTTGTGCCGGTCTCGCCGGACGGGGGTGCGGCCGGGAGTCATATAATTTCGCGCAGTACCGTTTATTTGCGGTACCGACCACGCCTGCGAGCGTGCCTACATCCTTAAGGAACCGCACCCTCCCATCATGTCCGATCAGGAACCCGACACCGTCTCTGCCCAAGAAGCCCCCGAATTCGCCCCGGCCCAGTTTGTCCGATGGTTCCGCGAGGTGGCGCCGTATGTGCATGCTTTCCGAGGCAAGACCTTTGTGATTGGCTTTGGTGGCGAGCTGGTGCAGGCCGGCGCGCTCAATGCGCTGGTCCAGGATTTGTCATTGCTGTCCGCGCTGGGCATTCGTCTGATCCTGGTGCATGGTTCACGCCCCCAGGTCAATGAACAGTTGCGGCTGAAAGGCTTTACGCAGCAGTTTGACCGCGGCATGGCGCCCACGGACCCGGCCGCGTTGGAATGCGCGAAGGAGGCCGCGGGCGAGATTCGCCTGGACATCGAGGCGGCGTTTAGCCAGGGCTTGCCCAACACGCCGATGTCGCATTCGCACATCCGCGTGATTTCCGGGAATTTTGTCACTGCCCGTCCTACGGGCGTGGTCGATGGCGTGGATTATCAGCACACCGGTCAGGTGCGCAAGATCGATGTGGATGCGCTGAAGTTCGCTATCGAGAAAGGTTCGTCGGTGGTGCTGCTCTCGCCGCTGGGGTTCTCGCCCACGGGGGATGCGTTCAATCTCGCGATGGAGGATCTGGCCACCAGCGTGGCCGTGGCGCTGCGTGCCGAGAAGCTGATCTTCTTGTCGGCCTCGCCGGGCGTGCTGGGACCCGACGGTGACGTGGACACGGAACTGGCACGCGCCGATGCGGATGCGCTGCTACAACAGGGCGAGCTGGACGAAGACACCACCTTGTACCTGCGCCATGCGTCGCTGGCGGTCAAACGCGGCGTGGCGCGCGCGCATCTGGTGCCGTTCTCGCTGGACGGCAGCGTGCTGCTTGAGATCTTCACCCACGATGGCGTGGGCACGATGGTGGTGGAAGACACGCTGGACGATTTGCGTCCGGCCACGCTGGACGATGTGGGCGCGATCCTGAGCCTGATCGAGCCGCTGGAAGCCGACGGCACGCTGGTCCCGCGCCCGCGCAGTGTGATCGAACGCGAGGTCGAACATTTCACGGTGCTGGAGCACGATGGCGTGATTTATGGCTGCGCGGCGTTGCATCCCTACCCGGAAGACCATATGGCCGAAATGGCCTGCCTCATTGTGCACCCGGAATGGCAAGGCACCGGTGAAGGCGAAATCCTGCTGCGACACATGGAATCGCGGGCGCGGGCCATTGGTGCGCGACGTCTTTTCGTGCTGACCACGCGCACGGCGCATTGGTTTATCAAGCGTGGCTTCGTGCAAGGCGGTATCTCGGATCTGCCGCGCGATCGGCAAAGCCACTACAATCGTTCGCGCAACAGCATGATTTTTATTAAGAAGCTGTAACCGGCTTGCTATGGCGCAGAGATGTCGGCGCCATAGCCTGCTGCATGCGGTGCCGTTCGTTTGCGCCTGCCAGGACCGCCATTCCCGTTCGCTCGCCAGGGCCGGTAAAATGACAGGTCCATTATTTCAACTCGGCAGCGAAACATGTCCCGTACCGTCAACTGTGTAAAACTGAAACGCGAAGCCGAAGGGCTGGATTTTCCGCCTTATCCCGGCGAAATGGGCACGCGTATCTGGCAAAGCATTTCCAAGGAAGCTTGGGAAGAATGGAAACAGGTGCAGACGCGTCTGGTGAATGAAAACCGCCTGAATCTGGCAGACGCCCGCGCGCGCAAATATCTGCAGCAGCAGATGGAACGCTTTTTGTTCGAAGATGGCAGCGTGGAAGCCCAGGGCTTCGTGCCGCCGTCGGCGTGATGAAACGCGGCATCCACATGCCATTATGTGGATGCTGCTTCCCCCGATTCCCCGCGAGCCTGACGCTCTGCATTCTTGGCACCCGTGTGGCGCACATCGGCGCCACGCACCAGATAAATCACCCGCTCCGCCATATTCTTGGCATGGTCGCCGATGCGTTCCAGCGCGCGGGCGATGAACACCAGATCGATCGCCCGGGATATGGTGCGCGGGTCCTCCATCATGTAGGTGATGAGGTTACGCAGGGTGCTCTTCCACTCGCGGTCGACTTCTTTGTCTTTGCGCACGACTTGCGCGGCCTGGATCGGGTCCAGGCGGGCAAAGGCGTCTAGCACCTCGTGCAGCATGCGGACCACGCTGCTGCCCATATGGTGCAGCTCGATGACGGGCATGAAACGTTGATCGGCCTCGACCATGCGCCGCACGGCGTTGACGATTTTCTCTGCCTCGTCGCCGCAGCGCTCCATATCGGTGAGCATTTTCGAGACCGCGAGCAGCGTGCGCAGGTCGATCGCAGTCGGCTGATGACGGGCGAGGATCAGGCTGATGCGCTCGTCGATCTCGACCTCGTGGCGATTGACGAGTTTCTCGCGCTCGCGGACCTTTTCGACCAGTTCCATGTCGCCCGTCGGCACGGCCTGCACCGCTTCCTGAATCATCGCCTCGACCAGGCCGCCCATTTGCAGAAACTGCGAGCGGACGCTGGCCAGATCGGCCTCGAACTGCTTGTTGGTGTGCTCCGTCATCCGGACTCCCTGCGTCGGTTTGTACATGGCTTTCACCCTATATTGGAAACGAATAGAGGGGCCTGCCGACCCGCAAGGTTATGGCGGGATTGTGACAGGAATATGAAACGCGTCGTCAGGGCGAGTCCTGAAGCGGGTTGTCGCTCAGTCGCGGTCCAAGCGGCGCACACCGTTTTGCGTGGCAAGCAGCGCCACGTGCGCGCCGACACGCGCGAACAGGCCGCAGGTCACGACGCCAGCGATATTGTTGACGATGAGCTCCAGCGCGGGCGCGTCATCGATCTGTAGACCGGCCACGTCCAGAATGATGTTGCCGTTGTCGGTGGTCACGCCTTCGCGCAGCTTGGGCTTACCGCCCAGCGCGGCGAGCGCGCGTGCGACCGATTCGCGCGCCATGGGGATGACTTCGACGGGCAACGGAAACTTGCCCAGGCGTTCGACCAGTTTCGATTCGTCGGCGATGCAGATGAATCGCTCGGCCACGGAAGCGACGATTTTCTCGCGTGTGTGCGCCGCGCCGCCGCCCTTGATCATGTGCAGGCGGCCATCGATCTCGTCGGCCCCGTCGATGTAGACGGGCATGGAGGTCACCTCGTTCAGGTCATAGACTTTCAGTCCGTGACCGGCCAGACGAGCGGCGCTACGTTCGGAGCTAGCGACCGTGCCACCCAGTTTGCCCTTGAAACGGGCCAGACCGTCGATGAAAAGGTCGGCGGTGGACCCGGTGCCCACGCCGATGATGACGTCGGGGCCAACCAGGGGTTCGATCAGGGCGAGCGCCGCATCGGCGGCTTGCTGCTTGAGTTCTTGCTGAGTGAGCATGGTGCGCGAGCGCGCCAGAAGCGCGCGTTGAGTTCATAAAGGGCCGGTGGCGCGGGATCAGGGGAAACCTCGCCGCCTGCAGGAGAAATTTTACAGAAGACACGGACGGGCGCGGCAAACCCGCACTGGCGTCAGCTCAATCCTCGCCCAGCAGCTTGGTGGCCTCGTCGTCGGGCAATGCCTCGACCGTTTTCAAATTACGCAGCATCGCGCGGGTACGGACCTCGGTTTGGCCGAGTTTGCTGCTGGCGGTGTCCAGGGTCTTTTTCACGCTGGCGAGCGACTCGCCGAATTTCGCGAACTCGGTTTTAACTGCGCGCAGCACCTGCCAGACTTCGGACGAACGCTGTTCGATGGCGAGGGTACGAAAGCCCATCTGCAGGCTATTGAGCATCGCTGCAAGGTTGCTCGGCCCCGATACATTCACGCGCATGCCCTGCAGCTTGTCGATCAAACCCGGACGGCGCAGCACCTCGGCATACAGTCCCTCGGTGGGTAGAAACATAATGGCGAAATCGGTGGTGTGAGGCGGCGCGATGTATTTGGTCGAAATCTGACGCGCCTGGATTTCGATGGCGCGCGCGAGCGCCGCACCGGCGCTGCGTTCGGACTCCGCATCGGCGGCGTCGTAGGCGTCCATCAAACGCTCGTATTCTTCTTTGGGGAATTTGGCATCGATGGGCAGCCATACAGGATCCGAGCCGGAGGCGCGACCGGGCAGGCGGATGGCGAATTCGACCACCGCGTCGCTGCCGGGCACGGGTTTGACGTTGGCCGCATATTGGTCCGGCGTCATCACATCTTGGATCAGGCGGGCCAGCTGGACTTCGCCCCAGGTGCCACGCGATTTAACGTTGGTCAGGACGCGCTTCAGATCGCCAACGCCGGCGGCAAGCGATTGCATTTCGCCCAGTCCCTTGTGGACCGCGTCCAGGCGATCGGAGACGAGCTTGAACGATTCGCCCAGGCGTTGTTCCAGCGTCGCGTGCAGCTTTTCGTCCACCGTACGGCGCATTTCCTCTAGCCGCGCCCCGTTGTCGGCCTGCAGCGATTGCAGACGTTGATCCACGGTTTGGCGCACTTCCTGCATACGACGGTCGTTGATGGCGACCAAGCCCTCGAGACGTTCGCTGAATTGGGTCGAGAATCGTGTCAGGGACTGTGCGTATTCCGCCCGCGCGGCCTGCGCATCGCGCGACAGCACGGCACGCAGCGCCTCCTGACTTTGCGCGAGCTCCATGCGCAATCCGCGTGCGGATTCGGAGAACTCGGCACGCAGTCCGCGCTGCATGTCGTCGAGTTCGATACGCAAATCGCGCTCGAGTCGGTCCAGGCTGTCCAACACGGTTTCGACCGTCGTTGTGTCCGAGCGGCGCATCGACAGGCGCGCAACGAAGAGAAGGACGAGCACCGAGATACCTAAGGTTATCCACGGCAAAACCTGAGTCCACGCGATGGTGTCAAACAAAAGCGATCTCCTGAAAGCGCTATTGTAGGCGGGCTGACCAGGTGAACTTGCGGTTCGCAGGGTCCCTCCCCGGCTGTTCATCAGGAGGAGGCCCTCCCTGGTAAAGCGTGCCAATAAGTCGCAGCGTTTACCCTGCGAAGTTGCACGGGAAGCGCAGACCTTCGACAATGACGCAATACCAGACCAATCCGATATCGTTTTGCATTCTGACACCTTTTCTTCCGGAGCTTCCACGCACCAGCCCACCACGGCGCTGGCCGCCACGGCAATGGCCGCCACGGCGCACATCGCCGGGGCTGGCGCAGGTCACTTCAACCAAGTGTTCGGCCCTTTAGATCTGTCCGGCGCGCAGATCCTCGCCAAGGGCGCCGATCGCTATGTGTTCCAGCATCCGTCCGAGCCTTCCCTGCTGGTGAAAGTGGTGAACCTGGATGCCTACAACGCCTATCTGGCGCGCAAGCCGTTCAAGCGTTTCTACAAGCAGTTTCAACGCGATCGCGCTTATCGCGTGTATCTGGACGAGATTTCGGAATATGTGACCACCACGACCACGCCCACGCAGGCGTGGCAGGTGCCCATGGCGCGCGTGGTCGGGTTGGCACAGACGTCGCTGGGTCTGGGGCAACTCGTCGAAAAGATCACCGGAGACGATGGCGCTCTGGCGCCCACGCTGGCAAAGTTGATGGCTCGCGGCGGCATGACGCCGGAACTCAGCGCGCAGCTGGATGCGTTTTTCGAGGAGCTGATTGATGCTCACGTCGTGATCAGCGATCTGTCGGCCAAGAACATCGCGCTGGGGCGCAATGCCGACGGAAAACCGGGCATGTACTTGATCGATGGCTTTGGCGTATTGCCGTTGATTCCGCTGTATGCCTGGAGCAAGCGCCTGAACGATCGTCGTATGCGGCGCAAGTATGCGGCCTGGCGGGCACGCATTCAGCGCGAGTACGATGAAGCTCAGGCCAAAATGACGCCGTCGCGATCAACCCAATCGTAATCGCGACCAGCCTGCTGGCCCCGGCGCAGCGGATTGCGTGTGCAATAAGGCGCGTAGTCGGGGTCCACGTAGCGGTAGCGCAGATGTTCGTCACGCCCTGGCGGGATACCCAGACGCGGCGTGTTAATGAGGCGCTGCGGCGATTGCCCGATGTCTTCGACGAAAAAGGTATCCGGATCGAAACGTTTTGCGTCCCAGTCGGGGACTTTCAAGCCCAACGCGCGACATAGCAGTGTTTGCCCCGCGCACAGACGTGTAGGCGGACGAGGCAGGCCTCTGGCGTCGGGACTGAGCGCCTGCATGCGCGCCAGCGCCTCTGGGCCGGAGACTGCATCGGTGACGGGATAAGCCGATTTAATAAGCACGGCATTACCCGGCCCGCCCGCACTGAAATTCAGGGAATCGCCACCGCGCGCGTAGTACATGTAGACCGTGCCGCCATCCATGAACAGCGCGCGGCGCTTGTGCGTGAAGCCCAGAGAGGCATGGCTGCCCTTCTCGTCCAGGTAATACGCCTCGGTCTCGATGATACGAACCGACAGCCACAGATCGCCCAGGCGTCGGCGTATAACCTTGCCAAGCAGATCACGCGCCAGCTGGCAGGCGTCGCGATCGAAAAAGGCATCGGGCAACGCGGGGCCAGGCTGGCGTGTCATATTCAAGCGAAGCGTTCTGTGTAGCGTTTTTCGGAAAAGCCGACGCTGACTTCGCCGTCTGGCGTTACGGTGACGGGCCGGCGCACCAGGGCAGGATATTCAGCGATCAACTGCGTCCATTCTGCATCGGTCTGCGCGGTCTTGCGGTCATCGGCCAGATTGCGCCAGGTCATGGAAGCGCGATTGACCAGCTTTTCCCAACCGCCCAGCTTGTCGGCCCACGCCTTCAAGGTGGCGGCGGGCACGGGCTGGTCGCGATAGTCGATGAACTCGTGGGCGACGTTATTGGACTTCAACCATTCGCGCGCCTTCACACAGGTGCTGCACTTGGTCAGACCGTAGAGGGTGGCTTGCTGCTTCACTTCGACTCCTCTTCCCTGCGCTGCTGCAGGCGATTCATGATGATGACGCATACGCCGACGGCCAGGATGAAAATCGTGGCCAGCGCATTGACTTCGGGTTTTAAGCCCAGGCGCACGCGCGAGAAGACTTCCATCGGCAACGTCGTCGAGCCAGGGCCCGACAGGAACGAGGCGATGACCACATCGTCGAGCGACAAGGTAAACGCCAGCAGCCAGGCCGCCATCAATGCGGGCGCAATCATGGGCAAGGTAATACGGAAGAACACCGTGAGCGGTGTCGCGCCCAGGTCGAGCGCGGCTTCTTCGAGCGAACGATCCAGATCCCGGATACGCGCTTGCAGCACGACCGCCACGTAGGCTACGCACAAGGTGACGTGTCCCACCCAGATGGTAAACACGCCATTGTCGGCCGGCCAGCCAAAGAGCGTGCGCATTTCCACGAACATGAGCAAGAGCGAGATGCCGAGCACGACTTCCGGAATCACCAGGGGCGCGCTCAGCATGCCGAGATACAACGTGAACCCGCGAAAACGACCCATGCGTCCCAGCACGTAGCCCGCCCAAGTGCCGATGACGACCGCGGCAGTCGCTGTGAAGACGGCGATCTTGAAGGACAGCCAGGCGGCGCTCAGCAGCGCGCTATCCTGAAATAACGCGCTATACCAACGCAGCGAGAATCCGCTCCACGAGGTCACCAGCGGTGAATCGTTGAACGAAAACACCATCAGGCTGAGGATGGGCGCATACAGAAAGAAGTAGCCCAGGCCTAGCACCACGGCACGCAGGGATTTATTGGGCCCTTTCATGCTCGCCCCCGCGTGCTCAGTTCTTGCTGGCGCACCTGGTTGTACTGGAACAGGGCGAGCGGCACCAATAACAGCAGCACCATGATGCAGGTAACGGCCGAAGCCATCGGCCAGTCGGCGTTATTGAAGAACTCGTTCCACATCACGCGGCCCATCATCAGCGTATTCGCACCGCCCAACATCTCGGGGATCACGTATTCGCCAACGGAAGGAATGAACACCAGCATTGCCCCCGCGATGACACCCGGACGCGACAACGGCACGGTGATGCGCCAGAAGGCCTGCCACGGCCGCGCGCCGAGGTCGTAGGCGGCTTCGAGCAGACGCAGATCCATCTTCACCAGATTGGCGTACAACGGCAGAATAAAAAATGGCAGATAGGCGTAGATCAGCCCGATATATACCGCCAGATCCGTGCGATAAATCTCCAGCGGGCTGGAGATAATGCCCAGGCTCATCAAGAACTTATTGAGCAGGCCATCATTGCGCAGGATGCCGACCCACGCATAGACGCGCAATAGCAATGAAGTCCAGAACGGCAGTATCACGCCTAACAGCAGCAGATTGCGTATCGATGGCGACGATCGCGCGATGTAGTAGGCAATTGGATAGCCGATCACCACGCAGCACACGGTGGTGACCGCCGCCATTTTCAGCGAACTCAAATACGTTTGCAGGTACAGACTGTCGGTAAACAGTCGGATGTAGCCGGCAAGGTGCAAACTGAATCGCACAGCCTCATCTTCGAATTCCGCCAGCGCCGTGTAAGGCGGAATGCCGAATTCCAGTTCGGCGAAACTGATCTTCAGTACCAGCAGAAACGGAATCAGCAGGCACAGCGCCAGCCAGATAAATGGCGGCACGATGGCCAGCGTGCGACCTGATGGCATCAGATTACGCGGGTCCAGCCGTTTCATGATGCCAGCACCGTCGCGCTGTCCGCATCCCAGCTCACGTAGACCTCTTCGTCGATACCGGGGGCATCGAACTGCGTGAGCTGCAAGCTAGGCACGCTGGCTTCGACGACCTTGCCGGAGTCCAGGCGGATTTGATAGAGGGCATAGCTACCCATCCAGGCCATATGGCTGACCATGCCATGCGCCCAGTTATAGTCGCCCTCGGGTTGCGCGCGGGTGACGACCATGCGTTCTGGGCGGATGGAGACATGAACCTCCATGCCTAGCGGCTCGCTCACGCCATGGCTGACGTAGAGCGTACGCGAAAGCTCGGGGCATTCGATCGCCACATGGTCGGGCTCATCCACGACGATGGTGCCCGACAGCAGATTGGTCGATCCGATAAAGCCCGCCACGAAGCGCGAGTTCGGGAACGCGTACACGTCTTGCGGCGTGCCGCATTGCACGATCTGGCCTTCTGTCATGACGGCGAGGCGATGCGCCATGGTCATGGCTTCTTCCTGGTCGTGCGTCACCATGATGCAGGTCACGCCGACTTGTTCCAGGATTTTGACGAGCTCGATCTGCGTCTTTTGACGGATCTGCTTGTCCAGCGCTGACATGGGCTCGTCCAGCAGCAAGAGCTTGGGGCGTTTGACCAGGCTACGCGCCAGCGCGACGCGCTGCTGTTGGCCGCCCGACAACTGATGGGGCTTGCGGCGCGAGTATCCGGCCATTTGCACGAGGTCCAGCGCCTCGAACACGCGGTCGTGGATTTCCGCGCGATCGACGCCCTCCTGCTTCAAGCCAAACGCGACGTTGGCTTCGACCGTCATATGCGGGAAAAGCGCATACGACTGGAACATCATGTTCACGGGCCGGCGATACGGCGGCACGCGGGTGATGTCCTCGCCATCGAGCATGATCTGGCCCGAGGTGGCTTCCTCAAACCCGGCCAGCATGCGTAACAAGGTCGATTTGCCGCAACCGGAGCTACCCAAGAGCGCGAAAATCTCATTGCGCCTGACGCTCAGATTGACCGAACGCACCGCGACCACGTCGCCAAAAATCTTCACCAGATCGGTGACCTTGATGAACTCATCAGGGTCGACCGTATGCTGCGCCGTATACCGGCTTTCGCTCATGATGCCTATCGTCCGGACTTGAGTTCCGCCCACATGCGAGTCTGCAGGCGTTGAATATTCATCGGTTGCGCCTTGATCACGTACAGCGATTTGGCGACATCGGCCGGCGGATAAATCATCGGATTATCCGCTACGTCCTTGACCACGAACTCGCGCGCCGCCTTGTTGGCATTGGGATAGAACATGGTGTTGGTGATCGCCGCGTGAACTTCGGGTTTCTCGATGTAGTTGATAAAGGCGTGCGCCTCGTCGACATTCTTGGCGTCTTTGGGGATCGCCATCACATCGAACCAAGCGGGCGCACCGCCCTTCGGGATGAAGTAATTGATCTCGTAGGACTTTTTAGCGTCCTGCGCGCGCTTGCGCGAAATCATCACGTCGCCCGAAAAGCCATAGACCATGCACAGGTCGCCCACAGCCAGCTCATCGATATAACCGGACGAGCTGAACTGACGGATGTAGGGGCGGATCTGCTTGAGCAGCGCCAGGGCCTCTTTGTAGTCGTCGGGATTTTCGCTGTTGGGGTCCTTGCCCATGTATTTGAGGACAGCCGGAAACACCTGCGCGGCCTCGTCGAGCATGGAGATGCCGCATTCTTTCAGTTTCGCGGCGTTTTCGGGCTTGAACAGCATGTCCCAGTTGGCCAGATCGACATCGTCGCCAAAGATCTGCTTGACCTTGGTGACGTTGTAACCCAGGCCATTGGTGCCGTAACCCCAGGGAATGACATACTCGTTGCCCGGATCGATCGAGGCGACCAGCGCCATGATGTCCGGATCCAGATTCGACCAATTGGGAATCTTGGATTTGTCGAGTTTCTGATACAGGCCGCCCTGGATCTGCCGCGACGCATAATGGGTGGAAGGAACCACCACGTCGTAGCCGGATTTACCGGTCAGCAGCTTGGCCTGCAAGGTGTCGTTACTGTCGTAGACGTCGTAACGCGCCTTGATGCCCGTCTCGCGCTCAAAGCCGGGAATGGTGTCGGGGGCCGTGTATTCCGCCCAGTTATAAACATTCACGACCTGGTCTTTCGCCCAGGCACTCGAGATCGCAGCAACAGCCAGCGTCGCCCCGAGCGCCCACTGCATTCCCGCGTATTTTTTCATTGCGAGCCCCTTGCCGCATTCGACGAATGCGAAATTTGCCAAAGGGCAAAATGATAATGCCTTTTTGGCGAGGTCCGGCCCGCGGCAGGGCCGATTTTCCTGTTTATGACAGCGGTAGCGTCAATATAGCGCCTGATAGGAACGTTCCAGACGCTCCCAACATTCCAGACCGCGCTCGCCGCCGACTTTCTCCAGGGAACGGCGCAAACGCAACAGATTGGCGCGGCGCTGGCTTTCGGACACGCCGCCTTGAGTGCCTCGGTCGAAGTCGATCAGCCAGGCCAAGCCCTGAGCATCGAGCAAAATGTTAAAGGCGTTCAGATCCGCATGCCAGACGCCCGCGCGATGCATGGCAGCGATGGCGCGGGCGGCGGCCTCCCATACGGGTTCGTCCAGCAAATGGGCCAGTGGACGGACATCGGGGATTCGTTCCACGAGGATCGCTGCGCGGTAGGTCAATCCGTGGCGCCAATAGGCGGCCGCTAGCGGCGCGGGGACATTCAGGCCCTGCTCTCGCATCCAAGCCAGCAGGCGATATTCGCGAAAGCTGCGCGTGCGCGATTCGCCCTGCCAAATATAGGCCTCGCGGCTCAAGCGTGCGACCAGGCCGCCGCGCCGGTAACCGCGCAGCACGCCGTGCCAGCCGTCTTTTTCGACAAACCACGCGGCTTGGCGCCCGCCCGCGTCGACAGGACGCGCATGATCGCCGTAGTGGGCGGGATCCAGCAGATCCGGGCTCGCTGAGCCGACGCGCGCGCTGCACAGCATGGCCCCCGCGGGCGGCCCTGACCAGGAAAGCGACTGCGTATCCGCGTCGATATCGCGTTTAGCCGTCACGATTGCGCATCCAGTCAGCCGTGCCGAAAAACGCCTCCAGCAGGCGGTCCACGAGTTCCGGTGGGAAGCCTTCGTCCTGCATGGCGCGGCCCATGCAAGCGAGCCACTGATCGCGCTCTACGATGCCAATCGAAAACGGCAGATGGCGCGCGCGCAACCGAGGATGGCCATAACGCTCGATGTAGTAATTCGGCCCGCCAAAATACCCGCACAGAAACAGAAACAGCTTGTCGCGCGCCGAATCGAGGCTCGGCCCATGCGCGGCGCGCAAAATGGCGAAGTCCGATTCCATTTCCATCAGGTCATAAAACCGGTCCACGAGCGCGCGAATCGCAGGCTCGCCGCCTAGGGTTTCAAACAAGGTGACCGAGTTGTCCAAAGATTCGGTCGTGGGTTGCACCCGGGTAGAGGTCATCACAATCTCGCTAGCCGGTGCGACACGCTCGCACCGGATTTTGTTTCCAACATGCCGGCCGTCATCCGGCCTGTCGCAACGTCAATAAAGGAGGCGTGCGCAGCACCCCGCGCAACGCCATGGCCGCGCCGCCCCAGGCGGCCAGTATGCCCACGCCGATGCCCGCCAACCAGGGCCACAGGCTCAACGTGATACGGAAATCGAATACGTAGGTCGACAGCGCCCAGGCAATCGCGCTCGCCCCGGCGGCCGCCAGCAAGCCGGCCAGCCCGCCCACCGCCCAAACCTCCAGGCGCTGCGCGCGGGCGAGCTGGCTGCGCGTGGCGCCCAGGGCACGCAGCACGGCGGCCTCGCGGATGCGTTCATCGCGCGTAGCCGTCAGCGCCGCCGACAGCACCAGCACGCCGGCCGCCAGGGTAAAGACGAATAATAGCTGGACGGCAGTGATCACCTGATCCAGCACGGATTGCAGTTGACTCAGAATCGAGCCCACATCGAACACGGTCAGATTGGGAAACTGCTTAAGGAGTTCGCGGGGGAGATCGGCGCGGTCGGCCGGCAGGTGAAAGGACGTAATCCAGTTCTGAGGTGCATCCCGCAAGGCCACCGGTGACAACACCGCGAAAAAATTGACCTGCATCGAGTCCCAGTCCACGCTGCGCGTGCCCGCTACCGTGACGTCTATCGGCTGACCGGCGACATCGAACGTCAGTACGCTGCCGACACCGATGCCCAGCGATTTCGCCAGTCCGGCCTCGAGGGAAACTTCTGGCGCATTGGGGTTCAGCCATCGGCCATCGACCACGCGGTTGGCGGCCGGCAACTGTGTGCCGTACGACAAGTTGAATTCGCGATTGACCAAGCGTTTGGCCCGCGGCTCGTCGTAGTCGTCGGGGCCGACCTGGCGGCCATCGACGGCGACCAGCCGGCCGCGCACCATGGGCCACAACGTCGGATGATCGATCCCATGCGTGGCCAGGAGATTCTGCACGGGCTCACGTTGGTCTGGCTGAATATTGATCAGAAACCGGTTGGGCGCATCCGCCGGCAAGGTACGCTGCCAGCCCGCGACCAAGTCGGTCCGGGTCATCGCGAGCAGCAGCAACGCCATGAGTCCGACGGCCAGCGCGCAGACCTGCGTGATGGTGGCCGCCCTGCGACGCACCACACCGGCCAACGCAAACCGCAGCGTGGGCATCCCTGCCGCCCAGCCCCGCAGGCGCGCCAGGGCAAGCACGCATAGCCACGCCACCAGAGCGAAAGCGCCAAACGCACCAAGAAAGCCAGCCGCCACCACGCCGCCGAGCCGCGCATTCCCGGCGAACCACCAGATCAAGAGCGCGAAGCCCACGGCGCCCAACGCGTAACCCAGCACTCCCCGCAAGCGCCCGCCATCGGCTTCGCGCCGCAAGACGCGCGCGGGCGGCACATGACGCAACTGCGCCAACGAGGGCAGCGCGAATCCCAACAGCAGCAATATGCCCGTGACCAGCCCTTGCAGCGCCGGCATGAGCGACGGCGCAGGTAACTCGGTGTCGATCAAATTGCCGAGTGCGTATACCAAGCCCTCGTGCACCGCATAACCGAGCAGGCCACCCGCAGCGGACGCGCACAAGCCAACCAGCACGAATTCAGCGAGGAGCATCAGGGTGATTTGCCGTTGTTCGGCACCCAGACAGCGCATCACCGCGATCCCATCGCGGTGACGCACCATGAAACGCCCAGCGGCCAGCGCAACGGCCACCGCCGAAATCAAGACCGCCAGCAACGCCACCAGGGCCAAAAAGCGCTGTGCGCGATCGAGCGTGCGCTGCACTTCGGGCCGACCCGATTCCACAGTGGCGATCTTCTGCCCTTTTTGCAGGTGGCCCTGCAACCAGGAGGAGTAGGCGGCCATCTCGTTCGGATCACCCGCGACCAACAGCGCGTGGCCGACGCGGCTACCCAGCGTGACTAAACCGGTCGCCTCCAATTCGTCGGCGCGCATCAGCACGCGCGGCGCGACGTTGACGAACTGCATGCCACGATCCGGCTCATAGGTGATCACCCGCGACACCCGAAAGTGGCTGTCCCCCAGCCCCAGCGAGTCGCCAACCCCGATATTCAACAATGCCAGCAGTTGCGCATCCACCCATACGGTGCCCGCCGCCGGGATATCATTGGTGAGTTCACCCGCTGTAACGGGGTCAACCGCCACGCGCAGGCTGCCACGCAAGGGATATCCCGCCTCGACCGCCTTGACCGATACAAGTTGCGCCGCATCGCCCGCACTGGCCATGGAAGGAAACTGCCAGGTGCGCGAAACCTCTAACCCACGCTGCCGCGCGGCATCGATCTGATCCTGCGCCACCGGCGCATCTGCCTCGAGCAGCAGATCCGCCCCCAACATCTGACTGGCATCGCGAGTCAGTGCCTGCCCTACCCTGTCGGCTAAAAATCCCACGCTGGTCACTGCCGCGACCGCCACGACCAATGCCCATATCAAGAGCCGCAACTCGCCGGCCCGCGCGTCGCGCCACATCATGCGCGCGCCCTGGCGCAGCGTGGCCATCAGACTAGGGCGAGGGGTTCGATTTTTTTCGATCACAGGACGGCCAGCAAGGTCGGAATCAGGGAAATCCATCATTCTTCAATGGTAACCAATCACGGGTTTATCGGTGGTTTGTCAGCTGAATCCCGCTATCATGCGCGCAGGGCGTAACATGCGACCGACGACATCAGAATTCGTTCAAATAAAGGAGAAGACACTATGCGCAAGACTTGGCTCGCCGCAACCATCATGGCTGCCTGCGCTGTCACCGCCGCGCTGCCCGCCGCCGCGCAGAACACGCTGAAGATGGCATACGCGCTGTCCACCAACTCGCACTATGGCGCGGGCGCCGATGCCTTTGCCAAGTCCATCGAGCAATCGACGGGCGGCAAATACAAAGTGCAGCAGTTTGCAAATAGCGCGTTGGGTGGCGAACGCGAGGTGATCGAGGGCCTGCAAATCGGCACGATCGACTTGGCCATCGTCTCGACCGGCGCCACGCTGAACTTCGTACCCGAGACCGGCGTATTCGACATTCCGTTCCTGCTGCGTGATCTGGATCACGCGCGCAAGGTGCTCGACAGCGACATCGGCCAGGACATGCTGGCGAAATTCCCCGACCGGGGCATCGTCGCGCTGGCCTGGGGCGAACAGGGCTTTCGCCATCTGACCAATAACGTCCGTCCCGTGAAAACGCCGGCCGATGCCAAGGGCCTGAAGATCCGCACCACGGAGAACCCGATCCATATCACCGCATTCCGCGCGATCGGCATTCTGCCCACGCCCATGGCATGGCCCGAGGTCGCGACCGCGTTGCAGCAAGGCACGATCGACGGCCAGGAAAACCCGCTGTCGGTGATTACGTCCGCCAAGCTGTCGCAAATCCAGAAGCACCTGTCTCTGACCGGGCACGTGTATGGCCCCGCGCTGGTGCTGATGTCGCCGAATGTCTACGACAGTCTTTCGGACGAGCAAAAAGCGCAGTTCAAGCAAGCCGGCAAGGCATCCGCCCAAGCCATGCGCGATTTTGTCGATAACATCGAGAAAACCGGCGTGGATCAATTGCGCGCCGAAGGCATGGAGGTCACTACCGATGTCGATGGCCCCGCCTTCGCCGCTGCAGTGGAGAAGGTCTATGCGGAATACTATAAAAAATACGATAAGGGTCTGATCGACTCGATCCGGAATACGAAGTAATCGTTGCAGGTGGGTCAAGCCAGGCGCATGACGTGGTTCGCATGGCTTGACCAGTTTCTCATTCCGCCCCCATCCGCATCTGGAATCCCATGCGTATGCTCCGTATCACCGAACGCGTCCTCTTTAAGGTCGTGTCCGTCATCGCGCAGTTGTTGCTGGTCGCCTCGGCGGGCGCTGCGTTCTATCAAGTCATCGCCCGATTCATCCTGCAGTCGCCCGCTGATTGGAGCGAGGTGCTCACGCGCGCCTTGCTGATCTGGACCGTATTGCTGGGCATTTCCCTGGCGTTTCGCCATGGCGCGATGATCAGCGTGGAACTGCTACAGAACCTGCTGAAGCATCGATGGCAACGGTGGCTGCAGCACGTCATCGCAGTGACCTGCATAGGCTTTCTGGGGTTTATCGCCTGGATTGGCGGGCAAATGACTTATCGCGTGCGCTTTCAGAACGTACCGAGTCTGGATATCCCGATTTCTTGGATCTATCTCGCCATCCCCGTGGGCGCGACGCTGGCCGCTATCGCGGTCTTGATGCGTTGGCTGCTCGGCGCCGACGAACCCGCGCCGGTTCGTAATGACGCACAGGGTTGATTCCGTTATACGGCACGCTTTGCATCCGGGTTATCTGTCATGTCGCAATTAATGATTCTCACGATGCTGATCTTCTTCGGGCTGTCCGTGCCCGTTGCGGTCGCCATCGGTCTGGCCAGTGTGACTGGCGTGCATGTCGCCGGCCTGCCGTGGCTGGTGATTGCGCAGCAACTGTATGCCGCGCTCGATAAATATCCGCTGGTGGCAGTGCCGTTTTTTATTTTGGCCGGCAACCTGATGGAAGCCGGCGGCATTTCGGAACGCATGGTGGAGTTCGCCAAGAGCGTGGTGGGCGGCATCCAGGGCGGACTGGCTTGCACCTGCGTGCTGACCTGCATGATCTTCGCAGCCGTCGCGGGGTCGAGTGTCGCCACCACGTTCGCCGTGGGGGCGATCCTAATTCCCGCGATGGTGCGACATGGGTATCCCGCACCTTTCGCTGCGTCGCTGCAAGCCAGCGCGGCCGAGCTCGGCGTGATCATTCCACCTTCGATTCCGATGATTCTATTTGCCGTGTCCACCGACACGTCGACAGGTGAACTGTTTATCGCGGGCGTGGTGCCGGGCATCTTAATTGGCGCCGCGCTGATGCTGTATGTCTGGCTCTACGCCAAACGCAACAACCTCGGCAAGCTCGATGGTCAAGGCCGATTACCCTTGTGGCCCTCGTTTAAACGGGCGTGGCTGGCCTTGCTGATGCCCGTGATTATCCTGGGTGGCATCTATGGTGGCATCTTTACGCCCACGGAAGCCTCGGTGGTGGCCGTGGTGTACGCCGTGCTGGTCGGGAAGTTCGTCTACGGGCGGCTCAGCCTGCGCACGATCTCCGACACGCTACACCGCTCGGTGATCTCGACCTCGGTGATCATGTTCATCATCGCCAATGCGGGCGTGTTCAGCTTTTTGCTCAATCGCGCGGGCGTGCCGGACGCGCTGGGCGCGTGGCTGGCGCAACTGTTCCACGACAAGACGACGTTCCTGATCGGGGTCAATGCGGCGCTTTTTGTCATTGGCATGTTTATCGAAACATCAGCTTCTGTGGTGGTGCTGGCCCCGCTATTGCTGCCGGTCGCCATGCAGTTCGGCATCGAGCCGGTGCATTTCGGCGTCATCATGGTGGTGAACCTGGCGCTCGGGATGATCACGCCTCCCTTCGGCGTCAATCTGTTCGCCGCATGTGCGGTAGGCAAAGTCCCGCTTGAGCGCCTGATCAGACCGCTGATCCCATTTGTGCTGGTCGTAATCGCCTGCTTGCTGGTGATCACCTACTGGCCCGGGCTGTCGCTGGGGCTGCGCGATCTGGTGTATGCCAAATAGGCGGCATGCCTGAGGATGAGGATCGCTCTGTGCTACCGTGGCAGCTGATATGAACGCACCGTTTCCTATCCGCCAACCCTGCCCGCCCGGGGCCTGCATCTGCGATCATGATCGGCTATTGGAGACGCCGGGCGCGGATATACGCATACTGCGCTTGACGCGCCAGGAAGAAAAGAAGCTGCTCTTGCGCCTGGAAAATCTGGCGAGCCTGGACGATTTGCGGCGCATGCAGGAACGCCTGCATGCGCTCTTGGGCATCACGTTAACCGTGCACCCCGGTGCGAACGAAGTGCGCACCGTGCGCGGCCTGCAGATCGAAGTCGCACCGATGCCGGGACTATGCAGCAAGACACGGCAAACCATCCCCGCCGCTGTGCGACGCGGTCTGGATCGCAATCCCGCTATCGTGTATGAGTTGTTGAATTCTCACGACTTGCTGGGTGGACTTTAAACGAGCACCGTGACGCACCCGGCCCTTGGCACGCGGTAACCAACGCAATTACCGCACTTAGAGCCGCCGCTTTCGTGCGCCGGTGAGGTCTCCGGCCTCCAGCAATAACCGATAAGCCGCCCAAGCGCCTCGCTTGGCTGCAATTTGCTTGGCGGTCCAGTTGCCGTTCGTGGCCATGATGTCCGCTCCGGCGGCGATCAAGATTCGCACGACCTCGTGATGGTTGTAGCCAGCGGCCACCATCAATGCGGTATGGCGCAGGCTTCGTGCATTCACATCCGCGCGCGCCTCGATCAACGCGGCGACAATATCAGCGCGGCCCTTCATGGCGGCGAGAATCAGGGGTACCTGACGAGCGCGCGGCCCCGGGCCAGGCTGCGCGCCCAGCTCCAGCAGCTTTTTGACGGCGTCCAGATTTCCGAGGTAAACCGCCCGTGTCAGCGCCGTACCAGCGTCGGCATCCCGGGCATCAAGTTGTGCACCCTTGCTGCATAGTACGGAAAGGAGATCGACTCTCCCCCGCTCCACTGCCCTCATGAGCGCGGTCGTTCGATCAGGACGCGATGACGCATTGACGTCAACGCCGCTGGCAAGCAGTACTTCGATCATCGCATCGTCCCCGCGCTCGATCGCAACCAGCAAAGGAAACTTGCCGTCGATTGAACACAGGTTTGCATTCGCACCGCGCGCGCTGAGCTCCGCCACGATGTCGACATGCCCGTGCTGCACGGCCAGCATCAGCGCCGTCGATCGCTGGTCGTTTTGCTCGTCCAACAGCCGCATGGGATCGTGGAGCAGGTTCCGATTGCGGTCGGGGTCGGGCGTGCGCTTTACGTCGAGGAACGCTTTGATCGCCGGCAAGTTACCCAACCGGGCCGCAACCATCAGGGCCGTTTCGGAATAGAAAAACCTGCCGCGGCCGGCATTATTCACCAAACATTGCGTATCGCTTTGAAAATATGGGGCGCTTTCAGGCGCTCTTGCATTACTTAGCGCGTGATGCGACCGCCGTGCAATGTCGACGTCGGGGTGCGCGGCGAACAAGGTGACCAATTCCGGCGCTTTGGCCTCCATCGCACTCAGCAAGACGCTATAGCCCCGATAGTCCCTGGCCGTGACGTCCGCCCCTCTCTGCAGCAGCAGATGCACCACGTCTGTCTTCTGGGCACGGATGGCGGTCAACAATGGCGTCAGCCCCGTCTCCGGATTACGAACATTCACGGGCGTGCCCAGGTCCAGCACGAGTTCAACCATGTGGGCGTCCGCGCGTTCAATCGCGGTAAACAGGGCACGCCCCTCGGGATAGGGACCATCGATCTTGGCGCCCATTTCGAGCAACACCTTGACCGCCCGCACATTGCCCCCGGACACCGCGGCAAGCAAGGGTGTCTTGCCGTTAACGCCCATCAATTCCAGATCAGCGCCGGCTGCGCGCAGAACGTTCAACATCACCACATCGTCGCGCGCAGCGGCCAGGCACAGGAGGGTCCCGCCTATCTGGTCATCCGGGTGGTTGACCTCCGCACCCGCCTCGCAGAGTAACGCAACCACCTCACGATGCTGAAGCAAATAGGCGATGGCCAGCGGGCTCATCACGTCAAAGTCGTTGCCGGGAGAGGCGAGCACCGCGGGACTAGCGTCGCAATGGCGAAGCAGGACCTCAACAACCGCCACATTGCCCTTCATAGCCGCCTGAAAGAGCGCAGGATGTCCTTCATTCAGAGGTTCGGAGAGATCGAAATCGGGGCGCTGCTGCAAAAGCGTGCTCAACGTGCCCTCGTCACCTTCTTCAATAGCCCGACGCAACGATTCCATGTAATCCCATTCTTCGGAATCATCGAGGGGCGTGACCGCGTCAAGGGGTAATGCGGTCGCATGGCCGGCGGGCCAGAGATGGGAAAAAGTATTTGAATTGATAGTCACGGGACGCACTACGAGAAAGATGTCTGGATCAGGAATGACCAACAACGATGTCTATTTTCAATATGAAGCAATAGACTTCAGTTATTGGCAGCCCTAAGTAACTCGCCTCGTAGCGCAGTTCCTGCACGGCTTGGTAAAGCGGTCTGATACCGCAGCACGATGCGGCAGCGTGACGCGTCGGCCACGCTACCGCCATCACGCCTATTTACGCCCCACCCATACTGTCTTCGCGCTGCAGAATTCGCGTACGCCAAAGTGCGAGAGCTCGCGGCCAAAGCCGCTTTTCTTCACGCCCCCGAACGGCACGCGCGCATCGCTGCCGCTATAGCCGTTGGCGAACACGCCGCCCACGTCCAGTTGAGCACCGATTTCCAAGGCGCGCTGCGGATCGCCCGCGTACACCGTGGCGGTCAAGCCGAACTGGCTGTCATTGGCCAGCTCCACCGCGTGCTCGGCATCGCGCGCGCGGATAATGGACGCTACCGGGCCGAACATTTCTTCGCGAAATGATGTCATGTCCGAGGTCACGTTGGCGAATACCGTGGGCTGGTAGTAGTTGCCCGCGCCCGGGGCTTTTTCGCCGCCCATCAGCAAGGTTGCGCCCTCTTCGATCGTACGGCGCACTTGCTTATCGAGTTCGTCACGCAGATCGAAACGCGCCATGGGGCCGATGTAGGTCTTCGGATCCGTCGGATCGCCCATGATCAGTTCCCGGGTCTTGGCGACAAAACGCTCGGTGAACGCATCGTAGATCGCGTCCTCGACGATAAAGCGCTTGGC
The DNA here is from genome assembly GCF_009763235.1 of Bordetella sp. 15P40C-2. NCBI lineage: Bacteria > Pseudomonadati > Pseudomonadota > Betaproteobacteria > Burkholderiales > Alcaligenaceae > Bordetella > Bordetella sp. 15P40C-2. Next base: position 296,817 of record NZ_WSJA01000025.1, read on the forward strand.
CGCCGCGCAGACTTGTCCCGAGTTTTGGAATCGACCAATCACGGCGGCCTGCACCGCCTCGTCCAGATTGGCGTCCGCCAGCACGATAAAGGGATCCGAGCCGCCCAGCTCAAGCACGCATTTTTTCAGTGCCGCGCCGGCCTGCGCGCCGATCGCCGCGCCTGCGCGCACGCTGCCGGTCAAGGTCACGGCGGCGATGCGATCATCGACGATTGCCGCGGAGACCAGATCGTTGTCTACGTTGATGATTTCGAACACGCCGGCCGGCAAGTCGGCGCGCTCAAAGGCTTCGCCCAACAGGTAGGCGCAGCCCATCACGCTCGGTGCATGCTTGAGCACATAGGTATTACCGGCAAGCAGCGCCGGCACCGCGCCGCGCAAGACTTGCCAGATGGGGAAATTCCACGGCATCACGGCCAGGATAGGACCCAGCGGGTGGTATTCGACCCACGCTTTCTGGTTATCCACCGCCGTGGGTTCGTTTTCCAGCATGGCCGGGCCGTTGGCCACATACCAATCGCACATACCCGCGCATTTCTCGATCTCGCCGCGCGCCTGCGTGATGGGTTTACCCATCTCGGCGGTGATCATGCCGGCCAGGCGATCGATATCGTCGCGCAGGGCTTTAGCCAACCGCGTAATGGCCGCGGCACGTTGCGCGAGCGGCGTGCGCTTCCATGTGGCGAATCCCGTGGCGGCACGCGCGAGGGCTTGTTCCAACTGCGCGGCGGTTTCGAAAGGGTAAGTCGCCAACTGTTCGCCGGTGGCGGGGTTGACCGAGATGGCAGCGGTGGGTTTGTTCATGGATCTGATCTCCTATCCTCGAACGAGATGGGTAAAGCGTGACCATACCCTGGCGAGAAATTACCGAAAAGTGAATAATATTCAACGAATCATTCACGAATCGAGAGCGTTATGGATTTCGCCCAGCTGGAAATGTTTCGCGCCGTCGCGCAGCAAAAGACGGTGGCGTTGGCTGCCCAGGCCTTGCATCGCGTGCCGTCCAATTTGACAACCCGCGTCAAACAACTGGAGGCGGAATTAGGCGTCTCCCTCTTCATCCGCGAGAACAACCGTTTGCGCTTATCGCCGGCGGGACATATGTTTCTGGGCTACACCAATCGCATTCTCGGACTGGTCGAGGAAGCGCGCCGCGCGTTATCCGGAGACGTCCCGGCCGGCCGTTTTTCCCTCGGGTCACTGGAAAGCACGGCGGCCGTTCGTATTCCTTGGCTGTTGGCGGCCTTTAACCAGCGCTACCCACAGGTCGAACTGGATTTAACGACAGGGCCGTCTGGGTCCATGATTCAGGGCGTCCTGGACGGGCAACTCGCCGCCGCATTGGTCGATGGCCCTATCAATCATCCTTCGTTGACGGGCGTGCCCGTATTCGACGAAGAAATGCTGATCATCACTTCGTCGCAGCACGGCCCCGTCACACGAGGGCAGGATGTGGCGGGCGCGGTCATTTATGGATTCCGCGAAAACTGTTCCTATCGCCATCATCTGATCAAATGGCTCGCCAGCGACGGCGCGGTGCCGGGCAAGGTGCGCGAAATGGAGTCCTATCACAGCATGCTGGCCTGTATCAGCGCAGGGGGTGGTGTGGCCATCATCCCGCGTTCCATGCTCGAGAGCATGCCAGGACATCACACCGTCAAAGCTTGGCCCATGGGAGCTGAGTTCGCGGTACTGAAAACCTATTTGATCTGGCGCACTGATACGAGTTCGGCGGCGCGTGATGTCTTTCTGCAGTTGCTTCAGGAGCACGCGCAATCGACAACCGCGCAGGCGTCCATAGCCGCCAGCCTGTGACGCTTGCGAGGCTTACCTAGCCGCGTGTCGGCTGCCATCCAGGTTCGGCCATCTCGAAGCTGGAAAATTCGAACCCCGGCGCGACGGTGCAGCCCACCAGGGTAAAACGTCCCAACGGACGTGCGGCCTGCCAGTAATTGGCCGGCACCACGGCCTGCGGACGTTGACCACGTGCGAGGTCAATACCGAGCGTAATGTCTTCGGATGTGGTGCCATCGGAGACGCTAAGCAGCAGCGGATCGCCGGCGTAGAAATGCCAGACCTCGGCGGCGTCGTGCACACGGTGCCAATGTGAGGCGTCTCCGGCTTCCAGCAGGTAATAGATGGCGGTCGAATGCGCGCGCCCACTACCCTGCGTGTCTCGAAACGTCTCGACAAACCAGCCCCCTTCAGGGTGGCGCTGCATGCCCAAGGTGTTGATGATGTCGCGGGCGTCCACGTTCGACCTCTTTATGTGTCAGATGATCCCGTGATCATAGAACGCTGCGCACTCTGGGGGCAGACCCGACGGCGGCAAAAGTCGGCCGTCGTCGGATCGTAGCGCGCGTCCGATACGCGCCCACCTGTCAGGCATGCCCACCAAGATAGGCTTGTGCAAGATCATCGTTGGCGGCGATCTGCGCGGCAGTGCCTTCGGCGACCACGTGTCCGCCCTCGAGCACATAAGCGCGATCCGCCAAGGCCAGGGCCAGACCCGCCATCTGATCCACCAACAAGATGGTCATGTTCTCGTCGCGCAAGCGATCCAAGGCCGCGAACAATTCCGCGATCACTTTGGGCGCAAGACCCAGCGAAGGCTCGTCCAGCAACAGCACGCGTGGCCGACTCATCAGACCGCGTGCCACCGCCAGCATCTGCTGTTCCCCACCAGACAGCAGACCGGCACGCTGATGCAGACGTTCACGCAGACGCGGGAAACGTTGCAACATGCTTTCCACACGCGCTTCGCGATCGGTCGGGTCCAGGAATGCCCCCAGCCGGATATTGTCCAGAACCGACAGCTCGGGAAATACCTGACGGCCTTCGGGCACCAGTACGAGACCGAGACCCACCACCTCCTCCGCGCCCCGCCCTTCCAATTGATGGCCGTCGATATGCATCGCGCCCGACTGACTGCGATGCAGCCCGGAGAGCGTGCGCATTAACGTGGATTTACCCGCGCCGTTGGCGCCCAGCAGCGCCACCATTTCGCCCGCCCGCACATGCAGGCTGATGCCGTGAAGCACCGGTTCGGCGCCATAGCCAGCCACAAGACTGTCCACGCCCAACAGTTCCTTGCCCGGCTCGCGTGGCGCTTTGGCATCGCGCACGGGAGCGTCCAGCGATTCGCCCAAATAGGCTTGTTTCACCGCGGGATCATTCTGCACCTCGGCCGGCGTGCCCACCGCCAGACGCTTACCGGCATCCAATACCACCAGCTGATCGGAAATCGCCATGACCAGCGCCATGTCATGTTCGACCAGCGCCACGCCCACTCCCATGCTTGCGATACGACGCAGCAATGCGGCAAGGCGATCTTTATCCTCTCGCGACAAGCCCGCGGCGGGTTCATCCAGCAACAGTACATCGGGGTCTGTTGCCAACGCGCGCGCGATTTCCACCAAGCGGCGGTCTACATGCGCCAGACCTGCCGCAGCGATATACGGTGAGCCTTCATATCCACAAAACGCGAGCAGCGCACGGGCATGCTGGCGCACCGATGGCGCGTGATAGCGCGCGGACGAGAAGAGCCCACCCAAACGGCCCCGGCACATCGCGAGTGCAATGTTGTCTTCGACGCTGAGCGTGCCGAACAACTGCGAGGTTTGATAGGTACGAGCGACACCCGCGCGAGAGATACGGAACGCAGAAGAAGCCGACAATGTTTTGTCGCCCAGGCGAACCGCACCCGTAGAGGGACGATAGAACCCGCTCAGCATGTTGAGCGCTGTGGTTTTGCCCGCGCCGTTCGGACCGATCAAGCTGGTGACGCTCGATGGCGGCACATGCATGGACAGATCGCTCACCGCACGCACACCGCCAAAGGTGATGCCCAGGCCTTCGGCCGCGAGCGTCGCGCGTTCACGTTTGGACAGGGCCACGTTCTCCGTTGCGGGCATCGCAGCCGGTGCCTGATCCGATTTGTGCTTACGGAACATCTGCCGCCACAACCCTACCACGCCATCGGGGGCAACCCACAATACGACCAGCAGCAACGCGCCGAAGAACAAGAGACGATAGCTTTCGAGCGATGCCAGCAGCTCGGGCAACAAGCCCACCACCAAGGCGCCCACGATCGGACCCAGCACAGTACCAGCACCGCCCAAAATCACGACCAGCACGAACAGGATGGACTGCATGAAGCTGAATGTCTCGGCCGTCACGAAGCCAGACAAGGGGGCGAACAAGCCGCCAGCCAGGCCGGCCGCGGCTGCCGAGACCGTAAACGCGACGACCTTCACAACCAGAGGATTCAAGCCGATCGACTGCGCCGCGGTCTCGCTATCGTTGACCGCGCGCATCGCCGCACCCCAGGTTCCTCGCGCAAGGCGCACGTAGGCCAGCATCAGCACTACCGCAGAGACCAGGGCCAGCACGGTCACGGTTTGTTCTGGACTCCAGCTTTCAATCAATTGCGGCGGCATGATGCCCATGATGCCGTTTTGCCCGCCTGTCAGGCCGGACATTTCCACAATGGCGTGCTGCACGATAAAGCTGAACGCGATCGTGATCATGGCCAGATAGGGGCCTTTGACGCGTAACGCAGGCAACGCCAACAGCGTGCCCAGCACGGCGGCAAAGAAGGTCCCCGCTGCCCAGGCGGACCAAAAACTCCAACCCGCCTTGGTCGTCAGGATCGCAACGGTGTATGCCCCTATCGCGTAAAATCCAACGTGACCAAAAGAGACCTGGCCAGTCAGTCCAACGAGGACGTTCAAGCCTATACCCACGATCGCAATCAATACGATACTGGCCAGGACGAATACATAATAGCTATTGAGCGTGAACGCCAATGCCAGGACCAGCGCAACCGCCGCAGCGCCCGCGACTAATGATGAGTGCTTCATACTTTCTTGACCTCTGACCGACCGAAGAGACCGTTGGGGCGCACTGCCAACACAACAATAACCAAGGCAAACGTGATGATTTGCGTGTAACCCGAGCCCCACGTGACAGTGATCAGCGCTTCGGCAATGCCGAAGATCAGCCCCGCGATCATCACGCCCCAGGCGCTGGAGATACCACCCAAAATGGCCACCGCGAAGGCCTTCAGACCAAACAACGTGCCCATATCGGCATTAACGTTAAAGAGCGGCGCGATCAGAATGCCAGCCACACCGGCGAACACCGTCGATACCGCGAACGCGGCCGCGACCGCGCGTTTGATGGGAATACCCATCAAGCGTGCCGCATCGCGGTTTTGCACCACGGCGAGCAAGGCAGTGCCCCATCGCGTGCGGCGCGCAACCACATGCAGTGCGCCCGCCAGCGCAAAACCAATGAGGGGAATCACCAGCTGCAACGGATAGACCCCCAGGCCCTGCCCGCCGATATCGATCGGCGACACCGCCAGCGGCGATGGCAGACTGCGAGGCTCTTTACCGAAGGTGTGCATCACGATGTTGTCCAACACGATGCCTAACGCCACGGTAGACATCAGCCAGGCATTGGACCCTCGCGATGCGAACGGGCGCACCGCGAGAAACTCCACGAGCAGCCCATACAGCGCGCAGCACAGCAGCGCCAACACAATGGCGGGACCCATACCCCATCCCAGCGTCTGTGCAAAGGTAAAGCACAGCACCGCGCCAAGCATCATCGAACTGCCCTGCGCAAAGTTCACCGTGCCCGACACGGAATGGGTCACATGAAATCCCAGGGCCATCAAACCATACATACTGCCCAGGCCCAGGCCCGTAATGAGCGCCGCTATAGACTGCATCACATACTCCGCTTGACTGCCCGATTTACTGCGATAGACCAACCGGCAGAATCCGGTTGTCGATGAATTGCGCCCACACGTAGTCGTCCGAGGTCAGGGCGTCATGCTGCTCGGGGGTGAACGGCTGCTTGTACTGCTTGATCAGGCCGTCGTAGTTGGCAATCTTGTAGAAGCCTTCACGGATGGCCTCGCCCTTGGTCGAGCCTGCATTTTGAATCGCCAGTGCGGTAAGCATCATCGCGTCATATGCATTGGCTACGCCCACGGCCGGCGTGATGTCCTCGGGGCCTTTGATATTGGGATACTTGGCTTTGAGCGCAGCCACGACTTTTTCACCCACGGGCGATTGCGGGCCAAAGAAGCTATACGTTTGCACGAAGTGCACGTTCTTGGCGTTGGGCCCGGCCAGTTCGGTAAAGCGACCACCGGCAGGGCCCCAGTGCGACACCACCGGCACCTTCCAGCCCATGCGATCCAGCGACTTCACCACCTGCGCCGAGGGGCCGACGTTGCCCACGAGGAACAAGGTGTCAGCGCCGGCCGCCTTCAGGCGCGTCAACTGCGGCACCACGTCCACATCGTTGCCTTCGAATTTTTCGCTGCCCACGGGCTTCATGCCTTTGGCTGCGAGCGCCGCCACCACGCCTTTCTCGTTCGATTCACCCCACGGGTTATTCACCATGATGAGGCCAAACTTCGAAGTGCCGAAGGTTTTTTGGGCGTAGTCCACCATGCCTGCGTCAACGATCTCATCGACGGCCGAGACGCGGAACACGTAATTCGGGTTCGCGCCGTTCTTCGTTATGCCAGTACCCGCTGCCCAGGGACCGATATAAGGCACCTTGGCTTGATTGACCAATGGGACGATTGCCATCGAAACAGGGGTATCGAGGCCACCAAAGATCGCGGCGACCTTTTCCTTATAGATCAGTTCACGTGCCGCCACGACGCCCTTGGCCGGGTTCGCTTCGTCATCGCGACGCACGAGTTCCAGCTTGCGGCCATCCAGCAAACCGCCCGCGGCATTGATCTCGTCGATGGCAACCGTCAATCCACGCGTGATCGCTTCGCCGGCCAACGCCGACTGACCGGACAACGCCGTGATCAAACCAATCTTGATCGGCTCGGCAGCTTGAGCGCCAGCCCCCAGGCCCGCGCAGAACAACGCAATAGCAGTGCAAACAAAGGAGCGGCGAGAAATACGAGACATGGGGTACTCCCAAAAGTAATCGAGATAGAAGGCCGTGATGTGGTGGGCCTGCACGGTCACTCAAGCAAAACCCATGCCAAATTTTTAAAAATGCTGTGACGTTGGCATGCACTTTGCTTGATCTTCCATAGTGATTTGTCGTCAATTCAGCCGTGAAGATTGCCGACAATCTGGTGCTTTCCTCGCAGCCAAGTGCGTGGGGACGCACGGATTGCGGCACGGTACGACGACCACAATGCCTTAACTCATGCACCAACATGGCGCACTCACTGGGACATATGATGCAAAACGCACCACAACAGGACATGCAAGCCCTTCCCGCCGATCCGGGAGCCCTGGTCGACGCTTATTTGACGACGCTGATGAAACCCGACCCAGAGGGCGCGCGCCGCTACGTCAGCCCCGAGCTGCGCATCCGGTTCACCGGCGGACGCGCGATGCGTGATCCGTCTGAGTGCACCGCATTCAACAAATCACGTTATGCGTGGGTGAAAAAGCGCTTCGAATCCACCGATGTGGTGATGGGTGCGACGCCGGCGTACGCGGTCGTCTATAACCGTGGCACCCTGTATGGCGAATGGCTGGACGGCACGCCTTTCGAAGGGAACCGGTATGTCGACCGCTACGTCGTGCGTGATGGCCTCATCACGGAAATGGACGTGTGGAATGATTCCGCAGAGTGGCTGTTGGTCAAAGCAGGATTAGCAACACTATGAGCGAACACGTCGATCTGCAGCATGACGCCGACGCGCTCTTTGCGCCACTGCAATGCCATACCCGGTTTGGCTATAGCGCGATTCATCGACGCCCGCATTACCTTTGGCCCAAGGGCAATGGCCTGGCCGTGTATATCGGCTTTAATATCGAACACTTTGCGTTTGGATCAGGCATGGGCGCAAAGCTCGGCGCGAGCTTTGGCGAGCCGGATGTGCTGAACTATAGCTGGCGCGAATATGGCAACCGTGTGGGCGCTTGGCGCTGCCTGGAGTTGTTTGACAATCTCGGTTTGCCGACCGGCGTGATCGCCAACACTGCCATCCTGGACCACTGTCCCGAACTCATCGAAGCCTGCGTGGCGCGTGGCGACGAGATCATCGCGCATGGACACACCAACGCCGAACACCAAGGCGCCTATAGCGAAGCCGCCGAGCGCGCGTTGCTGCAGGGTTGCGCCCATCGGTTCGAGCGCAGCGTCGGCGTGCGGCCCACGGGCTGGCTTTCGCCCTGGATCGCCGAATCGCATTTGACGCCGGATCTGTTGGCGGAATCGGGCTATCGCTATACCTTGAACTGGTGCCATGATGATCAACCCACACAACTGTGCACGCGCGACGGCGGCCAGCTCTGGTCGATTCCCTATCCCCAGGAAGTCAACGACATTCCCATGATCGTCGCGCGACAAATGGATGGCAAAGACTTCGCGCAATTGATCATCGACAACTTCGACGAGATGCTTGAACAGTCGCGCCAACAGCCCTTGGTCATGGGCATCGCGCTGCATCCCTATCTCGTTGGCCAACCTTACCGCTTACGATACCTGCGCCGCGCGCTCAGCCATATTGCCGCCTATCGTGATCGTGATGAAATCTGGTTCACTACGCCAGGCGCCATCTGCGATCATGTCACTCAATTGAATCAAGCGACTGCCGTATGAACTCGTCAACAACTAACTCTCTGCCTTTTGAAGACACCGTGGGCGCTTGGGTGCCGCATGGTCGCTTTACTGTTGAACCCACCTCCGACGGTCCATTAAGCGGACTGTCCTTTGCCGCCAAGGACTTATTCGACGTGGCCGGCCATCGCACCGGCGCGGGCAATCCCACGTGGCTCGACACCCATGCACCGGCCAGCGCCCATAGCGCGTTGGTGGCCCAGCTGCTTGGCGCTGGCGCGACGCTACACGGAAAAACAATTACGGATGAACTCGCCTACAGCATTCATGGCGACAATCTGCACTATGGCGCACCGCTCAACACGCGGGCGCCGGATCGCGTAACGGGCGGATCTTCCAGTGGTTCGGCTGCGGCTGCGGCTGCCGGATTGGTGGATTTCGCGTTGGGTACGGACACCGGAGGCTCCACACGCGTGCCCGGCAGCTATTGTGGCCTGTGGAGTCTACGCACCACGCATGGCTTGCTTAGTACCGAAGGCGTGGTGCCCTTATCGCCCTTATTCGACACGATGACGTGGTTAGCCGCCGATGCGGACGTCTTCGAACGCGTCGGTCAAACGCTGCTGAACGATTCGAATGAACCCGTCTGGCGTGACGCCGTGATGCTGACCGACGCATGCGCGCAGGCCGAACCCTTGTTCGCGCCGCTGATCGATCGCGTCATTGACACATTAAGCACGCAGTTTTCATTGCCGGTCAGCTATGCGCCCAGCTCGGACACGGAACTCGAGATTTGGCGACAAACCTATATCACGGTTTCGGCCTACGACGCCTGGCAAACGCATAAAGACTGGATCACATCCGCCCGCCCGACGTTCGCAGACGCGATTCAGGGGCGCTGGCAAGCCGCCGCCAACATCAGCGTCGATGCCGTTGAACAAGCCCGATCGTTAGAAACCAATCTGAAGGCGCAGGTGCGCAATCTGCTGGGTGCGAATCGCATCGCGATCCTCCCGTCGGCCTCCAGCCCCGCGATCGAACGCGGTGCCGATGCGGCGACCGTCGATGCGATTCGCGCCAGTACCTTCCGGATCACCTCCGTCGCGGGCTTGGCGGGCTTGCCACAGGTCAACATTCCGTTTATTGCACAGAACGGTTTGCCGGCAGGCGTATCACTGTTGGGTCCGGCCGGCAGCGACCTCGCGCTGATACGACTCGCCGTTGCCGTGGGTAAAAAACTGAACGCATTAGGGTGCGGCCATGGCTGACGCCCCGCGCGAGACCCGGCGCAGCCGCCCTGCCTTGCAAACCCGTGCCGAGGAATCCCACGAGGATGCGGAGACACGGATTTATCAATCCGTGGTCAGCGGCGTGATGAGCCAACGACTGCGGCCCGGCACCAAGCTGCCGGAGGCGGCGCTATGCGAACTCTTCGGAGTGGGCCGCAGCATTGTGCAGAAAGCGTTACAGCGGCTCGCGCATGACCACGTGGTGGAATTGCGTCCCAATCGTGGTGCCATCGTCGCCATGCCGACCCTTGACGAAGTGGGCAAACTATTCGAAGCACGACGGGCACTCGAAGCAGCCGTCCTGCCGCTGGTCGCGCAATGGGCGACCCGTGCCGACTATGCGATGCTGCGCCGCCAGCTGCGCGACGAACAGCGCGCCATGCATCATGCGCCCCAGACCGAATGGGCACGGTTGGCGAGCGGATTTCATCTGAAGTTGGGCGAGCTGTCTCGCAATCCCCTGCTATCGCGTTATCTTATGGAACTCATCTCGCGCTGTTCGCTGGTTGTCGCGATCTTTCAGCCACCGGGCAACGCCACCTGCGAGCATGACGAACACGCGCGTGTTGTCGATTACCTGGAACAAGGAAAAGTCGACCTTGCCATCGCCGAGATGGACCATCATCTGCGTGACTTGGAGAGCCATATCAAGCTTGATACCGATAAGGATGAGCTGAGTCTGGCGCAGATGCTGGGGATGGAGGAACAGGCGTAACGGGGTTGCCGCCCCACCCACTCTTCGTCTGCGTGCGCTCGGCGACGATTAGCTCCATGCATCGCGCCGTCGGTGCGGTGCGCGGGTCGTGCAACATGCTAAAGTGCTTCAGACCCGCTTGGCGTCACTCTCGAATCGCATCAGTACGGATATATTTTCGACATGGACAACATCGATGTCATGGTGCTGCGTACCGCGCGCGACTGGCTGCGCGCGGGCGACCGTGTCTTGCTTGCCACGGTCATACGGACATGGGGTTCTTCGCCCCGGCCGGTGGGCGCGATGATGGCGTTGAATGAAGACGGTCGCGCCGTGGGCAGCGTCTCGGGCGGCTGTATCGAGGACGACCTCATCCAAACCTACACAACGGCATTCGGGGGCTCAGGGCTGCCCGACGAGGCCACACGACGCGTCACCTACGGCGTAACCGCCGACGAGGCGCACCGCTTTGGCCTGCCCTGCGGCGGGACGCTGGAATTGCTGCTTGAATGCCGTCTGTCGCTGGAATCGCTCGACGCCGTGGTCACGCGGCTGCATGCTGGCGAGTTGCTGCGCCGTACGGTCAGTCTGGCTGACGGGCGTGTGAAGCTGGAGTCGGCCGATACTGCGCACGAACTCATGATCACTGATGAGATCATGCAGAACACACTGGGTCCGGGCTACCGCATGTTGCTCATCGGTGCCGGATCTCTGACGGAATATGTCGCGACCATCGCGACGTTCAACGGATTTGCCATCACGGTGTGCGACCCTAGACGCGAATATATGGCCACCTGGTGCGGGCCCCAGGTGCACATGACCAGCGAAATGCCCGACGATGCCGTCAACGCGTTCCGCCCCGACGCCCGCAGTTGCATCATTGCCCTCACGCACGATCCTAAGCTGGATGATCTCGCGTTGTTAGAGGCATTGCGCAGCCCGGCGTTTTACATCGGCGCTATCGGATCGCGGCGTAATAACGCGGCGCGTCGGCAGAGGATGATTGAGCATTTCGGCGAAACCGAGGCCACGCTGGCACGTCTGCGCGGTCCGATCGGTGTGTACATCGGCAGCAAGACTCCCGCGGAAATCGCTGTGAGCCTGATGGCGGAAATCATCGCTGTGAAGAATGGCGTACAGTTACCCAAAGAGACGGCGGTAGCGGTCGCCAAGGAAATGCAAGGGTTACTTTAAGGCTTTCCCATTCCATGACAACCGATGGTTGAACGCACACAAGCCGACTCGAAATCCTCGGCTTGTGTGCGTCCCGGTCTTCAATCAGGTATTACGCGCACGCTTATCTATCACCCGGCGAGCCTTGCCAGTCAGTGTGCGTTCGACCGCCCCGACCTCAGACACCCGCACCCGCGCACTTACGCCGATATAAGACTTCACCGCGTGCTGCAACTGTTTGCCTAGCGATTCACGCTCAGCATCAGCCAGGTGAGCATATTCGTCGCGTACCTCGGTCAGAATCTCTAGTTCGTCCAGATGACCACTACGCGTCAGCACCAGTTGGTAATGCGGGGCAAGCTGCGCAATCTTGAGGACCTGCTCTTCAACCTGTGTTGGGAACAGATTCACACCACGCACGATCAACATGTCATCACTGCGACCGGTGATCTTGCCAATACGCCGCATGCTACGCGAGGTGGGCGGCAGAAGGCGCGTCAAATCGCGGGTACGGTAGCGAATGATGGGCATCGCTTCCTTGGTCAACGACGTAAACACGAGCTCTCCTGTTTCTCCGTCGGCCACGGGTTCGCCCGTATCAGGATTGATGATCTCGGCATAGAAATGATCCTCCCAGATCACCGGGCCGTCCTTGCTCTCAACGCATTCGCTGGCCACTCCAGGCCCCATCACCTCAGACAGACCATAGATATCCACCGCGTCGATCGCGGCCGCAGCCTCGATGTCCTGACGCATCTGACCGGTCCATGGCTCCGCGCCAAAGATCCCGATACGCAGCGAGCTTTCCCGGGGGTCTAATCCCTGGCGGCGCTGCTCTTCAAGGATATTGCAGAAATACGAAGGCGTGACCATGATGATATCGGGGCGGAAATCCTGGATCAGCTGGACTTGCTTTTCCGTTTGCCCGCCCGACATCGGGATAACGGTACAACCCAATTTCTCCGCACCGTAATGCGCACCCAGCCCCCCGGTGAACAGGCCATAGCCATACGCCACGTGAACGATGTCACCAGGCTTGCCGCCAGCCGCGCGTATCGAACGCGCCACCAGGCCTGCCCAGTTGTCGAGGTCCTTTGCGGTGTATCCCACCACAGTGGGTTTGCCTGTTGTGCCGCTGGAGGCATGAATCCGCGACACCTGCTCACGCGGCACCGCGAACATCCCATAGGGGTAGTTATCACGCAGATCTTTCTTCGTGGTGAAGGGAAATTTTTTGATGTCCGCTAACTGCTTCAGATCACTCGGGTGCACCCCTGCCGCATCGAACGCCTTTTTATAGTGCGGCACATTCTCATAGGCATGCGCCAGCGTCCAGCGCAGCCGCTGCAACTGGATGGATTCGATCTCATCGCGGCTGGCGTGTTCTATGGGATCCAGACCGGGCTTGCTCACGGCGATGGACATGATGTTTGTCTCCTAAACTGTCGGTGTGCCGACTATCTGACCTTTGATGCGATACGAACGCCCGCGAAAAAACGCGAGTGTTTTGCCATCTTGATTCGTGACCGTGACGTCGTAAACGCCCGTACGCCCGGACAAGGAACGCTCCTGCGCGACCGCTGTCAACTCATCGCCCGGGAATGCCGGCGCCACGAAATCGATAGTGCAGCCCGACGCCACGGTACTCACGTTGCGTGAATTACAGGCGAACGCGAACGCACTGTCCGCCAGCGAAAACATAAAACCTCCGTGACAGGTTTGATGCCCATTCAACATTTCCGGCCGCACGCGCATGGTCAGGCGCGCATAACCCGGCGCCATCTCGACCACACGCATGCCCAAGCCTTGGCTCGCGGCATCCACCGCGAACATCGCCTCGCCAACGGCCTCGGCAAGCGCTTGAGGTTCTTCGGGTACGACGGCATTGGTCGGAGCGGAAGTGAAATTCATGTCGTTCATCACCGCCCCTTGAATCGCGGCTCGCGTTTATCGAGGAATGCGGCAACGCCTTCTGCATAATCGTCGCTGCGACCCAATTCGCGCATCAGATCGCGTTCGAGATCCAGTTGCGTATCCAGGTCATTCTGCAAACTTGCTTGAATCGCCGCCTTGGTGCTGGCCAGGCCTTTGGTTGGCGCGCTGGCAAAATGCTTCGCCAAGGCCTCTAGCCTTTGCTCGAAATCCGCATCCGGCACGCATTGCCAGATTAATCCCCAATCCTGAGCCTGACGCGCAGAAAGCTTCTCACCTAATAGCGACAGCCCCAATGCGCGAGCCCGGCCTACCAATCGCGGCAGCACGAACGTACCGCCCGTATCAGGTAATAAGCCCAGACGGCTGAACGATTGAATAAAGCTGGCCGACTCTTTCGCGATAACAATGTCTCCGGCCAGCGCCAGATTCGCGCCGGCGCCCGCTGCTACCCCGTTGACTCCGACCACGACGGGCAATGGCAAGGCATGGAGCCGACGCACCAAGGGAGAGTAAAACTTCTCGATTGTCGCGCCCAAATCCGGAGGGCCATCCTGCGGGCCCATTCGACGTTCGCTCAAATCCTGGCCAGCACAAAACCCACGTCCCGCTCCCGTCAACACCAAAACACGCGCGCCATCTTGTTCCACACGCGTCAAGGCATCGGCAACTTCCTCGTGCATCTGCGCAGTAAAGCTATTGAGTTTGTCTGGCCGATTCAAGATCAGGCGCGCGATCCCGTCAGACAAGTCAAAAAGGATGTTCTGATAAGTCATGGCGATACCCTCAGACATGACGGCGTGTTTGCACCACGCGGAATCGATTGGCGACAAAGGCCGAATCCGACAGGGCCGCGTTGGCTGCGGGATTGGCCCCCGTGCCATGAAAATCGCTGAACGCAGCCGTCTGATTGACAAAGACCGCCCCGGTCAAATTCAACGATAGCGCCACCCCCGACACTTCGGCGGCCTCTTGAATCCGCGCGGCCACCGACTCATCCGTCGTGTAGGCAGACATCGACAATGCGCCATGACGTAGCACGCTCTCGCGCGCAAGTTCAATGCTGTGTTCCGTGGAATCCGTGGCCACGACAAACGCGATTGGGCCGAACCACTCTCGCTCGATATTGGCATCGCCCGCCTCGGCCTGCAGCAATAGCGGCGTGCGGATCCGCGCCTGAGCAAATCGCGGATGAGTCAGCTCGCGACTGTCCGTCAACACTGGCAAGCCCAATGCACGCGCCGCATCAATACGCTCCGCGATACCAGGGTTTTGAATGGCTCCGGTAATCTCCACCGCTTTCTCGGGATCGCTGCAGAGCTTCTCCACCGCCGTGGCAAGCGCCCGCGCGACCTCGTCGAAACTCACCAGACCCTCGGCTGTCTGGATACCCGCGCGCGGGATATAGATGTTTTGCGGTGCCGTGCACATCTGCCCCGAGTACAGGGCCAGCGAGAAAGCGAGATTCCTTACCGCCGACTTCAGGTCCTGAACCGAGTCGATGATGACCTGGTTTACGCCCGCCTTTTCGGTATACACCTGAGCCTGACGCGCCTGCTGTTCAAGCCAGTTGCCATTGGCGCTGCTGCCGGTGAAGTCGATGATCTTGACGCTAGGGTCCAGCGCTAAAGTCTTCGCCGTATCCTCGTCGGCCGTATGCGCGGCCAGTTGCACAACGTCCGGGTCAAAGCCCGCCTCGGCCAGCACCTCGCGCGCGATGCGCACCGTCATCGCCAGCGGCAGGATCGCCCCCGGATGCGGTTTGACGATGACCGTATTGCCGGTGGCGAGGCTGGCGAATAGCCCGGGATACCCATTCCACGTTGGAAATGTCGAACACCCTATCACCAGTGCGACTCCACGAGGCACGATGGTGAAATGTTTTTCCATCTTGATAGGATCGTGCTTGCCCTGCGGCTTTTCCCACAATGCCACGCCGGGAATGCGTGACATCTCCTGCCAGGCATAGGCAACCGCTTCCAAGCCGCGATCCTGCGCATGCGGACCACCCGCCTGGAACGCCATCATGAAACCCTGCCCGGTCGAATGTTGAACGGCATAGGCAATTTCGAAACTACGTTGATTCAGCCGCGCCAGGATTTCCAGCGACACCCCCACCCATGCGCGCGGCCCGGCGCGACGCCATTGCGCCAAGGCTTGATTGGCCTGTTTCACCAAGGTCGTCGCCGGCACGCGCGGGTACGTAATATTCAGCGCAAAACCAAATGGCGATTGCTCGTCGCCCACCTGCCCATCTGCACCATTCAATGCCAAGGGGAATTCGTTGCCGCGTAACGCCTCGAACGCCGCCTGGCCTTGCTCGTTGGCGGTTTCGCCATAATGGCGCGGGCTCGGCGACTCCGCGAAAGCGCTCCAGTAGCCGCGCGACGCGGCCGCTTCAACTGCGCGCTCTAGCAGGGGCTCGTGACGTTGAAAAAAATCTGATGACACAGTGGGTCTCCGTTAAATATCGTTCTAGGTTTCTTGATCAAAGTCGATGACGAGACGATCGCTGACGGGAAAGCTTTGGCAGCTCAATACAAAGCCGCGCGCCACCTCGTAGTCCTCCAGCGCGAAATTCGCGTCCATATCGACTTCGCCTTCAATGACTTTGCAACGGCAGGTAGAGCAGACGCCCCCCTTGCAGGAATAAGGTAACTCCAGGCCTTGCTTCATCGCCGCATCGAGGACACTATCGCGGTTCTTCTCGATGACAATACTGCGGCTGTGGCCGTCCTGAATGACGGTCAGCTCGCATTGGCCTTTTCCCGGTGCTGTCCGCTCCTCGCGCCCCGTGCGCAGGGAGCGCGGGCCATCGGGCGCGCCGAACAATTCAAACTTGATATTCGATTTCGGCACGCCTCGCGCCTGCAATCGCTGCACCACGCTATCGATCATCGTATGCGGCCCACATACAAAGGCATAATCGATTGCATCTGGCGGCATCCACACCGATAACAACTGATCGACCTTGTCGCCATCGAGCCGGCCATTGAACAACTCGATATCTTGCGTCTCGCGGCTCATGATGTAGACCAGCGAGAGTCGCTCCATATAGGTGTTCTTGATGTCCTCAATCTCCTCTCGAAACAGGACCGAGGACGAGGCGCGATTGCCATAGAACAAAGTGAACCGGCTCTGCGGCTCGGTCGCCAGCGCGGTCTTCACCAGCGACAGGACAGGCGTAATACCGCTACCCACCGCAAACGCCACATAATGACGTTGATGTTCTGGCGAAAATTCCACCGTGAAGTTGCCCGCGGGCGGCATCACCTCCAGCACCTGCCCGGGTTGCAACTCGTGGTTGGCCCATGAGGAAAACACGCCCTCGTCGACCTTCTTGATTGCCACACGCAAAACGCCTTCGTCCGGAGCGCAGCATATCGAATACGAGCGACGCAACTCCGTACCATCCAGCTCTGTACGCAGGGTTAAATACTGCCCCGGGCGAAAGGCGAATTCCTCACGTAGTTCCACGGGCAGATCAAAGGTGACGACTACGGCATCACGCGTGTTGCGTGCGATGGATGCCACCTTTAACGGATGAAATAGATTCTGGCTCATGAGGCGACAGCTTGGGCTCAGTGGGCTTTGAAATAATCGAATGGCTCGCGGCACGCGTTGCAGCGGTAGTGCGCCTTGCATGCCGTCGAACCGGAAAAACTCACTTCATAAGTGTTGCGCGATCCGCAATGCGGGCAGCTCACCTGTGGGGCGGCGCGGCGCCGAGTAATGCCGGATATATCGATCGCGCGTTCGACTGGCGCGGCGATGCCGTATCCCCGTAAAGCCGCCCTGCCCCGATCAGACATCCAATCGGTGGTCCAAGCCGGTGCCAAACGCGTATCGATACGCACCGTGCTCACGCCATGCGCCAGCAACACACGCCGGATATCCTCGGCAATCTCTCGCATGGCCGGGCAACCCGAATAAGTCGGCGTGATAGTCACCACACAGACGTCGTCTTCCCATGCAATTTCGCGCACGACGCCCAGATCCACGACCGACAGAACGGGGATCTCGGGATCTGGAACCTCTTCGAGCCAGGTCATCACCTCTCGGACGTCGGGCAGCACCATAGCGTTCACCATACTGCCCCAGGATATGCGCGCGGTAAGGATTGCATTTCCGCCAACACATAGCTGAGCGCTTCGGTATGCCGTCCCTGGCGTCCACCGCGATGCGCCGCGTGCATGCCCTCGTCTTGACTTGGCATAACCAGCGTGGCTTCATCCAGTACTTCACGCACATGGTCATACCACGGCGCTTGCAGCGCCGCGAGCGAACAACCCGCACCGCGCTGCGCCATTTCGCGATCGATCTCGTCGTCGATGAACAGCTCGCCGGTATGACGCCAAGCGCTGTCAATCGCCTCCTGCATTTTGTTGTGGCTGACACCGGTGCCATCGCCCAAGCGCACCACCAGATCGGACGAGCGCCTGACGTGATAGGTCACCTCTTTCACCGACTTGGCCGCGATCGCTGCGATCCGCTCGTCATTCGACCGGGTCAGCTCTTGCAAAAGAAAGTAGTGCCAGACATCGAACAAGAACTGCCTGGCCAGCGTATCGCCATAATGTCCATTAGGACGCTCTACCAGCAGTACATTGCGGAATTCGTGGTCATGACGCAAATACGCCAAGGCATCTTCATCACGCCCCGCGCCCTCGACCTCTCCTGCCAGCGTCAGCCACAGCCGTGCCTGTCCCAACAAATCCAAGGCCGTATTAGTGATCGCCAGATCCTCTTCCAACGCGGGCGCGTGTCCACACCATTCCGACAGACGCTGCGACAAAATCAGCGTGGAGTCCCCCAGGCGCAGCAGGCTTTCAAATAAAGCGCGATCCATCGTGCTCTCCCTACATGTGCTTGATTTCTTCGGGCATTGGGAAGAACGTGGGGTGGCGATACACCTTATTGTTGGCCGGGTCGAACAAGGGTTCTTTATCACCGGGCTGACTCGCCACAATATCCGAGGCCCGCACCACCCAGATGCTTAATCCCTCGTTACGACGCGTGTAGACGTCGCGCGCGTTATTGATCGCCATTTCAGCATCCGGCGCGTGCAGGCTGCCGACGTGTTTGTGCGCGAGACCATGCTGGCTGCGGATGAATACTTCCCACAGCGGCCATTCCTTACTCATGATGCGAATCCCTCGTGATGAATCGATGCGGTCACGCCGCCTGACGCTGTGCTCGCTTATCGGCGTAAGCCATGAGTCCCTCGCGGACCCAGGCGCCTTCCTCATGCGCGCGCTGACGCGCCTGCAAACGTTCCTGATTGCACGGGCCGTGCCCCTTCAGAACGGCATAAAACTCCGACCAGTCGATCTCGCCGAAGTCATAATGCCCGCGCGCTTCGTTCCATTTCAAATCGGGATCGGGGATGGTCAGGCCCAGATACTCGGCCTGCGGCACGGTCTGATCCACCATCTTTTGGCGCAGCTCATCGTTGGAAAAGAGCTTGATCTTCCACGCCATCGATTGCGCGCTGTTGGGGGAATCGGTATCGGGCGGGCCAAACATCATCAACGCCGGCCACCACCAGCGATTCAGCGCGTCCTGACACATGGCTTTCTGCTCGTCCGTGCCATGCCGGCACATTTGAATGAGCAGGTCGTAGCCTTGACGCTGATGAAAGGACTCCTCTTTGCACACGCGCACCATGGCGCGCGCATATGGACCATACGAGCAGCGACACAGTGGAATCTGGTTAATGATGGCCGAGCCATCGACCAGCCATCCGATCATGCCGATGTCGGCCCAGGTCAGCGTGGGATAGTTAAAGATGCTCGAATACTTGGCACGCCCGGCCAGCAGATCATCCACCAGGTCGTCGCGTGACACACCCAACGTTTCGGCCGCGCTATAGAGATACAGCCCGTGCCCCGCCTCGTCCTGCACTTTTGCGAGCAGGATCGCCTTGCGTTTGAGCGACGGCGCGCGCGTGATCCAGTTGCCCTCGGGCAGCATGCCGACGATTTCCGAATGCGCGTGCTGGGAAATTTGACGGATCAGTGTCTTGCGATATGCCTCGGGCATCCAGTCCTGCGGCTCGATCCGCACGCCTTCGTCGACGCGACGTTGGAATTCCTGCTCCGGACCGCTGAACTGGTCGGCGCTGCGCACCTGCTTGACACCCGTGTCCACGAGCTGTGCATACATGTTGGTCTCCTGTATCACATGCGCCCCGTTGGGGCGATTGCGGCGGTCGATGTTCTGACTCTGCTGGGACGATTATTTAATACAAAAAAACGATTGTCAAAGATATTTTAGTATCACGTTCAAAATGTGTATCATGTCGCACATCCCACCACCCTAGACTGCCGATGGCCTATTCACCGTCCGCCCTGCGCCTGTTTCTTGACCGCCAGTTAGAGGAAGACCCACCGCGGGCCAAGTCGCTGTGCGTGAGTTTTCTGGGGGACGCGCTGGCCTGCCACGGTGGGGCAATCTGGCTGGGCGCGATTATTGAGTTGCTCGAGCCGTTAGGAATCAATGAACGGCTGCTGCGCACCAGCGTGTTTCGGCTGGTGGCGCAAGGCTGGCTACAGGCCGAGCGCCACGGGCGGCGCAGCCTGTATCAGCTATCTGATCAGGGGCTGCGGCGCACCGCGCATGCGTCGCAACGGATCTATGTCGGCCCGGCGCAGACCTGGAATGGTGACTGGACGCTGGTCGCCTTGCCGCGCCTGGGTAATCAGGGTTTGTCGGAACGCACGGAGCTGCGCCGCGAGCTCGCCTGGGAAGGCTTCGCGATGATCGCCCCGGGCCTGTTCGCGCACCCGCAAGCGGACGCGCACACGGCGCATGAGGTTTTGGAAAAGCTGGGCATCCCGGACAAGGCACTCGTGCTTTGTGCGCGGGATCTGGCCGGCGCGGGCGGTTTGCCCATCGCGAGCCTTGCGCCACAGAGCTGGAATCTGGACGATGTGGCCGCGCAGTACGAACAGTTCATCCTGCGGTTCGCGCCGCTAGCGGCACTGATCGAGGGCGACCTTGATCCTGCAGACGCTTTTGTCGCGCGCATGCTGCTGCTGCACACCTGGCGGCGAATCGTTCTGCATGACCCGATGCTGCCCGTGCCCATGCTGCCCCCGCAATGGCCGGGACATGCCGCAAGGGCCTTATGCGGCCAGCTCTATTGGAAGTTGTTCGATGCCTCTGAACGCCATCTGGAACAGATAGCCGGCCGCGATAACGAGCGTTATACGGCGCTATCAGAAGACGTGTTCGGAAGGTTCGGAGGAAAACCGTCCCACGAGCCTAGATCTTCATCATATGCTCGCGGTAATACTTGAGCTCCTCGATAGATTCGTAAATATCGGCCAGCGCTTCATGCTTGCTCTTTTTCTCAAAGCCCTTGTAGACCGCAGGCGCCCAGCGACGCGCCAGTTCCTTGAGCGTACTGACATCGAGATTACGGTAATGGAAGAACCGCTCCAACTCGGGCATGTAGGCCACCATAAAGCGGCGATCCTGGCTGATGGTGTTGCCGCATAGGGGCGACTTGCCGGCCGGCACATGTTGAGACAGGAACTCAAGCAGCATCTGCTCGGCCTGCGCCTCGGTCAGCGTCGAGGCTTTCACCTTTTCGATGAGGCCGCTTTTGCCATGCGTGGACTTGTTCCAGTTATCCATCGCGTCCAGCAGACTGTCGGGCTGATGCACCACCAGCACGGGGCCTTCGGCCACCACCGTCAGGTCGGGCTCGGTGACCACCACCGCGACTTCGATGATGCGTTCCCTCGATGGGTCGAGCCCGGTCATTTCCATATCGAGCCAGACCAGGCGATTCTCGTTCAGAGCCATATAATTTGCCTATAAAACACTGCATTTTCTCATACGTGACGCCTATCTCGTGCCATTGAATACTCTGACCCTACTGTTTGCCTTTTTCCTCATCGCCGATCTGTGCGTGCGCCAATGGCTGGCCGCGCGCCAGATCCGCCATGTCGCACGCCATCGGGATCAAGTACCGCCGGAGTTTTCGCCGCGTATCGGACTCCACAGCCACCAGCGCGCCGCGGACTACACCGCCGCGCGCGTACGGCTGGGAATGGTGGAACGAGTATATGACGCCGCCATCCTGGTGGCGCTGACATTGATGGGCGGCTTGCAAGCCATCGACATGGCGATCGCGCAAATCACCTCGCACGATCTGCTGCGGCAGCTACTGCTGTTGGGTAGTGTGGCGCTGCTGCTGGGGGTGCTCGGACTTCCGTTCACGCTGTGGCGCCAGTTCCGGCTGGAGGCGCGCTTTGGCTTTAATCGCATGACGCCGAGGCTATTTGTCTCCGATCTGATCAAGGGACTCGTTGTCGCGTTGATCCTCGGCACCCCTCTCGCGGCAGCCATATTGTGGCTGATGGCCAGCGCTGGCAGCTTGTGGTGGCTGTGGGCATGGGGCTTATGGACGGCATTTAATTTGCTGCTGCTCTTTATCTATCCCACCTTCATCGCCCCGCTGTTCAACAAGTTCACGCCGCTCACGGACGCAGCGCTGGCTGACCGTATCCGTCAACTGGCGCAACGTTGCGGATTTGCTTTGAATGGGCTGTTCGTCATGGACGGCTCGCGCCGCTCGGCGCATGGCAATGCGTACTTCACGGGCTTTGGCAAATCGCGGCGTATCGTGTTTTTCGACACGCTTTTGGCTCGTCTGAACGCCGATGAGATTGAAGCCGTCCTGGCGCACGAGCTGGGCCACTTCGCCAAACGCCATATTGTCAAACGTATCGTGTTGAGCTTTATCGCCGCGCTGGTGTTTTTCGCCGCGCTGGGCTGGCTCGCGCAGCAGCCTTGGTTCTACGAAGGCCTGGGTGTCGTGCCGCGTCTGGACGGACGCAACGATGCGATGGCGTTGTTGCTCTTTTTCCTGGTGATCCCCGTGTTCACCTTTATGCTCACGCCTGTTGCAAGCTGGTATTCTCGTCGCGATGAATTCGAGGCGGATCGCTACGCCGCCAGCCAGAGCTCGCCTCAGCAATTGGTCGCGGCGCTGGTCAAGCTCTACGACGACAACGCCGCTACCCTCACCCCGGACCCTGTGCACTCCGCCTTTTATGACAGCCATCCTCCCGCCGCCGTGCGTATCCGCCACCTGACTCAGACCGCATGAGCGCTCCCCAACTTCTGGAAGGCCGCATCATCTCGGCCCACGGCCGCCACTATGTGGTGGAATTCCCCGACGGCTCGCAACGTCACTGCTTCCCGCGCGGCAAAAAGGCCGGGGCCGCGGTAGGCGATCGGGTACGCATCGCACCGCAGGGCCGCGATGAGGGCGCCATTGATGCAATCTTGCCCCGCACCAATCTATTGTTCCGGTCGGACGAAATGCGGACCAAGCAGTTCGCGGCCAATGTCGATCAACTATTGATCGTCGTGGCCGTCGAGCCGACTTTTGCCGACGATCTGGTGGGACGCGCGTTGGCCGGCGCGTGGAGCGCGGACATCGAGCCGATCATCATTCTGAACAAGGTGGATATCCAGAACGGTTTGGAAGCCGCGCGCGCACGACTGGCCGCCGTCCGAGCGTTGGGTGTACCGGTCATTGAACTCAGCGCGTTGGATCGGGAAACGGTGCTCGCGGCACTCGGGCAGCGGTTGATCGGCAAGACCACGCTATTACTGGGTCAAAGCGGCATGGGTAAATCAACGCTGCTCAATGCGCTGGTTCCGGACGCCGATGCGCCGACGCGGGAATACTCGTCCGCGCTGGACATGGGCCGGCACACGACCACGAGCACGCGCCTGTATCATCTGCCGCCTCCGGGCGGGGACCTGATCGATTCGCCGGGATTCCAGGCATTCGGCCTGCAACATCTTTCCGGGACCGACATCCTCCGGGGCTTTCCCGAATTCACGCAGCATATCGAGCGCTGCCGCTTCTATAACTGCACGCATCGGCGCGAGCCCGGCTGCGGGGTGGTTGAAGCGTTACAAGCGGGAGAAATCGATCCAGGTCGCTATGCGCTTTATCAGCGTATCCTCGAAGAGAGCGAGGCGGCGCAGCAGCGGTATTGATTAGTAGGCGTACATCGCACACCGCTGCCCGCGCCCATTGCGCAGCATCGTGTGTGCGAAGCCTCATCGCCCTACATCTGCGGTGGCCGATGAGGCCTGCTACATAATCTTAGGCAGCATCACTTTGCGCATGCCCTTCCCCGGCCACCAAGCCGTGATGCAGGGCATGGTAGAGGTTGCGCAACATACCGGCCGTCGCCCCCCAGATGAAATACTTTTGCCAAGGCATGGCGTAGTAGCGCCGCTCGCGCCCATCTGGCAACGGCCCGCGATAAAGGCGATGATTCGCCGGGTTAGCAAGGAACGCCAAGGGCACTTCGAAAATTTCGGCGACTTCGAACACATCCGGGGCCAATGTGAACCCCGGCCGCACCAAGGACAGCACCGGCGTGATGGCAAAGCCGGTGGAAGTCAGATAGTCCGGCATCGTACCTAGTACATCCACATACTCGGCCGCAAGGCCCGTCTCTTCCTGAGCCTCGCGCAAGGCCGTCGCAATGGGCGTGGCATCGTAGGTCTCCACGCGCCCGCCCGGAAAGCTGATCTGGCCCGCATGGTCGTACAAATGCGCAGTGCGCTGCGTCAACATCACGCTGACCCCTTCCGGGCGCACCACCAGGGGAACCAACACAGCCGCCATAACAGGCGGCCCCTCTCGGCCGGGATGACGATACTCGGTCGAACCCAGCGGGTCCTGGGGCCATGGTCCGTCCTGGCTCAAGACCTCGCGCAGCGACTCCGGCGTCAACAGGCGCTCGGGCACGGCGGTGAGCCCGATATCGGCGGGTTGCCAGGGCTGTGAGGCGGGATCAAACGGTACGGCCACGCGAGGGCGGCGAGGACGGGACGAAGGGTCAGGCATACCAGCTTTGAATAATAAAAAAGGCACCTTGGTAGGTGCCTTTTTAACCCGAATCGCCGTAAAGCGTGGTGCAAGCCTGCCGAAGCAGGCATCACACCGGGTCCAATCAAGCCGCTTTGGCTTTCTTGATGACCAGCTTTTCTTTGATGCGAGCGGATTTGCCCGAACGGTTGCGCAGGTAGTAGAGCTTTGCGCGACGGACGTCACCGCGACGCTTGACTTCGATGCCAGCGATTTGCGGGGAGTACAGTTGGAACGTACGCTCGACGGCTTCACCCGACGAGATCTTGCGCACGATGAAGGAAGAATTCAGACCGCGATTGCGCTTGGCGATCACGACGCCTTCGTAAGCCTGAACGCGCTTACGGGTGCCTTCAACGACGTTGACGCTGACCACCACGGTGTCGCCAGGGGCGAACTCGGGCATGGTCTTGTCGCCGGTCAGGCGGGCGATTTCTTCCTGTTCCAGGATAGCGATGAGGTTCATAAGAACTCCAAAATCATCATGCCTTGCGGTTTATTAGCGTGGATTCGTGGCGTGAGCCCGTACCCGATAAGCGTGACGCAAGCAGAGGATGAGGGTTGTGGTAAACCCAGCATTCTACATCAAATCAAGCATTTAGGCATATTAGCGGGTGGCTTTCCCCACGGACAGAGTTTTCGCAGTACGCTGTCCGGCTTCTTGTCACAAAACTGTCGTACGCAGCAGCCGCAGCATTCATGTCTTACGCATCCCTGTTATTAGTCGTCTTGGCGGCCATGGCGCACGCCACCTGGAATCTGCTGGCAAAGCGCGCCGCCATGGTGGGGCCGGTTTTCGTGTTTGCTTACGGCATGTGTTCCGTATTGCTCTACGCGCCCTGGGTGCTATGGATCTTGATGACCGAGGGGATGGACTGGACCTGGCCAGTGGTGCTGTGCATCTTCGCCTCGGGACTGTTGCACCTGGCCTACAGTCTATGCCTGCAGCGTGGCTACCAGGTGGCGGATCTGTCGGTGGTGTATCCGATCGCTCGGGGCACCGGGCCGCTGCTATCGACCATGGGGGCATTCATCCTGTTGCACGAGCCGGCCACTACCACCGGCATTATTGGCATGCTGTGCGTGGTCGGTGGGGTGCTGCTGATCGCCACGCAGGGCCGGCTCTCGCTATTTCGCCAGCCCCATGCCTGGGTCGGCGTGCGCTGGGGCGTGCTGATCGGGCTCTTTATCGCGGCGTATACCGTCGTGGACGCTTATGGCGTCAAGGTGCTGCTGCTGATGCCCGTGCTGTTTGACTGGTTCACCTGTGCCACGCGCAGCGTCATCATGGCCCCCCATATCCTAAGCCGCCGGGCGCAAAACTGGGAAGCCATGCGTGGCTACTGGGGTTTGGCGTGGTTGGTCGGGCTTTTGTCGCCGCTGGGCTACATCCTTGTGCTCTACGCATTGCGCAACGGCGCACCGCTAAGCCTGGTCGCACCAGCGCGGGAAATGTCCATGATGCTGGGGACCCTGGCCGGGATGTTCCTGTTACGCGAAAAAGTTGGCGTGGGCCGATTGCTAGGCTGTCTCGCTATCTTGGCGGGCGTGATTTTGCTGGGATCGAGTTAACTCAGCTAAGCGTCGAGTCAGAACCCCGCTGCCGCACCCAACCACATCAGTCCTGGAATCAACGCCCCCCACACGGCAACCAGCAGGATATCGACCACTTTCTGACGCAAGCTCAGCGCAGGCTGGCAGGCGTAGGCCGTGCCGAGGGACTGGCTGTGTAATGCAAGACCTTCCAGGTGGATTGCCTCGGCCTTGGCGTGTCCGGCGATGTGCGCGTGACCCGTGGAGGCCGGCGTCGTGTGGACGGCCTCGCCTGTCGCCGGCGCATCGGATGTGGGTGCGCTGTCTGCTTGAGGAATCTCCAGGGATTGCGGCGCAGCGGCGGGCGGCATGCATACCGAATGGGCCCGACCTCGCCCCGCGGAGAACGGCCAACGTACCGGCCGGCGTAGCCCCGTGGCCACCATCTGTACCAGTCTGGCGGGCGCCCAAATGGACAGCCGCGATGGTACGGCGAGATCGGAATCGGAAGTGAGCGTGGCAGTGGACATGTGAGACTCCGGTTAAAACAGCGCTAACTGCGGGGAAGGCGACATCGGCGTAGCGCCGCGGGCGCGGCGTGAGTTGCCCGCTACCGAGGACGCTGCGGCCGCGCCTCCCAGGGCGGTGGCCGCCTCGGGGGCTTGAAACAAATGCGTGGCCAGTTGGGGCCGGGTGGTATTCAGAGCCAACTTGCGCACGGCCAGGTTGAACCGTTGGCGCAGCAGATTGGCCCAGAGACCTGTGCCGCTCATACGCGTGCCGAACTGCGGATCATTCCGGCGGCCATTGCGCAGGTCTTCGATACGATGCAGGACGCGCTGAGCGCGGTCGGGGAAATGGGTGTGTAGCCATCGCTCGAACACCGCGCGGACTTCCCAAGGCAGGCGTATCACGGTGTAGCTGGCGTAGCAGGCCCCCGCTTGCGCGGATTCCTGAAGGATGCGCTCGAGTGACTCGTCGTTGATAAACGGGATGACCGGGGCGACCAGAACGCCGACCGGGATCCCGGCATTGGCGAGAGTGCGCACCGCCTGGATACGTCGCCAAGGCGCGGAAGCGCGTGGCTCCAAGGTACGCGCCATGTCGCTATCCAGCGTGGTGATGCTGATGTAGACCGTCACCAGCCGCTGCTCAGCGAGCGCGCGCAACAGATCGAGATCACGCTCGATCAGTGCATTCTTTGTCACGATCGTTGCCGGATGCCGGGTCTGCAGCAGCAGTTCCAGCACGCCGCGCGTCAGTTGCCACTGGCGCTCGATCGGTTGATAGACGTCGGTCGCTGAGCCGATGTTGATCGGTGACACCCGGTAGCCCGGGCGCGCAAGTTCGGCGCGCAACACGTCCACCGCATTGGTCTTGGCTACCAGCTTGGTTTCGAAATCCAAGCCCGGGGAGTAGCCAAGATAAGCATGCGTCGGCCGCGCATAGCAATAGACGCAGCCATGTTCGCACCCGCGATAGGTGTTGACCGCCACATCGAACGGAATATCCGGCGAATCGTTGCGCGATAAGAGCTTGCGCGCCTGCTCGGGTGCGACGGTCGTCTGGGGATTCGGTTGGAGCTCTACAGTTCTGGCCCCTGTCTCGCAGCCATGCGAGCCGCCGAGTAGCGCCGAATCCTGATCGCCGTGCCAGCCGTCGTCGGCCGGCTCGCGCTCCGTTTGCTCGAAGCGGTGGCGGACATTAGTAACCGCTCCCCGACCGCGCAAGGCGGCGGGGGCGGCAGCCGGGGACCCAGTACCGGCGGAGAAAACGACGTTGGTGCGTGCCATGGAAAGTACTGTACATAAATACAGTATTTTCGGCAAGCCCCAAGTTCGCTCGTTGAGCGAAATGTCACTTTACTCCAAGCCAGGCCGCCACGGCGCGTCCGATTTGCGCGCTCCTAGGAGGAGTTGGGGAAAGCGATAATGTGCCCCGCCCTCGCAGAAAAACAACAGTGGAGCACAGCGCATTTATCGCAACATGCCGGCCGCTGCGGTTTGATGCGTGGCCGCATCGATCAGAATAAAAGCGCCGGTGGCCGGCAAGTCCGCGTAGGCGTCGACCGCCAAGGCCTCCCGCGTCGAGAATGTGATGCGGCCGATGTCATTCATACTCAGGGACTCCCCGCCGCTTGGCACCTCCTGCAGCTCGTGGATGTCACGCCGCGTCAGCACCTCGCGCACTTTAGCGGAGGTGAGTCGCGTGCCTTGCTTGAGCAAGTACTTGCGAGCGGGATTGAGCGCCTGGGCATCCAGCCAGCAGACCTCGGCCTCGAAATCGCGTCCGACGCGCGCGGGAGCGGCGACGTGCGACAGCACATCGCCGCGCGAGACGTCCACGTCTCGGTCGAGCACGACAGTCACGGAATCGCCCGCCACCGCGACATCGACTTCCCGGTCGAAGGACGAAACAGACTTGACGCGCGCCGTCACGCCCGAGGGCTGCACCACCACCTCGTCTCCGGGACGCAACTCGCCGCTGGCAATACGCCCCGCATACCCACGAAAATCATCGACGCTGGATCCACCATGACGCAGCACCCATTGCACCGGGAAACGCAAGGGCCGCTCGACGGGAGCAGCGTCCACACCTAGTTGCTCCAGCAACGTCAGCAGTGGCGGGCCGTCATACCAGGGGGTATGCGCCGAGGGATTCACGACGTTATCGCCTTCCAACGCCGAGATGGGCATAACGTGATACTGCTCAATCTGCAGCCGGGCCGCGAGATCGGCGTAGGCCCCGCGGATCCGCTCGAACACAGTCCGATCCCAGCCGATCAAATCCATCTTGTTGACCGCGACCACGATGTGTCGGATACCGAGCAGATGCGCAATCGTGCTGTGCCGCTTGGTCTGGGTCAGCAGCTGTCCATTGGTAACCCGTGTCGCATCGATCAGAATGATCGCGGCATCGGCCGTGGAAGCCCCCGTGACCATATTGCGCGTGTACTGTTCGTGTCCGGGTGCGTCCGCGACGATGAACTTACGCAACGGGGTCGAGAAATAGCGATATGCCACATCGATGGTGATGCCTTGTTCGCGTTCGGCTTCCAGGCCGTCCGTCAGCAAGGCGAAGTCGATGCCATCGCCGGCGACACGCTTGTATTTGGCCCGCGAGATCGCATCGAGCTGATCGGCGAACACGCCCTTGCTGTCATACAGCAGCCGCCCGATCAGCGTGGATTTACCGTCATCTACCGAGCCCGCAGTGATCAGGCGCAATACACCATGGTCGGCGGCGGGCAGAAAAGAGTCATTCACAGCGTTCATGTCGTTATCCGCTTACCAGTTAAAAATAGCCTTCTTTCTTGCGCCGCTCCATGGACGCCTCGGAAGTCTGATCGTCCATACGGGTCGCGCCACGCTCGGTGATGTCGGTCACGGCGGTTTCGGCGATGATGGCTAAGGGGTCGGCTGCTTCTGATGCCACGGGGCAGGTGCACGAGATATCGCCCACGGTGCGAAAACGCACCGACAAGTTTTCGACCTGTTCACCGTCGCGTGGCGGGGTCAATGGCGTCACGGGTACCAGCAAACCCTTGCGCCGCACGACATCACGCCGATGGCTGTAGTAGATGGATGGCAGTCGCAACGCCTCGCGATGGATGTACTGCCATACGTCCAGTTCGGTCCAGTTAGAGATCGGAAACACGCGCATGTTTTCGCCTGGATGCACGCGGGTGTTAAACAGATTCCAGAGTTCGGGGCGTTGCGCTTTCGGATCCCACTGACCAAATGCGTCGCGGAAAGAGAAAATGCGCTCCTTGGCGCGTGCTTTTTCCTCATCGCGCCTGGCGCCACCGATACAAGCGTCGAAGCCGAATTCTTCGATCGCTTCGAGCAGCGTGACGGCTTGCGCGGCGTTACGCGAATCGTTTTCCTGACGCAGCACCACACTGCCGCGTCGAATCGAGTCTTCGACACTGCGCACGATCAACTGCTCGCCCAGTTCGGCGGCACGCTCGTCGCGAAACGCGATCACCTCATCGAAGTTATGACCCGTGTCGATATGCATGAGAGGAAACGGAAATGGCCCCGGACGAAAGGCTTTCTCAGCGAGCCTCAACAGCACGACCGAATCCTTGCCGCCCGAGAACAGCAATACCGGCCGTGCGCATTCGGCCGCCACTTCGCGCAAGATGGTGATCGCTTCGGATTCCAGCCAGTCGAGATGGCTACGATGAACAACGACAGACATAATTTTCCTCTCAGACAGATGTTGCTTTGTACGGCGCGGCGGTCACCGGGATGACGCGGTTGCCAGCGTGCAGGCCGCACTCTTTAGCGTCGGAACTTTCCCACCACCACCGCCCTGCCCTGACGTCCTCACCGGGGCGGATAGCGCGCGTACAGGGCTCACAACCGATCGAGGGATAGCCTTGATCGTGCAAGGGGTTATAGGGAATGCCCAGCGCGCGGATGACATGCCAGACATCGTCCTGGCTCCAGGATGCCAGTGGATTGAATTTGTAGAGCCCGAAGACCGGGTCTTGCTCTTGTTCGGCAAGCGTGCCGCGCGTGGCAGCTTGCTCGCGTCGCTGGCCGGTAATCCATGCGCCGCGCCCCGCGAGTGCGCGCTTGAGGGGATCGACCTTGCGGATCTGGCAACAGGCCTTGCGCAGCTCCAGACTTTCGTAGAACGCATGGGCTCCATGTATCCGCACATAGGCATGCACGGCATCCTCATCGGGCCGATATACGGTTAACTCGCGGCCATAATGCTGACGCACTGTGTCCAGCATATCCAAGGTCTCGCGATGCAAGCGCCCCGTATCCAGTGTGAACACTTCGAGCGCCAAGCCCGATTCATAAATAGCATGCGTCAATACCATATCCTCGGCCGCCAGCGATGAGGCGAGCGCGGCGTCTGGATAGCGATGCGCAATGTCGGCGAGGGTCTGTTGCAGCGCTTGCCAGCGCTGGGCGACGGCGGGTTGTAGATCGAAGTTTGTCATCGTCATGCCGAGGCGAAAACGCGCGCGCGACGTGGGCGCGCAAGCAAGCTTTCACCCTCCTTGAGTTGAAGTTCGCGGTATAGCTGTTCAGGCACTTGCGCTTCGATCATGTCCTGACGATCTTGACGCTCGAGCTCCAGATAAGCACTGGGACCCGCCAGATACACATGGCGCAGTCGCACCGGTATGCCCTGCCCACCGCCGTCGTTGCGCGCCAGATCGATTTCATGGGGACGCACATAGGCGACGGCCTCTTGCTGACGAGCGCCATGCAACTCGGGCGCGGGAAGTTCGATCCCATGTGCCTGCCAAATGCCATCGTTGACATGCCCGGCCACTTGATTAACGTCGCCCAGAAAGCCGTATACGAATGGCGTGGCCGGGTGTTCCCATACCTCGCGCGGCGTGCCGACTTGTTCGACATGCCCCGCATTCATCAACACGACGCGATCGGCGACCTCGAGTGCTTCTTCCTGGTCATGGGTGACGAACACGCTGGCGACATGCAGTTCATCATGCAGCCGACGCAGCCAACGGCGCAGCTCCTTGCGCACTTTGGCATCGAGGGCACCGAACGGCTCGTCCAACAACAGCACTTGAGGCTCGACCGCGAGCGCGCGCGCCAAGGCAATCCGTTGACGCTGGCCTCCCGATAACTGCGCGGGATAACGATCGGCCAGCCAATCGAGCTGCACCAGATTCAGTAATTCGTGCACTTTGGCTCGAATACGGGCCTCGCTGGGGCGCTCGGAACGACGCATGACACGTAGACCGAACGCTACGTTCTCGAACACGGTCATGTGTTTAAAGAGCGCATAGTGCTGAAACACGAACCCCACGCGGCGGTGGCGCACGTCCACGCCTGTCGCGTCTTCACCGGAAAACAACACGCTGCCGCTATCGGCGGTTTCCAGTCCAGCGATAATGCGTAGCAGCGTGGTTTTGCCGCAGCCCGATGGCCCCAACAACGCGACGAGCTCGCCCGTCTCGATATGCAGCGACACATTGTCGAGCGCGCGAAAATTGCCAAACCGGCGCGAGAGATTTTTGACTTCGATACTCATGATTCAATCTTCCTCAGGCGGTTGCCGGCCGCGACACGGCAATCGGGGCAGCTGCTGTTTCAAAGGGATCCAAGGCATCGGCGGGTGTGGCGCTGCGCCACTCGACAATGCTCTTGATTACCAGCGTCAGCAGAGCGAGTAACGCCAGCAGTGAAGCCACTGCGAACGATGCGGCGAACTGGTACTCGCCATACAGAATCTCGACGTGCAGCGTCAGCGTGTTGGTCAAACCACGCACATGGCCCGATACAACAGACACGGCGCCGAACTCGCCCATCGCCCGCGCATTGCACAGGATCGCGCCGTACAACAGCCCCCATTTGATGTTGGGCAAGGTCACGCGCCAAAAGATCTGCCATCCGCTCGCGCCCAAGGTCAACGCGGCCTGTTCTTCTTCACTACCCTGCGCTTGCATCAGTGGAATCAGCTCGCGGGCGATAAAGGGGAAGGTGACGAACAAAGTCGCCAGCACCACGCCCGGCACGGCATAGACGATCTTTAAATCGTGATCCTGCAACGTTGGCCATAGCCAGCTCTGTGATCCGAACAGCAAGACAAACACCAGCCCCGCCACCACGGGCGATACGGAAAACGGCAAATCGATGAGCGTGATGAGCAGCTGTTTTCCGCGAAATTCAAACTTCGCAATCGCCCACGCCGCCGACACACCAAAGACCATATTGATGACCAGCGAGATCGCGGCGACCCATAGCGTCAAAGTGATCGCGCTGACGGCATCCGGCTCGGTCACGGCAGCCAGATAAAGTTTCCAGCCCTTGCGGAACGCCTCGACAAACACAGTGGCCAATGGCAGCAGTAAGAACAGCGCTAAGAAGGCCAGGGCCACACCAAGCAGAATGCCACGCACCCAGCGCGGCTCTGTCAGATGGTCAGGGCGGGTATGTCTGACGGTCATGCGACTCTCCTGCCGCGCCGTGCTTGCCATCCTTGCAGCAGGTTGATGAGCAACAACATGGCAAACGAGATGGCGAGCATCACGGTCGCAATCGCCGCCGCGCCTACGTAGTCGAAGCGTTCGAGCTTGGACATGATCAACAACGGCGTGATCTCGGTGACCATCGGCCGATTGCCCGCGATGAACACCACCGAGCCGTATTCGCCTACTGCGCGGGCGAAGGACAAGGCAAAGCCGGTCAACAATGCAGGCGCAAGCGTCGGCAAGATCACGCGGCGCACCGTCTGCCATCGGTCCGCGCCGAGGCTGGCGGCCGCCTCCTCGATTTCCTGTTCGACATCCTCAAGCACCGGCTGTACGGTGCGCACAACGAAAGGAATGCCGATAAAGATCATCGCCACCACAATACCAATCGGCGTAAACGCCACCTTGATGCCAAACCATTGTTCCAGTGGCCCGCCAAGCCAGCCGTTCTTCGCATACAGGGCCGTCAAGGCGATCCCCGCCACCGCGGTCGGCAATGCGAAAGGCAGATCGACCATCGCATCCAAGATCTTTTTGCCCGGGAACTCGTAGCGCACGAGGACCCAGGCGACGATAAGGCCAAACACCAGATTAACCAGCGCCGCGGTCAATGCCGCGCCGAAGGTCAATTGATACGAATAGACGGCTTGCGGCGCGCTCACAACGCGCCAGAAGCCCTCCCAACCCAGACTCGCGCTTTTGAGCGGCAACGTTGCCAACGGCAGCAGCACCAGCAGACTCAGATAGACAACAGTAAAGCCCATCGACAGGCCGAACCCCGGCAATACGCCAGGACGCCTGCGCAATCTGAGCGGCGCGGGTGCGACTGGCGGAATACCCATCGTGGCAGTAGTCATGCTCGCGTCCCGCTTGATTTACCTGCCCTGAGGCAGATAGATTTGATCGAACGTGCCGCCATCGCTGAAATGCGTTTGCTGCGCCTTTTGCCATCCGCCGAATATCGGATCGTCGATAGTGACCAGCTTCACCTGCGGGAATCGCTGGCTATACTTCTCCGCGACCTGCTTATCAGTGGGACGATAGAAGTTGCGCGCGATGATCTCCTGCGCTTCTGGGGTATACAGGTATTCCAGATACGCTTGTGCAGCCGCACGCGTGCCCTTGCGATCGACGTTGCGATCCACCAGCGCGACGGGCGGCTCGGCCAGGATGGACATCGAGGGCACGACGATATCGAACTTGTCCGGGCCGAGCTCTTCGAGTGCGAGAAACGCCTCGTTTTCCCAGGCTAGCAGCACATCGCCCACGCCACGCTCGACGAACGTCGTGGTCGATCCGCGCGCGCCGGTGTCCAGCACGGGCACGTGTTTAAACAGTTGAGCAACGAACTCGCGCGCTTTGTTCTCATCACCATTGTTTTGCGCGAGCGCATATGCCCAGGCCGCGAGATAGTTCCAACGCGCGCCGCCCGAAGTCTTGGGATTCGGCGTGATGACTTCGATGCCGTCCTTGGTCAGGTCGCTCCAATCGCGGATGTTCTTGGGATTGCCCTTGCGCACCAGGAACACGATGGTCGAGGTATAGGGCGAACTGTTCAGCGGCAAGCGCTTTTGCCAGTCTTGCGGCAGCAGGCCGTTCGCGGCGATCGCATCGATGTCATAGGCTAATGCCAGCGTCACGACATCCGCATCGAGTCCGTCAATCACTGAGCGTGCCTGCTTTCCCGACCCGCCATGCGACTGCCGGATATTGAGGCTCACGCCCGCCTTGTCCTGGTAGTGCTTTACAAAGGCTTCATCGATAGCGCGGTACAACTCTCGCGTGGGATCGTACGAGACGTTCAATAGTGTTTGCTTGTCCTGCGCCTGTGCCGGCAGACCCAGCGTGAATGTCATCGCGATCGCTACGAGCGTGGTCCACACTTTTTTCTTGTACTGCATCGTTGCACCCTGTTTGGAAGATGGTTGGATGCAAGTGTGCAGTGCGCACGTATTAAACGGAACGATGCTTTTTTTGATTGCTCATCGCTGGAAGAAATATGAGACGAGTCCGACCTTGGCAAGGCTCCGCTCGGCGAGGGGCAAGATAGGTGAATGGGCCTTGCATGCCCAGCAACCGCTGACTGTGGAACTGATGTTCTTCAGTGTGTCACGCGAGCCACATCGAACGACGTGACTACGCGAATCGCACGCGCATAAAAAAGCGCGCGCTGGGCAAGCGCGCGCAAGCGGCACCTGATGGGAGCGCCGCACTACGCGACTACCCCCATCATGGGTCATTTACTTATTCGGCTGAGGCGTGATGCGCAGGTAAGGACGCACTGCCTTGTAGCCTTTCGGGAATTTCTGTTGAATCACCGCTTCGTCCTGCAACGAAGGCACAATAATCACGTCGTCGCCATCCTGCCAGTTCACCGGCGTGGCCACGCTGTGGCTATCGGTCAGTTGCAGCGAATCGATAACCCGCAAAATTTCGTTGAAATTGCGACCCGTGCTCGCAGGGTAAGTAATGATCAGGCGAATCTTTTTAGCCGGGTCAATAATGAACACCGAACGCACGGTCAGCGTCGCGTTGGCGTTCGGGTGAATCATGTCATACAGCTCGGACACCTTGCGGTCTTCGTCCGCGATGATGGGAAAATTAACTTGCGTGGACTGCGTGTCGTTGATGTCCTCGATCCACTTTTTGTGGGAATCCGCGCCATCGACGGACAATGCGAGCACCTTTACGTTGCGCTTGGCAAACTCGTCGGCGAGCTTAGCCGTATAACCCAGTTCCGTCGTGCACACCGGCGTGAAATCAGCCGGATGCGAAAACAGCACGCCCCAGCTATCTCCCAGGAACTCATGGAAACGGATCGGGCCAATAGACGAATTCTGCTCAAAATCCGGAGCGAGGTCGCCGAGTCGAAGTTGGGTCATGGATATCTCCTTAGCGATGGTAGCCGCTAACCAGCATGGCTAGCGGTCTGCAAGACTCATGCCAACGATTCTCACATCAATGCGGTATCACTGGAAATACGTTTACAGCATTGTTTAATAACCAGCAGCTATATCAGACTGGTCGCACTGCGGTCTGCCACGTGCGCCGCGCGCGCCGCAGCCGACAGCGACAAGGACCTCGGCAGAATTTGCGCCCCGTAAAACAAAGCGGTTTCCAGCTTATTGCGATAGAACGGGTCGGTGGATCCGGCCCCGATCTCACGTTGGCACGCCAACGCCGCGCGGGCCATCTGCCAGCCGCCGTGTACGATCCCGGCGAGCATCAAATAAGGGACGCTCGCCGCATACACGGCACGGATATCCGACTGCGCTCGCTCCAGGATGTACGCCACCACCGACTCGTAGTTTTGAATCGCGAGGTCGAAGTTATCGCGCATTAGTTGCAAGCCGGCACGGTCATCGGCCGCGGCTCGCCCCGATTCGGTATGCAAGGCCTCTAGCGTTTCCCTCATGGCAGAAAGACAAGCATACGCCGTCGCCCCGCCGTCTCGCAATGTTTTACGGCCGACAAAATCGTTGGCTTGAATGGCCGTCGTTCCTTCGTAGATCGGTAGGATGCGCGCGTCCCGGTAATATTGCGCCGCGCCGGTTTCCTCGATATAGCCCATGCCGCCGTGTACCTGGACACCAAGCGAGGCCACCTCGACGGCAATTTCCGTAGAGAAGCCTTTGACTACAGGCACCAGATACTCATAAACCGCACGACCCCGCGCGCGCACGGCCGCGT
This sequence comes from Bordetella sp. 15P40C-2, assembly GCF_009763235.1. Classification (NCBI taxonomy): domain Bacteria; kingdom Pseudomonadati; phylum Pseudomonadota; class Betaproteobacteria; order Burkholderiales; family Alcaligenaceae; genus Bordetella; species Bordetella sp. 15P40C-2. The sequence continues at coordinate 333,560 of NZ_WSJA01000025.1, forward strand.
CGGGATGCTGCGTGCCCTTATCGTGCTCGGCGGCCGCCACGAACGAGATGGCCCGCGCGGCCTCGGTCAGCCCACGCATGGTCAGCAACATACGCTGCACATCCGGGTGATGGACAATCGCGACCGGGCCCGCCGACCCTTCCACGGCGCGGCCTTGCACTCGCTCTCGCGCATACGCCAGCGCATGCTGATAGGCGCGCTCGGATAGTCCTATACCCTGCTGACCCACACCGAAGCGCGCGGCGTTCATCATGATGAACATATATTCCAGGCCTCGGTTGGCCTCGCCAACCAGATAGCCCACCGCACCTTCGCCGACATCGCCCTTGCCGGAACCATAAAGCAAGACGGCAGTGGGACTGCCATGGATGCCGAGCTTATGCTCTAGCGATGCACACCACACGTCATTACGCGGACCGGGCGAGCCGTCCTCGTTAACGAGGAATTTGGGGACGATGAATAGCGAAATGCCTTTGACGCCCGCGGGCGCATCCGGCAGGCGCGCCAATACCAGATGAATAATGTTCTCGGCGAGATCGTGTTCGCCGTAGGTAATGAAAATCTTTTGCCCCGACAGGCGATAGGTGCCGTCTGGCTGCGGCACGGCGCGGGTCGCGACTTGGGCCAGATCCGAACCCGCTTGCGGCTCGGTCAGGTTCATGGTGCCGGTCCATTTGCCGGCGATCAGCTGCGGTATATAGGCCTTGCGCTGCGCCTCGGACCCTACCGTCAGCAGCGCTTCGATCACGCCATCGGTGAGCATTGGACACAACGAGAACGCGAGGTTAGCGGCCTGCAGGTTTTCGCATGGCGCTGCGGCGACTAGCTTGGGCAGCCCTTGCCCACCCCACTGGGGCGGGTGCTGCAACCCCTGCCAGCCAGCGGCGGCGTAATCCGCGAACCCTTGCTTGAAGCCGGGAGTCGTCGTCACCTGGCCGTCTCGCCACTGTGCCGGCTTTATGTCCCCGGCCACATTCAGCGGCGCGATAGCCTGTTCGGCGAAACGGGCATTTTCGTCAAGAATGGCGTCGACCAAATCGGGCGTGACTTCCTGATAGCCGGGCAACGCCAGCACCTCGTCCAAACCGGCGAGTTTCAGGGCAAATCGATAATCCTGCAGCGGGGTAACGTACGGCATGGTGTCTCCAGTTGCGGTTAGTGCTTTGGACTGATGTTAAACCTTTGCGAGACGCGTTGCTGGCTTCCTCTGCCCGGTGGAGCGCCTATGGAGCCGGCCAAAAAAAACGCCTGGCGTTGACTAGCAACACCAGGCGTTTGCGCGCGGACCGCGCGATGACTACCTGCGTAGAACGACTGAATTACAGCGCGTTCGTCAGTTCAGGCACCACCGTGAACAGATCGCCCACCAGACCGTAGTCGGCCACGCCGAAGATCGGCGCTTCGGCGTCTTTGTTGATCGCCACGATGACCTTGGAGTCCTTCATGCCGGCCAAATGCTGGATGGCGCCGGAGATACCGACGGCCACGTACAGCTGCGGGGCGACGATCTTGCCGGTCTGGCCGACCTGCCAGTCGTTGGGCGCATAGCCAGCGTCCACGGCGGCGCGCGAGGCACCGAGCGCGGCGCCGAGCTTGTCGGCCAGCGGATCGAGGATCTTGAAGTTCTCGGCGCTGCCCAAGCCACGGCCGCCAGACACCACGACGCGGGCGCCAGCCAGCTCGGGACGATCGCTCTTGGCGACTTCGCGACCGACGAAGGACGATTTGCCCGAGTCGGCGACGGCTTCGGCGGCTTCGACCGCAGCCGAGCCACCGGTAGCGGCAACGGCGTCAAACGCGGTCGTACGCACGGTGATAACCTTCACGGCATCGGCCGATTGCACGGTGGCGATCGCGTTACCGGCGTAGATCGGGCGCTGGAACGTGTCGGCGGATTCCACGCCGATGATGTCCGAGATCTGTGCAACGTCGAGCTTGGCGGCCACGCGAGGAGCCACGTTCTTGCCCGAGGCAGTCGCCGGGAACAGGATGTGGCTGTAGCCCGAGGCCACAGCCAGCACCTGGGCTGCCACGTTTTCAGCCAAACCATCGGCGAACTGCGCGCCGTCGGCCAGCAGGACCTTGGCGACGCCGGCGACCTGGGCGGCTTCATCGGCCACGGCGCGGGCGTTGCTGCCAGCGACCAGCACGTGGACATCGCCACCGATCTTGGCGGCGGCAGCAATGGTGTTCAGGGTCGCGCCCTTGAGCTGGGCGTTGTCGTGTTCGGCAATAACCAACGTCGTCATCTTAGATCACCTTCGCTTCGTTCTTCAGTTTGTCGACCAGCGCAGCCACGTCGGCCACCTTGATGCCAGCCTTGCGGGCGGGCGGTTCGGTGACTTTCAGCGTCTTCAGGCGCGGGGCAACATCGACGCCGAGTTCTTCGGGCGTGACGGTGTCCAGCTGCTTTTTCTTGGCCTTCATGATGTTGGGCAGGGTCACGTAGCGCGGCTCGTTCAGACGCAGGTCGGTCGTGATGATGGCTGGCAGCGTGAGCTTGATCGTCTCCAGACCGCCATCGACCTCGCGGGTCACGGTGACGCTGTCACCGGCGACTTCGACCTTGCTGGCGAACGTGGCTTGCGGCCAATCCAGCAGCGCGGCGAGCATCTGGCCGGTCTGGTTGGCGTCGTCGTCAATGGCTTGTTTGCCCAGGATGACGAGTTGGGGTTGTTCTTTTTCGACCAGGCCCTTGAGGAGTTTCGCCACGGCCAGGGGCTGCAGCTCCACGTCCGTCTGAACCAGAATGCCACGGTCGGCACCGATGGCCATGGCCGTGCGCAGGGTTTCCTGGCACTGAGCGACGCCAGCGGAGACAGCGACCACCTCGGTGGCGGCGCCCTTCTCTTTCAAGCGGGTCGCTTCTTCGACGGCGATTTCGTCAAACGGGTTCATGGACATCTTCACGTTGGCGATATCCACGCCCGTCTGATCCGATTTCACGCGTACTTTGACGTTGTAGTCGACGACGCGCTTTACAGGTACGAGCACCTTCATCCAGCAGCCTCCTAGCTATAGATAAACAGACCGGCAGTCGCCGGTCCCGCATTGCACAATTTGTCGATTCTACAACTTTGTGAGCGCTCTTAGATGGGCGACGACGCTGCGCCCCAGAGCGGACAAATCGTAACCGCCTTCCAACGTGCTGACGATGCGGCCCTGGGCGTACCGGTCAGCGATTTCCATCACTTGTTCCGTCATCCAGCGATAGTCGGCTTCAACCAGGCCCATCTGCGCCATATCGTCTTCGCGGTGGGCGTCAAATCCCGCCGAGATAAAGATGAATTCGGGCGCGTGCGCGTGCAGGCGCGGCAGCCAGACATCGTTGACCAGTGCCCGCACGACATCACCACCGGTATAGGCGGGAACGGGAACGTTGACCATATTGACGGCGGGGTCTGTCGTGCCGCTATTGGGATAGAACGGATGCTGGAAAAAACTGCACATCAGCACACGCTCGTCGCCGGCGAAAGCGTCCTCCGTGCCATTGCCATGGTGCACATCGAAATCAATGATCGCCACGCGGCTGAGCCCGTGCACCTCAAGAGCGTGCCGGGCGGCGATAGCGATATTGTTCAAAAAACAAAAACCCATCGCTTGGTTGGGCCGAGCATGATGACCAGGCGGGCGGACCGCACAGAAAGCGTTCGCCGCCTGCCCCTGCATGATGGCGTCCACCGCCGCGATCCCCGACCCGGCCGCGTGCAAGGCCGCCTCCATGGTGTGCGGGCTCATCAGCGTATCGGGATCGATCTGGGCATATCCCTCTTGCGGCGACTGTGCGTACAAGCTGTCCAGATATTTCGCGCCATGGACGCGCAGAATGGCCTCGCGCGTGGCGGGCGGCGCGTCCTGTTCCGTCAGAAACGGCATCAGCCCATTGGCCAGCAGCTGGTCGGTGATGGCATCGAGCCTCTGCGGGCACTCGGGATGCCAACTGCCCATTTCATGCAGTTTGCACGACGGATGAGTGAGGTACATCGTCTCCATAAGGAAGGTCGCTTCTCATAGGGAATTGGGTTTGAACGACACCAACCTGCCTCCTAACTCACTCCGGGAATTCGGCAGTTCGCGGGATGGCCAGCCTCCGTCCACGCTAATCATAGCCGGTCTATCACGGACGGGATGAGCGTACGCCCCTGGCGATGACGGTGGCATCGCCGAGTCCACTTCGGCGCACTTACGGCTCGCCGTCGCACTCCTGGATCAGTCTGGCGTCCAGTAAGGCTTGCCGAGCCATGTTCGCAATGCGCTCGAAAACGCGCACGTCTCCGATCAGCGGGAACGAGGCATAAATGGCCAGCGGCGGCACCGGCCGATCTACCTGGATTTTCTCGATGCTACCCTCGGCCAGCTCCCGCTCCAGAATCGCCCGCGGCAAAATGGCGATTGCGGTACCGGACATGACCAGTCGCAGCATGACCGCCAGCGAATTACAGGAGTTGACCCGGGGCGGCGAGACGCGGGCACCAGCGAACCACGACATATTTAACGCATGCAATGCGGAGGGCGCGGGCACGGTCAGCACCGGCATGCCGGCGATATCTTTGGCAGTCAGAATCGCCCCGCGACCGACCTTGCCTCTGGCGGCCACCCAGATCATTTCCGAGGCGCCGAGAAGCACGTCACGGATGTGCGGATGCGATCCCGGGTCAGTGGAAATGGCGAAGTCGAGCCCGCCCGCACAGAGCTTTCCTCGCAAGATAGAGCCCACATCCACGCTGAGTTCTACTTGCAGCGTCGAATATTCCTCGCTCAAGGCCTGCAAGAACGCCGCCAGCCCAGACAAGGCGGCAGACTCGTTCGAACCGAGTCTCAGCAAGCCTCGCATGGGCACGACGTCGTCGTTCATCACGTCGTCGGCCAGATCGAGCAGCTTGTTTGCTTTATTCAAGAAGGACGCGCCCTTGGGAGTCAAGGCGGCTCCTTTGGCGTCGCGCTCAAACAGCCGATACCCGATCAGGCTTTCCAGCTCGTGTATGCGCGTCGATACCGTTGGCTGAGTGAGATGCAGCTGTCGGGATGCGGCGTGAAAGCTCTTGAGGCGGGCAACCCAATAGAACGTCTCAAGCTGGGTTAGGGAAATCTTCATGATAGAAATTGACCGAAGCGCCCTCGGAAATTTTGATTACCCCCACGCTGCGTGTGCCATATAGGATAAATGGAAGAACGGTAAACGAGTTTACCAAAGCCTCCCCTCACTGCATCGCGAAACGAAGGCAGCATATGGTTCCCAAGCGCATCGGCGTTTTGATTCCCTCGACCAATACTTCAGTGGAAGCGGACTTTCAGCGTCTGTTATCCGATCGTGTCACGGTACACAGTGAGCGGCTTTATATTCCGGATGGCACCATGACGGCCGCCCATCTGGATGTGATGAATCGCGATCTGGAGGAAAAGGCAGCGCTATTGGCCACCGCCAACGTCGACGTTATCGCGTACGCCTGCACGTCCGGCAGCTTTTACCGTGGCAACGAATGGGATACGCAGGTCAAGGCATCGATTGAAGCGCGCACGGGCGTGCCCTGCATCACGACCAGCACGGCGGTTTCGCAGGCCTTTGCTGCCTTGGACATTCAATCGATATCGGTCATGACGCCATATCCGCAATGGACCAATGAACAATTGGCGGTCTACTACGCGGCGCAGGGCCTGGACGTCAAAGGCGTGCATGGCGATGTACGCGCCGCGGCTCAGGGGCATCGAGCAATCAACGATCAAGATCCCGCGCAGATCATCGAATTCGCCCGTCATCATTTTGATCGCGAGGCACAAGCGTTGTTTTGTTCTTGCACCGCGTGGCGTGCTGTCGAATGTGTGCAAGCCTTGGAGGACGCGCTAAATGTCCCAGTCATCACGTCGAATCAAGCCACTATCTGGGCTGCGTTGCGTATCGTCGACAGCCTGAGCGAAGCCAAGCCCAGCGGACGCCTCTTTATGGCGCAGATAGATAGTTGATGTAGCCACTTTTGCACCACCACCGTGCATCACAGAAAGATGAGTTCAAACCAATGAGGTAATGCCCCGTTAACGCTATAGAATCCGTTTTCACACGAGTGCACATTAAAAATCCGTAAGTAAATAAATAACGGACAAGGGGAATACTTGTGACAACACTGGCGAATCAAGCCGGATGCTTAAACACAGCCATCGAAGTCGATGAGCAGATGCCGGCGTGGAGCGTGCAGCCCTGCGGAGATCGCTGTCTGGTCGTGGTCTTCGATGAACGGGATGTTGCGCGCTCGAATGCAGCGGCCTGCGAACTCGCGCGCCTGCTGATCGAGGCTCGCTTGCCCGGTGTAAGCGATATCGTTCCCTCCATGGCCGGGGTTGGCGTGCATTACGACCCCGCCACGCTGGTTCTCAACCGCCCGTCTGCCCACGCCTGGGATATCCTCGCACGACAAGTCGAGGCGGTAATAGGAGAGGTACGAATAACCGGAGGCACTGCCACTCGCGAAGTCGTTATTCCCGTGTGTTATGGCGGGGAGTATGGCGAGGATCTCGAGGACGTTGCGCGTCAATGCAAACTGACCCAGGACGAAGTGATCGCGATTCACAGCGGCTCGTCGGTCAGTGTCCTGATGCTGGGTTTCGCCCCCGGACACCCCTATATCGGCATGTTCGACAAACGCCTGCAAATCGGCCGCCGTACCACGCCACGCACAGCCGTGCCGCGCGGTTCGATTGGGCTGGCCAACCGGCAGACCGTCATTTATCCGTCGGTGATCCCTGGCGGCTGGAGTCTGATCGGGCGCACACCTCTCAGCATGTTCTCTGCGCACCGGGAAATCCCTTGCCTGCTCAATGCGGGAGACCGCATCCGCTTCAAGCCGATCACACGGGAAGAGTTCATCGCGCTAGAAGCGCAGGAGGCCCAGCCATGAGCATCCACGTCATCAAGCCAGGCATGCACTCTCTCTTTCAAGACCTGGGACGCAGCGGCTATCAGCGCTATGGTGTTCCGGTCAACGGCGCGATGGATGAGCGCGCGCATCGGACGGCGAACCTGTTGGTCGGCAATGCTCCGCACATGGCCACGCTAGAGATCACACTGATGGGACCGACCTTGCGATTCGATGTCTCCACGACGATCGCAATCAGCGGTGCTGACCTGAGCCCTATGGTGGATGGCGCACCGATCTCGATGGATCGCGCGGTGGACCTGCCAGCCGGCGCCACCTTGTCTTTTGGCCCCCGACGGTCCGGTGTACGCGCCTACCTCGCGGTACATGGCGGATACGACATCCCGCTGGTGATGGGGAGTTCGAGCACGAACATCCGCGCCGGCTTGGGCGGTTTCGACGGCAAGCCGCTACGCAAGAACGATTGCGTAGCGCTCAAAGCGCCGGGCAAGGCTGCCCGTGCGGGCATTGCGCCCGTCTTCAGCAATGCACTCATTGCGCGGGACGATGCACCGATCCGTGTCATACCCGGCCGGGAATGGTCCCAGTTCACGGAGGCCTCGCGCCAAAGCTTGCTCGAAGGCGAATATGTCATTACCCCGCAATCGGACCGCATGGGTTATCGGCTATCGGGACCGCCGCTGAACTTGTCCACCCCCAAGGAGATGCTGTCGGAGACCGTCACGTTCGGCACGATACAGGTCCCCACCGACGGCATGCCCATCATTTTGATGGCGGATCGAGGCACGAGCGGCGGTTATCCGCGTATCGCCAACGTGATCGCCGTGGACTTGCCTCGCCTGGCTCAGCGAATGCCCGGCGAGGCCATCTGTTTCGACTGCGTGACACTGGCTCAAGCGCACACGTTGGCCATTGAGCAGGCACAAACGCTACGCAAGCCATTGTTCTGACCGCTTTCCATGGGATCGCTCAACCTGTTTTCAGGAATTATTCGTGACGACTTTACTCAATAATGTTGTGGATCTGCCTGCCTGGGCTGCTACGCCTGGCGGCGTGCGCGACCAGGCGCGGCGGGGCCTCTTCAATGGCAACACCAGTGGCATGGCGCCGGGCTTCGGTCAAGGCAACCTGGCCATTCTGCCTAAAAGCTGGGCCGAGGATTTTTATCGCTTCTGTCAGGCTAACCCCACGCCCTGCCCTCTGATCGGCATGACGCAGCCCGGTGACCCGGCCGTGCCAATGTTAGGCGAGGACATCGATCTGCGCACCGACTTGCCACGCTATCGCGTCTGGCGCGACGGTGTATTGGTAGAGGAGCTCGACGATATTTCCGCGCTGTGGCAGGACGAATTCGTTGGCTTTGTGCTGGGATGCTCGCTGTCATTTGAGTATGCGTTGGAACGGGCGGGCTTGCGCGTGCGCCATGTCGATGAAGGCAAGATCGTCCCGATGTATCACACCTCGATCCAGACCACGCCGGTTGGACCTTTTCAAGGGCCGATGGTGGTATCGATGCGGCCTTACACCCCTGAAGAAGCCAAGATCGCGTATCAGGTTTGTGAACGCCTGCCGGGGGCTCACGGCGCACCGGTCCACATCGGCGACCCAGCGGCGATCGGCATCCGGGACATCGACAACCCTGAAGAAGGCGAACCCACCGAAATCAAACCTGGTGAGGTGCCGGTGTTCTGGGCTTGCGGCGTCACGCCTCAGGCGGCCGCGCTACACGCGAAACCACCGATTCTGATTACGCACTCGCCGGGCCACATGCTCGTCAGCGACATTCCCGTCGAGCAATTGCGCTTGATGTAGTTTCACGAGCCGCAGTGCTCACCTGTTGTTCAGTTGGATCCATCGTAATGCCGCGCGTAAGCGGCTGTCTTTCTCAGGAATCGCAATGAAACAGATAAAGAAAATCGCCTCGGCTGTCGCGCTCGCGCTGGCCTCTTTGACCACTGCGGCGGTGCAGGCACAAACCGATGCCAAAGCGGAGCTGCTCTCCCTTGCCAAAGAGATGAAGCCGTTTTCCATGCGCGTGCTCGGTCCTCCGGTCGGCACCTCGGAGTGGGTGTTTGTCGTCAAGCCGTTCTGGACGGAAACCGTCAAGGAATTGAGCGATGGCAAAGTCACCGCGACGCTCAACAGCGTCACCGATGTCAATGTGCAGCCGTCGGATGCCATGCAGTTGATTTCGCAAGGCACCTTCGATATGGCTAATCTGGTGGCGAACTACAACTCCGGCGATGTGCCGACGCTGGACGGCTTCGACCTGGCCGGCGTTGCGACCTCGACCGATGCCATCAAAAAGGTCCTCGCGGCGTACCAGCCTACCGCGGAAGCTGCCCTGCAAAAGCGCTATCGCGTGAATCTGCTAGGTTCGGGTATGTCTGGCGCGCAAACCTTTTTCTGCCGTGGCGATATCAAGTCGGTCGATGACCTCAAAGGCAAGAAGATTCGCGTCAGCTCCAGCACGCTGGCCGAGCTGGTCAAAGGGCTCGGCGCGGCACCTGTCACGATGGCGTTTGGAGAACTCGTGCCCGCGCTGCAACGCGGCGTGATCGACTGCGTGATCACCGGCACCATGTCGGGCAACACCGCCAAGCTGTATGAAGTCTCGGACACGATGTTCACGCTGATCGCGGGCTGGGCGCCCACGATTCAGGTCGTCAATACCAAAGCGCTGAACAAGCTGGACGCCAAGCAGCGTGAATGGTTGACCAAGGCCATGGATTACTACTACCGCGATATCAGCGACACCATCCAGACCAAGAACGTCAACGAAGGGATCTGGTGCAACACCGCTGATGCGCGCTGCACGATGGTCGGTACGGCCGGCGTGACCAAGGGCAACATGAATCTGGTCGAGCCCACCCAGCAAGACCTGGCCAAGGTCCGTGAAGTGGTGCAGAACAATGTTCTGCCGCAGTATGGCAAGGCTTGCGGCAATGACTGCGCCAAGGCTTGGAACGAGAGCGTCGGCAAGGTCATGGACATGAAGATCCCCGCGCAGTAATTCTCAGTTGAAACTGTCCGCCGCGGTTATCCATCGGGTCGGCGGCGGACGGAACCGGAGTCAGTATGTCTTTCATTACCCATGCCAGACTGCGATGCGAGAACCTGTCTCGCCAACTCGCACTGATCGGCGTGTACGTCCTGTTGGCCACCGCCGTGCTGGTCAGCGTGGACGTCATTGTCCGCAAGATTTTCAACGTCGCGCTGGTCGGCATCGACGAGCTCGGCGGCTATGCGCTCGCATTGGCCACCAGTTGGGCGTTGTCCTACGCCTTTTTCGAGGGCGCCCATATCCGAGTGAACGTCGTCCACATGACCTTGCCCAAACCGGCCAAGGCATGGCTGGACGTTCTGGCTGTCTTCGTCAGCGCCATCCTGATCGCCGTGCTGGCATGGCAAGTGTGGATTCTGGCATTCGACTCCTGGGAGTTCGATGCGGTGTCCAACACGCCTTTGCGCGTGCCGATGTGGATCCCACAATTCCTGTATCTGGCGGGGGTCGTGCTTTTCCTGATTTCGGCCATATTGGTGTTTGTGGAAAGTACCTGCCTCGTACTACGCGGCAAGTATGACGAGACGATCGATCTGATCGAAGAAACCGAACAGGCCGGGGAGTACACACTATGATGATTGGTCTGTGTTTCATCATCGGTGCCTTTATCCTGTTTTTCGCGGGGCTGCCGATTTTTTCCGTGATCGGCCTGGGCGCGCTGGCTGTCGGCCTGATTGCGCCGGCCTCGATCGTGGATTCGTTAGGCCTGACGGCCTGGGCGCAAGCGCAGAACTATGTCCTGATCTCCGTGCCCTTGTTCATCATGCTGGGCGAGATTTTCGTGCGCAGCGGGGTCGCTGGGGAAATGTATGACGCGGTGGCGCCTTGGCTAAACAGGATGCCTGGCCGCCTGATGCAGACGAACGTCGCGACCAGCGCGATCTTTGCCGCGACATCTGGCTCCAGCCTCGCGACCGCGGCCACGATTGGCTCGATTGCCATCCCGCAGATCAAACAGCACGGCTACAACGAACGATTGTTCCTGGGCAGTATTGCCGCCGGCGGTACGCTGGGGATTTTGATACCGCCGTCGATCAACCTGATCGTCTACGGCAGCATCACCAATACATCGATCCCGGAACTGTATCTGGCGGGCATCGTCCCAGGCTTGATTTTGACCGCGCTATTCATGCTGGTGACCACCGTGTTGTGCATACTGCGCCCGGAGTGGAGCGGCAATAAGATCGAGACAGATTGGAACATGCGTATCGCTACCTTGCCCAAACTGCTGCCGCCCTTGGGATTGTTCCTGGTCGTGGTAGGGTCGATCTACGCGGGTATCGCCACGCCGACAGAAGCGGCCGCCCTGGGCGTGATTGCGACACTGCTGTTAGGGATCGTTCGCGGCAAGATGTCGTTCAAGACGCTTAACGCGGCGCTGTTTGCGACGGCGAAGACCAATGCCATCCTGATGATCATCATTATCTTTGCAGCGTTGTTGAACTTCGCGCTGGGCATGATTGGCTTTTCCCGCATGCTGGAGGCCTTCGTGCTTGGCCTGGACCTCAGCACTTACGCAATCGTGCTGCTGGTGGTGCTGATCTACCTGATCCTGGGCTGTTTCCTGGAGGGCTTGTCCTTGACAGTGCTGACGGTGCCCGTGCTCGCGCCCATCATGGTCAAGCTCGGCTTCGACCCGGTGTGGTTCGGCATCATGGTGATTCTGGTCACGGAAGCCGGCCTGATCACGCCACCCGTAGGCATGAACTGCTATGTGGTGCAGGCCACGCGCGGGCGGGGCTCGTTGATGGACGTGTTCGTCGGCGTGTCGCCTTATCTGTTGGCGCTGCTCGCCCTGGTGGGAATTCTGATCGTATGGCCAGACGTCGCACTCTGGTACCGATAACCACGCGAGCCCTGCGTATGGCTAATCCCTAGAAGCCCACCCGGCCATATGCCCTTACCTTTGATCCTGGAGACCGTTCTCATGTACCTGCTGAAATCCCTGCCCGAACCAATCGCGCCCGAGCGCATCGAATTGCTCAGCCGCGCTGAGCCGGCCACCATCGGACATTTTCTCCACACCGGTTTCATGGATTGCGGCATCCGCGCGATGCTGCCGCCCAAGCGCATTGCTGGCACGGCGGTGACGGTGCGCTATCCCGGCCCGGATGGCGCGATGGCTCACTACGCTGTGGGGCAAGCGCGCCCCGGCGATATTCTGGTGATTGACCGCTGCGGCGACCAGCGCCACGCAAGCCTGGGCGGGGCGCTCGCCTACGCGGCTCGCGCGGCCGGCGTGGTTGGCATTATTGTTGACGGCGTGGTCACCGATATCGAGGAATTGCGCCGCTATGGCTTGCCCGTGTGGTCACGTGGCCTGACCACCATCACCGTCAAAACCTTGGGCCTGGGCGGCGAATTCTGCATTCCCGTGTCCTGCGGCGGTGTGGCGGTATCGCCGGGCGATGCGATTCTCGCTGACGAGAACGGTGTGCTCGTATTGCGCCCGGAACTCATCGAGTTCGCGGCCAACAAGGCGATCGGTCTGCAAACTGGAGAAAAGCTGACGCTGCAGCGTGTCGATGCCGGCGAGAAATATCCGGATATTCTGGGCACTTCCGATATCGTCAAAGCCAATCTGGCTCAGTTCTGATCTCAGGAGTCGAGTGATGACCGCTGTGAACGCATTCATGAACGTGCAAGAACTCGCGGCCCGCCTGGCCTCGGGCAGTCTTAGTTCCGTTGCCTTGGTCGAACTATATCTGGATCGGATCGCGGCACTCGACATCCGCATGCATGCGTTCGTGGCGACCTACGCCGACGAGGCGCGGCAAGCAGCGCAAAGCGCCGATCTCGCCCGCCGCGCCGGCTACGTGCTCGGCCCGTTGCACGGCATACCGATCGCCATCAAGGATCTGATCGAGATCGAAGGTCAGATCACCACGGGCGGATCCGAGGCATTCCGCGAGCGCCGCAGCACCGTCACTGCCAGGATCGTCCAACGGCTGCGCGAGCAAGGAATGATTATCCTGGGCAAAACCCACACGGTGGAGTTCGCGACCGGCGGATGGGGAACGAACACGCGTCTGGGAACGCCACTGAACCCCTGGGATCTGGACGTGCCTCGTACACCGGGCGGCTCGAGCAGTGGCTCGGGCGTAGCCGTGGCGGCGGGTTTGGCGCCCTGGGCAATCGGCACCGATACGGGAGGTTCGGTACGGCTGCCGGGGTCGTGGTGCAATCTTACGAGCCTCAAAGTCTGCGAAGGACGTATCAGCATCGAAGGCGTTTTGCCGTTAAGCACGACGCTGGATACTCCGGGCCCCATGGCGCGCTGTGCGGCTGATGCGCGTCTGCTGTATCACGTGTTAAAGGAACGGGACGGTCCCGCGCCGGCCACAGTTGCCGAAAACGCGCAACGCCCTCGAACCAACCTCGATGGCTTGCGTCTGGCGCGTCTGCCGCAACACGAGCGTACGCCGGCAACGCCCGACGTACTGCAAGCGTATGACGCGTCGCTGGAGGTTCTGCGTGACGCTGGGGCCGAGATTGTGGACATCGAGCTGCCTTACGGTTTTGCCGAGGTGGCCGAGTTCAATAGCCTGATTATGAACGCCGAGGGTTATAGCTTTTATGGCGAGTTACTGGATGATCCCGCCCAGCCTTTGGACGAGGACGTGCGCGCCCGTTTGATTAACGGCCGCGACACCCGTGCGGCGGACTATCTGAATGCGCTGCGTCGTCGTGAGCGCATGCAGCGCGAACTGGTTTCAGTGTTCGACCATGTGGACGCCCTGCTGACGCCGACCACGGCCACGCCCCCCTTGCCGATACACGAAGTCGATCAGAAGACGACACCGGCGTACTACACGCGCTTCGCGAATTTCTTCAATCTGGCCGCCCTGGCCTTGCCTAACGGCGCCACGCCAGCCGGTTTGCCGATTTCATTGCAAATCATCGGGCGCCCTTATAGCGAAGAACTCGTGCTCGATATCGGCGAGGTATACCAGCGTCGTACCAACTGGCACCTGCGCACGCCCAACCTGCCGGACGCCTTTGCGCAATGACTCATGCTTTCAATATAGAACCGGTTTGCTCCCGTCAGGGAGAGACCGCCATTCTGTGCGAGCTGGGCACGCTCCCAGGCCCCACGGATCTGGAGTTACAACGCCGGGTATGGGGAATGGCCGCGGCATTGTCGTCACACGACGATGTGCTTGAGGTCGTCCCTGGAATGAACAATCTGCTGGTGATCTACCGGGAGCCTCAGCGGGATTTCGCGGCTTGCGAGGCGCGTATTCGCGAAGTGTGGAAATCCGCCGACACCCATAGGGATAATGGGCGGGAGATTGTTGTGCCCGTCGTTTATGGTGGTCCCGAGGGGATGGACCTGAACTATGTCGCCGAGCATTGTGGACTGACGCGCGAAGACTACATCGGGCTGCATGCCGAGTCTACCTATGTGGTGTATGCGCTGGGCAGTCAACCCGGCTTTGCCTACCTGGGAGGACTGGACCCACGCCTGGCGGTGCCACGTCGCGACACCCCCCGGCCCCGCGTCAATGCGGGATCGGTCATTATCGGCGGCGCCCAGGCGGGCGTTCTGTCGCGTACATCTCCCTCGGGATGGCACATCATCGGCACGACAGCATTGAATTGTTTTGACCATACCCGAGCCACTCCCGCGCTTTTTGCGCCAGGCGACAGGGTGCGATTCGAGGTCCAGGCGGTGCGTGCATGATTGAAGTGGATCAACCCGGCTTTCAAAGTTCCGTCCAGGATCTAGGGCGTTATTCCTGGCGGCATCTCGGTGTCGGTCAGAGCGGAGCAATGGATCCATTTGCGCTATCCATCGCCAATATCCTGCTCGGAAACGATGTAAACGCGGCGGCGCTAGAGATCACGATGGGGGCAGCGAGTGTCACTTTCCAGAGCGATACAGAAATTGCGCTGACGGGAGCCCGCGTGGACGCGACGCTGGACGGGAGCCGAGTGCCAAACTGGTGGGCACTCAGCGTTCGAGCGGGTCAACAGTTGCGCCTGGGTGCAACACATCAGGGGGTGCGCAGCTATATCGCGGTTCGTGGCGGCATTGCCGTGCCATCCGTGCTGGACTCTGCCTCCACCGATCTGAAAGGCGAATTTGGCGGCTTACTAGGGCGTGCGCTAAAAAAAGGCGACGTGCTGCCCTTACATCCCACCCCCCCGTTATCGCGCCGCAATCCGGGTTTCGGATTGCCCATGCGCCCGAATGTCCCGTATGCCTACTATAGCGATGGCCGCGAACCCGAGCCGCCGGGCGAGGATTCCGTCCCAGTCATACACGTGCTGCCCGCGGCGCAATGGACAGACCTGACGGATGTTGCTCAGCAGCAATTCCTGGATGCTACCTGGATCGTTTCGGCACAGAGCAATCGCGTTGGCTGCCGATTGGAAGGCCCCGTGCTGCAGACTCGTATGCGCCGCGAGATGCGCTCGCATGGCATCGTTCCGGGTGTTGTCCAACTACCTCCGTCAGGCCAACCCATCGTGCAGCTCTGCGACGGCAACACCAGCGGTGGCTATCCCGTGCTCGGCGTGGTGATCCGCGCGGATTTGCCGGTATTCGCACAACTGCCGCCAAACGCCTGCCTGCGCTTTGCGCTTTGCGACATGGAATACGCCGCCACGCAATGGTCGCGATATCCACAACTCCTCGATGATCTCGCGCTGCGCTGCGAACTGACACGTCAACGCTTCAATTAAACGATTCTGATGAAAACCATCGATATCAACTCGGACCTCGGCGAGGGATTTGGAAGCTATGTCATGGCTGACGATGCCACGATTTTGTCGCTGATCACTTCCGCCAACGTGGCTTGCGGGTTTCATGCCGGCGACTTCATGACCATGCATGAAACGGCTACGCTGGCAAAACAAAATCGCGTCTGCATCGGGGCGCATGTCGGCTACCCTGATCGCCAAGGTTTCGGGCGCCGGCATATTGCCTATACCAGCAAAGAGCTTGAGCTGATGACGATCTATCAGCTGGGCGCCCTGCGCGCAATTGCAGAGAGTACGGGCATGCGTCTGACACATGCCAACTTCCACGGTGCGCTTGGAAATCTGTCCTTCGTGGACGAGGGTGTGGCGACGGCAGTGCTGCGGGCGCTCAAGACCTTTGATCCCGACCTCAAATTTGTCGCGCTGCCGAATACCGCCGCGTATAAGGTGGCACAGCGGCTGAACCTCGACATCGTCGCTTCTTTCCTGGCCGACCGGGCGTACACGCCCGAAGGCTTGCTGGTCGGACGAAAAACGCCGGGATCGTTGATCAAGGATCCCGCGCAGATCCGCGCCCGGGTACAGCGCGCGGTTGTTGAGGGTAAAGTGCGAGCCATCGACGGCACGGATCTCGACATGCCCGTCGATTCGATTCTCCTGCACAGCGACACGCCGGGCGCCATCGACATCGCCAAAACGATCCGCCAGGCCGTGAAAGACGTCGGCGGTCAGATTGCTCCATTTGCCTGAGACCCACCCGTCACTTACGCCTTGAAGTAAAACAAATCCGCCTCCTAGCACCACACCCGCGCGCCATCTTAGGTATGCTGACGGGTCGCGTAGGCTAGTTTGCAAAGGAGGCGTATGTTTATCTGTCGGCGATTCGTACAGTTCGGGCTAGTGTCGTTGGTGCTGGCGGGCTGCGCCAATACGGCGCCTAACAATCCGATGCAGACCAGGCTGAGCGCGCAACCGTCCAGTACGCTGACGCCCACGCGCATCGGCCCTGCCGCTCCCACTCCCGACGTACCGGCTGTGCCGACGCTCCCGGCGGATATGCGCCCCGAGATCCTTTCCTTTGCACAGCAGTTGGCTAATGAACGAAATCTGCCGCTGGAACCCATTGTGCAGGCGCTGTCCTCGGCTCAATACAACCCGACCGTGGCGCGCCTGATCGCGCCCGCTCCCCCTGGCAAGAAAATCTGGCGCAGCTGGAACACATACCGCTCGCGTTTTGTCGAGCCCAAGCGCATCAAATGGGGCCTGGAGTTCTGGCAAGAAAATCAGGCGCTATTGAACCAGGCCGCTCAGCGCTACGGCGTGCCTGCGTCCATCATCGTATCGATCATAGGGGTGGAAACGCTGTACGGGCGCAATATGGGCAACTTCCGCGTCCTGGATGCGCTTAGAACCCTGGCATTCGATTACCCCGACCCCAACCGGCCCGAGCGTGCAGAAATGTTCCGCGGCCAGCTTGCCGACTTTCTCGTATTGGCGTTAAACGGTAACCTCAGTATGGAGGCGACGGGATCCTTTGCCGGTGCCATCGGCATGCCGCAATTCATGCCGGGTAGCATCATGCGTTACGCGGTAGATGGAGACCAGGACGGGCGGATCGCGCTGACCCAGAGTGTCGATGATGCCGTCATGTCAGTAGGGAACTTCTTGGTGGAACACGGCTGGCAGCGCGGACTGCCGGTGTTCGTCCCCGTGCAGTTGCCCGCAGACCCTTCGGCACTGGCCACCGGTGGCCTCACGCCCACGCAGACCTGGCAAAGCCTGCAGGCGGCTGGGGCAAGGTTGTCGCCCAGTACCGGCCCCGCCAGCTGGCAGGAACGCCCGCTCGGCGTAGTGGATCTGGTCGAAGAAGCGCGCGGCACCGTGCAATATCGCACGGCGACCCCTAATTTCTACGCGCTCACGCAGTACAACCGCAGCTACTTCTACGCCACCGCCGTCAGCGATCTGGCCAGCGAGCTCGAAGCTAGGATGCCTCGTTAAACACGCCGGTCGATAGGTACCGGTCGCCGCGATCGCAGACGATAAAGACGATGGTGGCGTTCTCGACGCGCTCGCACACCCGTAGCGCCGCTACCAACGCACCGGCCGACGAAATGCCGCCGAAGATGCCTTCTTCCGCGGCCAGTCGCCGGGCCATGGATTCGGCCTCGCTTTGTTCGATGGACTCGTAGGCGTCCACCAAGTTGCGGTCGAAAATGGCGGGGAGATAGGCCTCGGGCCATTTACGGATCCCCGGAATCTGCGAACCCTCGGCGGGCTGCGCGCCGATGACCTGCACCGCGGCGTTGCACGATTTCAAATAGGTGGACACGCCCATGATGGTGCCGGTCGTACCCATCGCACTGACGAAATGGGTGACACGCCCGGCCGTTTGCGTCCAGATCTCCGGGCCGGTGCCCTCGATATGGGCACGTGGGTTATCCGGATTCGCGAATTGATCGAGTACCTTGCCCTTGCCTTCCGCCTGCATGGACATGGCGAGATCACGCGCGTATTCCATGCCGCCCTTACTGGCCGGCGTCAGGATCAACTCGGCGCCGTAAGCGGCCATCGCGGCGCGGCGCTCCACGGAAAGGTTATCCGGCATGATTAGAATCATGCGATAGCCCCGCATCGCGGCGGTCATCGCCAGCGCGATGCCGGTGTTGCCGCTGGTGGCCTCGATCAGGGTGTCGCCCGGCGCGATTTCGCCGCGCTCTTCGGCGTGCAGGATCATGGACAGCGCCGGGCGATCCTTCACCGAGCCGGCGGGGTTGTTGCCCTCTAGCTTGGCGAGGATGACATTGCCCCGTGACTGCGCCACCGCGCCAGGAATGCGTTGCAGACGGACCAGAGGCGTATTGCCGACGGTTTGTTCGATGGTGGGATAGGAGGAAGTAGCCATAAATCCATCATACCTGCGCTTTCCTGACCAGAGGGATAAAAGTCGGGTTGATGGCAGGGATTCCTGCCGGTGGACCCTGGGGGCTTAGCGGGCGGCAATCGGAACAGTCGCCAGCCACAGGCAATGAGCGCTATATCGCTATCGCCCAGTCGTCACTGGCGCGGGCAATGGCGTGCCCGCTGGTACAGGCGTCACTGGCGGCAGCGCGGGCGCAAAATGCGGGGACGCGATCGAGCTAGGGGTGATCACCCTGGCTGCGCCCATGCCACCGCCTGCGGTCAGCCCGGCGTCGCGCAAGCGCGCCAGGCGCTTGCGTCCTATCCCGCGAACGCGATCCGACAGATCTTCCAGCGATTCATAGGGGCCGGCTCGTTCGCGCTCTTGGACAATCATTTGCGCGGTCCGTGGGCCCACGCCGTTAAGGGTCTCTAACTGCGCCGCCGTGGCCGTGTTCGCGTCAAGCGCGTGGGCCAGCGTGGCCGCTGCGCACAACCAGCACAGGCTCAGCACACGGGTCATAATGCTGACGATTCGCAAAAGCGAAACCGACCTGGACGGGCGCACCGGGCGTCCGCGGCCCACCAACGGCCAACGCACGCCAAAGCGTCTGTTTGACACGAGGTGATCATGAGATGAGTGCGGCGCTGGGGGTTTCGACATCATGGCGTAGCCTCTCCGTAAAAATGAAGGCGGATCGATTGATCCGCCCGTGGAGAGCCATGATGCCAGCACGCATCAGCGTCAGGGTGCCCGAGTGAACGAAATGATCACTCAGGGAAACACCCTAGAGATCGCTTCAGCCCTGGCGGGCACGCCAGTATTTCACGTACTCCGTCACGCCCGTCTGCACGTCGCGCATGGGCGCGGTAAAGCCGGCCGCGCGCAACTGCGTGTCATCGGCACGGGTGTAGCTTTGATAACGGCCTTTCAAATCATCCGGGAACGGGATATAGCGCAGCAAGCCTTGCTTGACCAGTTCCTCGAGCGACAAGGCCGGCTCGCCCTGCTCTGCACGCAGCGCGTTAACCACAGCCATCGCCACATCGTTAAACGGTTGCGCCCGGCCGGTACCGCAGTTGAAAATCCCGGAAGTCTCGGGATGATCCAGAAAATGCAGATTCACCGCGACCACATCGTCCACCGAGATAAAGTCGCGGCTTTGACCGCCGTCGGGATAACCATCCCAGCCGGCGAATAAACGCACATGCCCCTCGGCGAGGAACTGATTCATGTTGTGAAAAGCCACGGAGGCCATGCGGCCCTTGTGCTGTTCATGCGGCCCATAGACGTTGAAATACCGCAGGCCCACCACTTGGGCTGTCAGCCTCGACATGCGCTGGCGCAGCACCTGATCGAACAGCAGTTTGGAGTAACCATAGACGTTCAGCGGCCGCTCATTCGCAGGGTCCTCGACATACACGGACGAGCCGCCGTACACCGCGGCCGACGAGGCATACAGAAACGGCACACGGTACGCCTGGCAATATTCGAAGAGCTCGAGCGTCACACGATAGTTGTTATCCATCATGTAACGGCCATTGCGCTCGGTGGTGTCCGAACACGCGCCCTGATGCAGTACCGCACGCAAAGGCGGCAGCTCGCGCGCCAGCACCCGGCGACGGAATTCGTCCTTATCGAGATAGTCGGCGATCTGCAAATCGACCAGATTGCGGAACTTGTCGCCCTCGGTCAGATCATCGACGGCGATGATGTCGGTAATGCCGCGGCGGTTCAGGCCACGCACGAGATTATTGCCGATAAAGCCGGCGGCGCCTGTCACGACGATCATTGGGATACTCCTGCTAATTCTGCGGCGGTCACAATCGATGTGCCCAGTTTGCCCACGACGATGCCACCGGCGCGGTTCGCCCAGCGCATCGCATCGTTCCACGGCTGTCCGATGGCACGCATGGTCGCAAGCGTTGCCAACACGGTATCGCCCGCGCCCGACACATCGAAAACTTCGTGCGCCTGCGCATCGACATGTGAGCGACCGGCCGCCGTAAATAATGTCATGCCTTGCTCGGAGCGCGTAACCAGCAGCGCTTCGAGGTCCAGTTCCTCGCGCAGCTTCTGCGCGCGTTCAGTGAGCTGCGACTCCGTGGTCCAACGGCCCACGGCCTCTTGCATCTCGGCCCGGTTCGGGGTTACCAAGGTCGCGCCACGATAGCGCGTGTAATCGTCGCCCTTGGGATCCACCAGCACAGGCACACCTGCTTTCCGTGCCATCGCAATCATGGACTGGACGCGCGATAGCGCGCCTTTGGCATAGTCGGAAAGCACCAACACATCGTGTTGCGCCAATTGCTGGGCGACCCGCGTGTCCAAATCGTCCAGCGTTGCCGGTTCCGGCGCTTGCTCGAAATCCACGCGCAGCAGTTGTTGCTGGCGGCCCAGGACACGCAGCTTCAACGTGGTGGGATTCTCGGCATCGGCCACCAGATCGGCTTGTATGCCTGCCTCGGTGGCCAGACGGCTGATGCTTTCCCCCGCCTCGTCGGTCCCTACCAGGCCGATCAGGGTGGCATGCCCGCCTAACGCCACGACATTGCGCGCCACGTTGGCGGCGCCGCCCAAACGGTCCTCGCGGCGCGCCACGCGCACCACGGGCACGGGCGCCTCGGGAGAAATACGTTCGACTTCGCCGAACCAATAGCGATCCAGCATCACGTCACCGACGACGAGCACGCGAGATCGGGCCATCGCATCCAGGGGGAGTGCGTTCATTCAAGCTCTTCCAAACGACGCGGTGCATAGGTTTCCCAGCCGTTGCACCCCGGACATTGCCAATAATAGCGCCGCGCCTGGAAGCCGCAGTTGCGGCACGCATAGCGATCGAGACGCTGGGTATGTTTGTGTATCAGGCTGCGCAACAGACTGAGATCGGCACCGGGCACGGGACCTTGCTCGTCGCCCGGCTGCTGCGCGTCGGCGCTGCTGAGTTCCGCCTCCAACAGACGATCCAGACCCAGAAGAGACGGATGATGCCGTAGCGCTGCCCGCGCGAACGCCCACGCCGGCGTCGCGCCCTGCTGCACGCGCAGCTCGCGAAATACGACGTTGAACAAATCCAGCGAGGGATAACGGTCGTACTGATTGCGCAGCAATTCAAGGCCTTGGGCGGCCTGCCCTGCTTGACGATAATTCGCCAGCAACTGCTCGGCCACCTGACCGGCGAATTCGGGCGCGTCGGCCAGGATGGATTCCAGATACAGGCGCTCGCGCTTGGCATCGGCTTCTAGCTGAGCCAGCCGGGCGCGCAGCATGGCGCTGCGTACACGGGCGGGCTTGCCCGACGTATCGGCTTGCTTTAGAAGCTTTGCCGCATGATCTGCCGCATCCAGCGCGGCATGCGCCGTTTCCGCATCGAAGGGATTGGCCGTCAACGCCGCCTGTGCCTGCTCGCAGTAGTAATGCACGATTTGCGGGACCGGCTCATCGACCAGTCCCTGTAGGGTTTTGACAGCCTCGATCGCGCGCGGCCAATCGTGTTCGGACTCGTAGATACGAATCAACGAACGCAACGCGGGCAGTGCATAACGGGTGTCTTTCAACTGCTCGAAGGCGCTCTCGGCGCGATCGAGCATGCCCGCCTTCAGAAAGTCGTGTGCCAGCTCATGCTGCGCGTGTTCGCGTTCGGCCTCGGGCAGATCGGAACGGCTCAACAGGCTCTGATGCACGCGAATGGCGCGCTCCATCTCACCACGCCGACGAAACAGGCTGCCCAGCGCGAAGTGCAACTCCGTGGTTTCCGGATCCAACTTCGCCACTTCGACGAACGCGTCAATGGCGCGATCGGGCTCCTCGTTAAGCAGAAAGTTCAGGCCCTTGAAATACGAATCGGGCAGCGTGCGCGTTTCGCGCAGCATCTGCCGGAAATCAAAGCGCGCTGCCAACCACCCCAGTGCAAACAGCACCGGTACAAATATCAACCACCAAGGTTCAAAGTCCACGCAATATGCTCAAGTTCGTAGCGGTAAAAATGGCGCGACTCAAAGCGGCGACATCGGCGCGATCGCTTCCGGCGCAATCTCAGGGGTCGTACCCGCGGCGGCAGCCTGCAGGCGTTCGACCTCGCGACGCAGGCGCATGGCTTCGCGACGCCGGCGTAGTGCGGCCGGCACGGTCAGCAACAGCCCAAATATCGTGCCCACGACAAAAGTCACCAGCATCACTACGATCAGCGGCACGTCCTGCAGCACATGATCGCCATAGAAGTTGACCTCGACCGGGCCGGTGTTCTTCAGGGCGAACATCAGTACCACAACAAAGACGAGCAATCGCAGTGCCCAGATTAGGTAGCGCATGGCGCATGCTCCAGAGAATTCGAGACACTCGATTGTAAGCGGAAGCGGCCCAACTCCGCGCAAGCGCCCTGCTGTGCGCTCCATAAAACAAGACCCCCTGGATGTCGTTGAGACACCCAGGGGGTCAGATACCTCTATCGGGACAGCCGATACAGCCCTGATTACATGGCGTGCATGCCCATCAGGGTAGGCATCGAGTCATCTGAAATATCATCAGACGACACCGCGCTTTGTGTATCAGCCGCCAGATCCACCCGCTCGCGCAGCTCCTTGCCGGCCTTGAAATGCGGCACCTGTTTACCAGGCACCAGCACTTGTTCGCCCGACTTGGGGTTGCGTCCGATGCGGGGTGAGCGCCGCGACAGCGAAAAGCTGCCAAATCCACGAATCTCGATGCGCTGACCCGAGGCTAAAGCCTGGGCCATGGCATCCAGTATGGTCTTGACCGCGTAATCGGTGTCGCGGGCGGCCAGCTGGGGATAGCGGGCCGCCAAAGCGGCGATCAGCTCCGACTTGGTCACTATCAGCCGTCGTTACGCTGTTGGTCCAGCTTGGCCTTGAGCAGCGCGCCCAGGTTGGTCGTGCCCGACGAAGCGCTGGCTTCGGACATGCGTTGCAGCGTGTCGGCGGTTTCGGCGTTGTCGCGGGCCTTGATCGACAGTTGGATCGAACGCGTCTTGCGGTCGACGTTGACGATCATGGCTTCGACGTTCTGGCCTTCCTTCAGCACGGTGGTCGCGTCTTCGACACGGCCCGACGAGATTTCGGAAGCACGCAGGTAGCCTTCGACGTCCACCGACAGGGTCACCACGGCGCCCTTGGCTTCGACCGACTTGATCACGCCCGGAACCACGGCACCCTTGTCGTAGGTAGCAACGAAGTTGTTGAACGGATCGCCTTCGAGCTGCTTGATACCCAGCGAGATGCGTTCCTTGTCGGTGTCGATGCCCAGAACCACGGCTTCGATTTCGTCGCCCTTCTTGAAGTTGCGAACGGCTTCTTCGCCGGTCTCGGCCCACGACAGGTCGGACAAGTGAACCAGGCCATCGATACCGCCAGGCAGACCGACGAACACGCCGAAATCGGTGATCGATTTGATGGCGCCGCGGACCTTGTCACCACGCTTGAAGTTGGTGGCGAACTCTTCCCACGGGTTTTGACGGCACTGCTTCATACCCAGGGAGATACGACGACGGTCTTCGTCGATTTCCAGGACCATGACTTCGACTTCTTCGCCCAGGGTCACGACCTTGCGCGGATCGACGTTCTTGTTGGTCCAGTCCATTTCGGAGACGTGCACCAGGCCTTCGATGCCGGCTTCGACTTCGACGAACGCGCCGTAGTCGGTCAGGTTCGTCACCTTGCCGAACAGACGGGTGCCTTGCGGGTAGCGGCGAGCCAGACCCACCCACGGATCTTCGCCCAGCTGCTTGACGCCCAGCGACACGCGGCTCTTTTCTTGGTCGAACTTGAGGACCTTGGCTTCGACTTCCTGACCCACTTGCAGGACTTCGGACGGGTGACGCACGCGGCGCCATGCCATGTCGGTGATGTGGAGCAGGCCATCGATGCCGCCCAGGTCAACGAACGCACCGTAGTCGGTGATGTTCTTGACCACGCCCTTGACCACGGCACCTTCGTGCAGCGTTTCGAGCAGTTTTTGACGCTCTTCACCCATGCTGGCTTCCAGCACTTGGCGGCGCGACAACACGACGTTGTTGCGCTTGCGATCGAGCTTGATGACCTTGAATTCGAGGGTCTTGCCTTCGTACGGGGTCGTGTCCTTGACGGGACGCAGATCGACCAGCGAACCGGGCAAGAACGCGCGGATGCCGTTGGTCATGACGGTCAGGCCGCCCTTGACCTTGCCGGTAATGGTGCCGGTAACCAGCTCGCCGTTTTCGAGGGCCGTTTCCAGCTGCAGCCAGGCCGACAGGCGCTTGGCGCGGTCACGCGACAGGATGGTGTCGCCGTAGCCGTTTTCCAGGGAATCGATTGCCACCGAGACGAAGTCGCCGGGTTGCACTTCCAGCTCGCCCTGGTCGTTCAGGAATTCTTCCAGGGGGATCAGCGCTTCGGACTTCAGGCCGGCATTGACGACGACGAAGTTGTGATCAACGCGCACGACTTCAGCGCTGATGACTTCGCCGGACTTCATGTCCTGGCTCTTGAGGCTTTCTGCGAAGAGGTCGGCGAAGCTTTCGCCGCCGGTGGCGGGAGTGGAAACGGAAGACATTGAGTTGAAATCCATGGGGCCAAAATGGCCATTAAAAACACACCGAAGCGGTTTGTCCGCGACAGTGGAGTGAATAAACCTGCTGGCTGCCAACGGCTATAGACCGGATGTCTGCCGCCGCCCGTCGCCAACAGGGCGACAAACTGTCAAAGCGCCTTCCAGAGATCCAGCACGGCCGCTACAGTCTGCTCGATCGTCAGAGCCGACGAATCCAGCACTTTCGCATCAGCCGCAGGCGCTAGAGGCGCTACGCTGCGTTGCATATCGCGCGCATCGCGCTCGCGCATGTCACGCAGAAGGTCGTCAAGATTAGCAGGAATTCCCTTGTCGATCAACTGCTTACAACGTCTCTGCGCGCGCGCTTCTACGTCGGCGATCAAAAAGACCTTCAGGCCGGCGTCCGGAAACACCACCGTGCCCATGTCCCGGCCATCGGCCACCAGGCCCGGCCAGGTCCGGAAGGCGCGCTGACGGTCGAGCAAAGCTTGGCGCACGGCGGGGTACGCGGCGATGCGGGAAGCCATGTTGCCCACCTGCTCCTGACGAATCGTACCGCTGACGTCCTCACCCTCTAATAGAATTCGTTCGCCATCGAAGCGGACATCGAGGTGGCGCGCCAGATCGGCCACCGCGGCCTCGTCATCGGCCGACACGCCCCGATTCAGCACCATCAGTGCGGTCAAGCGGTACAAGGCACCGCTATCGAGTGTGGTCCATCCCAGCGCTTGCGCGACCCGGTGCGCAATGGTGCCTTTGCCCGAGGCCGTCGGACCGTCGATGGCAATCACGGGAGCCAGTCCCTCGCCCGGGGTGACAGATAGATCAGTCATATCAGTTCGCATTGGCGCCAGTGACTAGCCCGGCGTACACATCAAAATATTCGGGGAACGTCTTGCGAACGCAGCCCGGTTCCATAATCCGCACGGCAGCCGGCCCAAACGCAGCCAGCGAAAAACACATCGCCATGCGGTGATCATCCCATGTGCCGATATGGGCGTCGCGCCAGGCGTTGTCAGCCGGCGGCGTGATTTCGAGCCAATCGGGGCCGGACGCCACCGTCGCACCCAGTTTTTCCAGCTCGGTGTGCATGGCGTGAATCCGGTCGGTTTCCTTGACTCGCCAGCTACCGATGTTACGCAAGCGGCACTTGCCATCGGCAAATAGCGCCAGCGCGGCCGCCGTCATGGCAGCATCCGGAATCAGATTGAAATCGGTATCGAAAGCTTTGAGCCGTTCGCCGCGATCGACACAGACACCGCGTGATTCGATCCAATCGGGGCCATACGTAATCTGCGCACCCATTGCCTGCAACGTTTGCGCAAAGGCGACGTCGCCCTGAATGCTTTGCTCGCCCACGCCCGTGACCCGCACCGGGCCGCCACCAATCGCGCCCAACGCCAGAAAATAGGACGCCGACGAAGCATCCCCCTCGACGGCGATCGCGCCGGGGCTGCGATACGAGGCGCCAGCCTCCACCGTAAATCGCTGCCAGCCATCGCGTCGCACCTGCACGCCGTAACGCGCCATCAGGTTCAGGGTGATTTCAATATAGGGTTTGGAGATAAGTTCGCCGACAACCTCGATGACGACGGGCCGATCGCTCGACTGGGTCAAAATCGGCGCGGCAAGCAGCAAGGCAGTCAGAAATTGGCTGGACACCGATCCCTGCACTCGGGCGGCCGTATCAGCGCGCAGCGTACCGACGCCAATTTGCAACGGGGGGTAGCCCTCTTGCCCGAGATACTCGACCTCGGCGCCCCACTGACGCAACGCATCGACCAGATCCCCGATGGGACGCTCGTGCATACGCGGCACACCGCTCAGGCGGTAGTGGCCGCTCATCAAGGCAAGCGCCGCGGTCAACGGACGAAACGCAGTACCGGCGTTGCCCAAAAAGAGCTGCGCGTCTTTGACGGGAAAGCGCCCCGCTCCGACCACCGTGACGCGGCCTTGGCCGTGTTCGGTGACGTTCACGCCCAGCTGGCGCAATGCGTCGAGCATGACGCGGGTGTCATCGGAATCGAGCAATCCCGAGACCTCTGTCTGCCCAGCCGCCAGCGCGGCCAGTAGCAACACACGATTCGAAATACTCTTGGAACCGGGCAACGCCACTTCCCCACTGGCGCGATGCGCGCGAGGTAGATCCAGATATGCCTGTGCGCTCATGAAACTCACTCCTTGCGCCAATTGCGGCGTGCGTCGGCCGCTTGCGCCAATAGCGCCTCCAGCGCCTGACCATCGCCTTGCATCATGGCGCTTTCAAACTGATCCAAGATGTCGCGCACGGCCGCGAGCTCCGATTGCAGCGCGTCGCGATTCGACAAAAAGATATCGCGCCACATTTCGGGCGAACCCGCCGCGATCCGCGTGAAATCGCGAAAACCCGAGCCCGCGATCGCCAGACGCAGCTCGGCGTCTTTGGCTTGCGCGACCTGAGCCATATAGGCCGCCGAGAGCAAGTGCGGCATATGACTGACCGAACCCAGCACGCGATCGTGCGCATCCGCGTCCATATCAATCACGCGAGCCCCGCAACCCTGCCAGAGCGCACGCACACGCTCAACGTCTGCCGGCGCGTTTTCAGGCATGGGCGTGAGAATCACCGTGCGATCGTGATACAACGCGGCATCCGCTGCGGAAGGGCCGCTGCGCTCCGCGCCGGCGATGGGATGCCCGGGCACGAACTGCGCCACGCGCTCGCCCAGCGCCTCGCGGGCGGCTTGAACCACCTCGCATTTAGTACTGCCCGCATCAGTGACCACGGTGTCAGCACGCAAATGCGGTCGCATCTTCGCCAGCATGGGCGCGATACTCGATACGGGCGTAGCCAGCAAAATCACGTCCGCCTGGGCGGCTGCCTGTTCGGGCGTGGCCGCCTCGTCGATTAAGCCCAGCGATTGCGCCTCCGCCAGGGTCTGCGCATTGCGGCCCACACCGAGCACGCGCCCGACCTGCCCTGCCTCGCGCAATGCACGGGCAACCGAACCGCCGATCAGGCCCACGCCGACCACGGCCAGCACGGAAATCATGGGGCCACGGCCCCCTTGCGTCATCATGCCGACAAAATCTCAGTCAGTGCCGCGATGAAGCGTTCATTTTCTTCGGGCAAACCGACCGACACACGCAGCCACTCGGGCAATCCGTCACCCGCCACGGGACGCACGATCACGCCGCGCTTGAGCAATTCCAGGTTGATGCGCGCAGCGTCACCCACATGCACCAGCACGAAATTGCCGTAGCTGGGCACATAGCGCAGCGAGAGCTTTTCAAAGGCTTGCGAAAGCTGCTGCTTGCCCGCCTTGTTGACCGCGTAGGCGCGTTCCAGGTACTCGGTATCGGCCAGGGCGGCGATGGCGGCGGCCTGGGCAAGGCTGTTCACATTAAACGGCTGACGCACGCGGTTGAGCAGATCGGTCAAGACGGGCTGCGCAATCGCAAACCCAACGCGCAGACCCGCCAGACCATAGGCCTTGGAGAACGTGCGCGACACAATCAGATTAGGATACTTGCGCACCAACGCCACGCTATCGAAGCGCAGCTCGGGATCGAGGTACTCGTTATAGGCCTCGTCCAAGACCACCGTGACCCGGTCGCCATGCGCGGCATGAACACGCGCGAGGAAGGCGTCAATTTCGGTGCCGGGGACGAAGGTGCCAGTCGGATTGTTCGGATTCGCGATGAACAGCAAACGCGTGTCGTCGGCGATGGCCTCGAACATGGCGTTCAGATCGTGGCCGTAGTCGCGCGCCGGCACTTGGATATGACGCGCGCCGCGTGCTTGTGTGGCCAAGCGGTATACCGTGAAGGCATGCTGCGCATAGACCGCCGAAACGCCCGGCTCCAATAACGCCAGCGCCGCGATTTCCAGAATGTCGTTCGAACCGTTGCCCAGCGTGATCCACGATGCGGGCACATCGTAACGCTTGGCCAGCGCCGCCTTCAGGTCGAAGCCGTTAGGATCCGGATAGCGTGCCAGCGATGCGCTGGCGGCGGCCAAGGCAGCTTGCGCGGAGGCCGGCATGCCCAAGGGGTTCTCGTTGGACGCGAGCTTGACGATGTCGGCCGGATTCAGCCCAAATTCGCGAGCCAGTTCCTCAATGGGCTTACCTGCCTGATAGGGAGCAATGGCGCTAACGTGGGCGGGAGCGGTCAACGACTTTTGTGCGGAGTTCATGGAAGTGCGCGAGACGAAATAGTGACGGCGAATGGCAGCTCAGGCGCTGCGGGTCCAAAAGACGGGGTGAAGCAATAAGGATCGACGACGGGAATGACACCGGGATGGCAATCGGCGCGGTGACCTGCACCGCGCCGCGTATTACTGTGCCGGATACGAACCCAGTATCTTGAGAAACGCCGCTTGCGACTGCAGGTCGGCCAACGCGCGCGCCACTTGCGGGTCGTCGCGATGCCCCTGTACATCGATGTAGAAATAATATTCCCACTGGCCAGTACGGGCGGGACGCGACTCGAAGCGGGTCATCGACACACCGTTGGCCGCCATGGGCGCGAGCATGTCGTAGACCGCACCCGCGCGATTGGGCACCGCCATGATGAGGCTGGTCTTGTCCTTGCCGCTGGGCAGCGGCTGGAAATCCCCGATCGCCAGGAAACGCGTGCGGTTGTTCGGATCGTCCTGGATACCGGCCGAGACGATCTGCAGGTTCCATGCGGGAGCCGCCGTTTCGCCCGCGATCGCGGCGATGGTGGGATTCTCGCTGGCCACGCGTGCCGCTTCGGAATTGCTGGATTCGGCAATGCGTTCCAGGCCGGGATAGTTGCGATTCAACCAGCCCTGGCATTGCGCCAACGCCTGCGGGTGCGCCGCCACGGCTGTGATGCCTTCCATCGTGCCTGACTGGGTCATGAGGCAATGACGGATATCCAGGGAACGTTCGCCCAGGATCTTGGTAGGCGTATTGAGCAGCAGATCCAGCGTACGGTTGACCGCGCCTTCGGTGGAATTTTCCACGGGGACCATGCCCACATCCGCCTGACCGGCCTCGACCGCGCGAAACACCTCGTCAAACGACGGGCACGGCAGCGGCTGCACGGAGCGGCCGAAATGCTCATACGCGGCTTGTTCGGAAAAAGAACCGCGCGGGCCGAGAAACGCCACGGTCATGCCACGCTCTAGTCCACGGCAAGCGGAGATGATCTCCGTCCACACCGACGCAATGGCGTCGCGCGGGAACGGCCCGCGATTGAGCTGCTGCAGGCGGCGAATGATGTCGGCCTCGCGTTCCGGCCGCAACACCGGGCCGTCGGCGTTGGCCGCATGCTTGACTTCACCAACATCCTGCGCTGCCCGGGCGCGCTGACACAAGAGCTCCAGAATCTGAGCATCTATCGTATCGATCAGCTCGCGCAACGGGCGCAGCTTCGCTTGCAGGGAATTATCCATAACGGCGTTCGAACTCTCGCAGATAGTCAACCAGGGCTTGCACCCCTTCGAGGGGCATAGCGTTGTAAATCGAAGCGCGCATGCCACCGACGCTCTTATGACCCTTGAGCTGCATCAAACCCGCAGCCTCCGCGCCCTGCAGGAAGGCATCGTTCAAGGATTCATCGCGCAATACGAAGGGCACATTCATGCGGGAACGCACAGACGCCTGCACCGGATTGCGATAGAACGCCGTGCTGTCCAGATAACCGTAAAGCAGATCGGCCTTGGCGCGATTGGCGGATTCCATTGCGGCCACGCCGCCTTGGGCCTTGATCCACTTGAACACCAGACCGGCGATATAAATCGCGTACGCGGGCGGGGTGTTATAGCGCGAGTGTTCGGCCGCCACGTTGGCGTAATCGAAGGCCGACGGGCAAATGGGCAAGGCCTTGCCCAGCAGATCGCGGCGCGCGACAACCATGGTCACGCCAGCCGGGCCGGCATTTTTCTGCGCGCCCGCGAACATCAAACCGGCACGCGTCACATCCATCGGACGCGACAAGAAATGCGAGGAAGCATCGACGACCAGCGGCACATCGGGCGCGCCCAGCGCGGCCATGTCCGGCCAATCCATGAACTCCACGCCGTGAATGGTTTCGTTGCTGCACAGGTGCAGATAAGCCGCCTCGGGCCGCACGTTCCACGAATCCACGGGAGGCACCCAGGAGAACGGCGCCTGCTCGCGACCGTCGATGACCGTCGCCACGCCACTGGTGGCGGCGATTTGCGCGTCACCATAACGACCGGCCTCTTTATGGGAACGCGTGGACCAGTGCCCAGTCACCACGAAATCGGCGGCGGCATAGCCCCGGCGACCAATCAAGTTCATGGGCACAATGGCGTTTTCACCGAGGCCGCCGCCCTGCATGAACATCACGGCGTAGTCCGGGGGTACGCCCAGCAGTTCGCGCAGATCGGATTCGGCCGTATCGCAGATCTGCACGAAGTGCTTGCCGCGATGGCTCATCTCCATCACGGACATGCCGCTGCCGTTCCAGTCCAGCATCTCGGCTGCAGCTTGCTGCAGCACCGCCTCAGGCAAGGCCGATGGGCCGGCCGAAAAGTTCCAGGGACGAGCCATTATTGCTCCGTAGGTTCACTCGAATCATCCGACGCGCCAGCCTCGGCAGACGCATCGGCTTGCGCATCCGCATCTTCGACTTCGTCGTCGGCATCGCTTTCGACCACGCGACGCACACCAGACAAGGTGCTGCCATCGTCCACGCTGATGAGCGTGACGCCTTGCGTGGCGCGGCCCATCTCGCGGATCTCGCCCACACGCGTGCGCACCAGCACACCGCCCGTGGTGATTAGCATGATTTCGTCCGAAGGCATCACCAGCACCGCGCCCACCACCTTGCCGTTACGCGAGGAGGTCTGAATCGCGATCATGCCCTTGGTGCCCCGACCATGGCGCGTGTACTCGGTAATCGGCGTGCGCTTGCCGTAGCCATTCTCGGTCGCGGTCAACACGCTCTGCGACTCGTCGCCCGCCACCAGCAATGCGATGACTTGCTGACCGTCTTCCAGCGTCATGCCACGCACGCCACGCGCGTTGCGGCCCATCGGACGCACATCGTTCTCGTCAAAGCGCACGGCCTTGCCGGCATCGGAGAACAACATCACGTCATGTTTGCCGTCGGTCAGATCCGCACCGATCAGATAATCGCCCTCGTCCAGGCCGACTGCAATGATGCCGGCCTTACGCGGGTTCGAGAAATCGGACAGCGGAGTCTTCTTGACCGTACCGCGCGAGGTCGCCATGAAGACGAATCGATCTTCGCTGAACTCCTTGACCGGCAGCACGACCGTGATCTTCTCGCCATCGACCAGCGGGAACATATTGACGATCGGCTTGCCGCGCGAATTGCGCGTGCCTTGCGGGACTTCCCAGACCTTGAGCCAGTACACACGACCACGGTCGGAGAAGCACAACAGATAGTCGTGCGTGTTGGCGATAAAGAGCTGATCGATCCAATCGTTCTCTTTCATCGCGGTGGCTTGTTTGCCACGGCCACCGCGCTTCTGCGAACGGTATTCGGACAAGGGTTGGCTCTTGATATAGCCCGTGTGCGACAAGGTCACGACCATGTCGGTCGGGGTGATCAGATCCTCGGTATCGAGCTCGGTCGCATTCAGTTCGATTTCCGAACGGCGCGTGTCCTTGGCCGAGGTGGAAAACTCGGCCTTGATGGCTTGCAGTTCGTCGCTGATGATCGTCGTGATGCGCTCGGGCTTGGCCAGAATGTCCAACAGATCGGCGATGGTAGCCATGACGTCTTTGTATTCGCCAACGATCTTGTCCTGCTCCAGACCCGTCAGGCGTTGCAGACGCATGTTCAGGATTTCCTGCGCTTGCGTCTCGCTCAAGCGATACTTGCCATCGGCAAGCAGGCCGAAACTGTCGGGCAGATCGTCCGGACGGAACGCCGCGCGTCCACCCGCCGCATCCATGTCCGCACGCGAGAGCATTTCGCGCACCAGCGACGAATCCCACGAGCGCGACATCAACTCCTGACGCGCTACTGGCGGCGTCGGGGCTGCCTTGATGATTGCGATGAAGTCATCGATGTTCGCCAACGCGACAGCCAGACCCTCGAGCACATGGCCGCGTTCGCGGGCCTTGCGCAACTGGAATACAGTGCGGCGCGTCACCACTTCGCGGCGATGCTGCAGGAAGTAGCTGATCAACTGCTTCAGGTTGAGCAGGCGCGGCTGGCCGTCGACCAGCGCCACCAGGTTCATCCCAAAGGTGTCTTGCAGCTGCGTATTCTTATAGAGGTTATTAAGAATGACCTCGGGCACTTCACCGCGCTTGAGCTCGATGACCAGACGCATACCGTCTTTGTCGGACTCGTCGCGGATATCGGCGATGCCTTCGATCTTCTTTTCGTTGACCAGTTCGGCGATACGCTCTTGCAGCGTCTTTTTATTGACCTGGTAGGGAATGGCGTCAACCACAATGGCCTGACGGTTGCCCTTTTCCATGTCTTCGAAATGGACCTTGGCGCGCATCACGATACGGCCGCGACCGGTGCGGTAGCCCTCACGCACGCCGGACATGCCATAGATGATGCCGCCCGTCGGGAAATCGGGCGCCGGGATGACCTCGATCAGTTCATCGACGGTGCATTCGGGATTGCGCAGGCAATACAGGCACCCTTCCACGACCTCTGCGAGGTTGTGGGGCGGGATGTTCGTCGCCATGCCCACGGCGATGCCCGAGCTGCCGTTGACGAGCAAGTTAGGCAGGCGCGACGGCAGCAGGAGCGGTTCTTGCTCGCTACCATCATAGTTAGGCCCGAAATCGACGGTTTCTTGGTCGATATCGGCCAGCAACTCGTGCGCGATCTTGGCCAGGCGCACTTCGGTATAACGCATCGCCGCGGCGCTATCGCCGTCGATGGAACCGAAGTTACCTTGCCCGTCCACGAGCATGTAGCGCATGGAGAAATCCTGCGCCATCCGCACGATGGTGTCGTAGACCGATTGGTCTCCGTGTGGGTGGTATTTACCGATCACGTCACCAACGATACGCGCGGACTTCTTATATGCGCGGTTCCAATCGTTGTTGAGTTCATGCATCGCGTAGAGCACGCGTCGGTGCACTGGCTTGAGGCCGTCGCGCACATCTGGCAGCGCACGCCCCACGATCACGCTCATGGCGTAATCAAGGTAACTGCGGCGCATCTCTTCTTCCAGCGATACCGGAAGCGTCTCCTTGGCGAAGGAATCCATATATATAGCGACTGTTCGAGTAAGAGAACCCGGTTGGGTAAACGGGAAATTCTATCATCCGGGGCTCCAAGGCGGTTTTAGGCAGGGGATATCCCGGCAGCCTCCGTTACATCTAGTTATTACCGCGCCCTGTTGCGCGAAACCAACATC
This sequence comes from Bordetella sp. 15P40C-2, assembly GCF_009763235.1. Classification (NCBI taxonomy): domain Bacteria; kingdom Pseudomonadati; phylum Pseudomonadota; class Betaproteobacteria; order Burkholderiales; family Alcaligenaceae; genus Bordetella; species Bordetella sp. 15P40C-2. Next base: position 367,978 of record NZ_WSJA01000025.1, read on the forward strand.
GTAGACGCGCAAGACCAATTAAAAGCCTATATCCGGGCCATATGCCCCTCGTCAGGGGAGCCAAAGCGGATCAAATGCCTTAAGATTGTTTCCAGCACGCAGGAGACTCAGTAGCGATTCTTTGAACCCTTTCCGAGCATTGCTATACTGACCCCGTTTCCTGATATGCGGCGGGGATTCGCTGCGAGTCACTTATCCAGCTTCAAGCTCAACGAGGAGAAACATGAACAAACCCTCCAAATTCGCTCTGGCGCTCGCCTTCGCCGCCGTTACGGCTGCCGGTGCTGCATCCGCGCAAACGGTGGACAACTGGCGTAATCCGTTTGGCGACGTGTGGATGAACGGTACGAACGAACTGTGCTGGCGCGATGCCTTCTGGACGCCGGCCACCGGCATCCCGGGCTGCGATGGCGTACCTGTTGCCCAAGCTCCGGTTGCCAAGCCGGCTCCGATGGCAAGCAAGGTCGTGTTCAACGCTGACACGTTCTTCGACTTCGACAAGTCCACCCTGAAGCCGGAAGGCCGTCAGTTGCTGGATCAAGTTGCCCAGCAAGCTCAAGCCATCAACCTCGAAACCATCATCGCTGTGGGCCACACCGACTCGATCGGTACGGAAGCCTACAACATGGGTCTGTCCGAGCGCCGCGCCGCTTCGGTTAAGGCCTACCTCGTGAGCCGTGGCATCGACCCGAACCGCATCTACACCGAAGGCAAGGGCGAAGCACAGCCCATCGCCTCGAACAAGACGCGTGAAGGCCGTGCCCAGAACCGTCGCGTGGAAATCGAGATTGTCGGTAGCCGCAACTAATCATTGACGCGCTAACCGCTACAATGAAGGGCCTCGCTTGCGAGGCCCTTTTTTTCATTCCGGCCGCGGTATGTTGGCGGCTGGACCACCCTGGCGTGAACGCGCGCCCTAATGGTTGATGCCCATGACCGACTCCGCACCCGCTACCACTCGCCCCGCCGTTAACGCCAACCAAGCCGAATTGGATAAATTCGCCGCCCTGGCCGCTCGCTGGTGGGACCCCGAGAGCGAGTTCAAGCCGCTGCACGCAATCAACCCGCTGCGTTTGAACTGGATCCAGGAAGTCGCCGGCGCGCTCGCTGGCCGCACCGTTCTGGACGTGGGCTGCGGCGGCGGCATTTTGTCCGAAAGTATGGCCGTGGCTGGCGCCAAGGTCACCGGCATAGACCTGGCCGAGCGTTCGCTGAAAATCGCGCGCTTGCATGGCCTGGAATCTGGTGTGAAGGTCGAATACCGTGCCGTCGCAGTCGAAGACCTCGCCGTCGAGCAGCCGGGTCAGTACGATGTAGTGACCTGCATGGAAATGCTCGAGCACGTCCCCGACCCCGGCTCCGTGGTGCGCGCCTGCGCGCAGTTGGTAAAACCGGGCGGATGGGTCTTCTTTTCCACGCTGAATCGCAACGTAAAGTCGTTTCTCTTCGCGATCCTGGGCGCGGAGTACATCCTCGGCCTGCTGCCGCGTGGCACGCATAGCCACGATCAATTTATCAAACCGAGCGAGCTCGCTGCGTCAGTACGCCAAGCCGGTTTGCAAGGCGTCAGCATGCGCGGAATGGAATACAACCCCTTGACCAAGGTGTACAGCCTGTCCGCCGATACGTCGGTCAACTACCTGATGGCGACCCGCAAACCCGAATGAGCGCCCTGATACTTTTTGATTTCGACGGCACGCTAGCCGACACCGCCCCGGACCTCGTCGCCGCGGCAAACCGCCAGCGCACGCGCCGTGGCATGGAGCCGCTGCCGTACGAAGAACTGCGTCCCGTAGCGTCGCAAGGCGCGCGTGGGCTGTTACGCGTCGCGCTGGGATTTTTGCCGGACCACCCGGATTATGAAGCGGCTCGTCTCCAATTCCTGGCCGATTACGCCGCCGGGTCGACGCAGCATAGTCGGCTGTTTCCGGGTATCGCGGAATTGCTGGCCGGCATACGCGAGCGCGGGCTGGCTTGGGGCATCGTCACCAATAAGGTGACGCACCTGACGCTGCCGATTGTGGAATTCCTGGGGTTGAACGAACACAGCGCCACCGTCGTATGCGGCGATACGACGGCGCACGCGAAACCGCACCCCCTACCCTTGCAGCACGCAGCACAGCAAGCGGGCTTTCCCACGAACCGCTGCGTGTATGTCGGCGATGATCTGCGCGATATACAAGCCGCGCATGCGGCGGGGATGCCTGCTGTAGCGGCGGCGTATGGCTATCTGGGTCAGGACGAGGATGTCACCGCCTGGGCCGCCGACGGGCTGGCCGAGTCGCCCGATGCGTTGTGGGCGGCGATCGAGCCGTTGCTGCCGGACGACCTGCGCTAGCGCGTCACGAGCCGGGCTGCCTTATTTGGGCACGGCGGCCTGCGCGACCGGTGTGTCCTCCAGCAGTCCCGCCGCCACCAAGCCGTTGCGCCATTGCGAGTGGCGGCTTGCCATATAGGCCGCTGTGTCCGCGCCACTGGCCTGGAACGCATCGGTACCCAGGGCATCCATCCGCTTCTGGAATTCCGGGTCGGCGGCGAGCTCCACCAATGCGCTTTCGACTTTTTGACGCACCTCCTGCGGCAAGCCCTTGGGTCCCGCCAAGCCTAACCAGGACACCACGTCCACCGTACTGAGTTTGAGCTGCGTGAGGGTCGGGACGTCCGGCGTTTCCGGCCAGGGGCGAACGCCCGCCACACTGAGTAAGCGCATACCCGAACCCAAATGCTGCAGAATATCCGTGGGGTTGCCGACGATCACATCGACATGCTTGCCCATCAAAGCCGTCTGCACCTCGGACCCGGATTTATAGGGCACGTTGACGAACTTGGTGCCGAATTTTTTGTTCATGTCCAACAGCAGCAAGCTGTTGAGCACGGCGCCCGAGCCTAAAAAGACTTCGCGCTTCTTCGCCTCATCGATGAGTGCCTGCATGGAGTCGATGCCAGAACTCGCATGCACCGCGACACCCAGGCGTACAGAACCGAAACTGCCCAGGAACGTGAAATCATCCGGACGATACTCGGCTTTGTTCAGATGGGGCGCGAGCGCAATCGACGAGCCTGTCACCATGCCAAGCTGATAGCCATCGGGCGCCTGCCGCCTGAGCCAGTCCATCGCGACGGTGCCCTGCCCTCCTGCGCGATTATGCACGACGACGGTTTTCCCCCATATCTTTTCGAGTTTGGCCGCCACGCTGCGCGCGACCAGATCGGTGTTTCCGCCTACCCCGTACATCACGGTCAAATTCACGTCTCGCTCGGGCCAATCCGCCCAGGACGGCGTCGATATCGCAACTGTCAGGCCTCCTAAGACAGCACACCATGCTTTTCTCATTTTCCATTGCCTCGTTTTATAGTGTTGTTAGATAGCGGCTGCGACACGCAGCACGCGACGCCACTGTCGAGTCGCCCGCGGTCCGAACGATCGATATACCTACTTCGGGTGGTGCGAATGGTCCGGGCTTAAGACGGCACTACCCGGGTTCGATATCCTTGTGACCGTAAGAAAATTTCTAGATGGCGAAGGCTGCGTTCAGCACGCGCGACGGGCGTCAGGTTACGCAGCGCCAGACAAGGTGCTTCAACCTCAATAGGCACGTGACGCGGTAACGCGCGAAAGATCTCGGCCAAGGGCAGCGAGCCTTCGCCCACATCCAGGCGATTACCGCGTGCCTCCATTTGCAGCGCGTCGGGCTGCGGCGAACGCAGCGGCGCGTCGCAGATTTGCACAAGGCCCACCGGCCATGCGTCCCTGGCCAGCCATCTGTCGAGACTACCGGAGCGCACCAGATGCAAGACGTCGACGACCAAGCCAAGCTCGACCGTGGGATGACGTTCGATAAACGCCATCGCGTCGTCAAGGCTTTTCCAACCCGTGTATGGCGCAAACTCGACCAGCACTGGGATATCGTCCATCTGCTCACACACGAACACGAAGTCGGCTTCGATCTGCGAGGAATCCCGTTGCGGCGCGGCGACCAATACCAGATGCTCGGCGTCCAGCTGTCGCATGGCGTTCATGATGTGTCCGACGCCGTGCCGGTCCAAGGCACCCATCAGCAGATGGCCTCCATGCGTCAGACGCAAGCCGTGCTGGCTCAAGGCATCGGCCAGACTATCGACTTCGGCAGCGAACCAACGCGGATCGCCTGAGACGGTCCGCCATAGTTGGGTGAGATTCACGCCCACCGCATCGTATCCCGCCTGGGCAGCCGCGCTGACTAACAGCGCGGGCGGCAGCGCGGGCAGGGTCAGGCCCGCCAGGGACACAATGGGCCGATCCGTGATCACATTGCTCTCCGCATACGTCATGAGCGACAGTCTGCGCGATCGGCGAAAACTGCGCCATTTTTAAAAGCAAAGCGCGCTTTTTAATTATGTTAATACGGCTTTCCGCGCGCACCGATACCCGTTAAGGTCAGGGGGTTTACACGCATTGGCAGCTTCGTACCGATCACGCTAAACAGTCGGTTCCAACGACGGTACATGTCTCACGCTTTCAGGTCCAATACGCGCGCTTATGACACTGAACTACGATTTTGTCGACATGAAGCTATTTTCGGCGGTCGCAGACGAACGCAACGTCACACGCGGCGCCATGCGAGTGTTTCTGTCGCCGCCGGCAGCCTCGATACGACTTCGGAATTTAGAGAATTCGCTAGGCGTAAAGCTGTTCGAGCGCAAGCCCAACGGCGTGGAGCTGACACAGGCTGGTCAATCATTTTTGCGCTACGCCAGCGAGATTTTGCATCAGTCGGAATCGCTCTCGGCCAACATGCGCGAGTACGCGAGTGGGAATAAGGGGATTTTCCGCGTGCTGTTGAACACGTCGGCAATCACCGACTTGCCGCCAGATTTGATCACCTGTTTCCTGCTCGATCATCCCAACGTCAATATTCAGCTGCGCGAAGAACTGAGCGTGCAGATCATTCAACAATTGTCCGAAGGGTTGGCCGACATCGGCATCGTGGCCGATAACGTCCATGTGGAGTCATTGGAGACGATCCCGTATCAGACGCAACGGCTGGTGCTGCTGGCGTCGCCCTCTCATCCATTGGCCCGCGCGCAAGGGATACGCCTGACTAGTCTCAGCAATGTGGACATGGTGTCCTTGGGTCCAAGCAGTGCGATGACGGCGTTTTTAAAAGACGTGGCCCGTCATCACGGCATGCGCCTCACCACGCGCGTGGAGGTCAACAGTTTCGACACCATCGCAAAGCTCGTGTCGCACAATGTCGGTGTCGCTATCATCCCGCAGGCGCTGGCGGAGAATTACCAACGGCAGCTGGGCTTGCAGACTCTACCCCTGGAAGAACCATGGGCAGAACGCAAGCTGGTCATCTGCGCCCATCGTTTCGATAATCTGCCCGGCTATGCCCGCCGCTTTATCGAACTATTGCTCAATCAACACACGGCGACGGGCGAGATTATCGTCTAGCGCGGTCGTTGGGATCACTGCCGTTCAGAAAGTGCAGAGTCCTAGTCATGACCTCGCGGCCACACTCATCGGCAGACAATGTGCGCAATAGTGGATGAGGGATCTCTACCTCGATGACAGAGCAACGAGATAAGCGCGCCATGATGTCGCGCAGCGCGATGTCGCCTTCGCCCGCGAACATTCGTGCCGCACGTCCTTCCTCGCTAAGTGTCATCCCAGCCGGCAGGAGTTGCGGCCCATCACATAACTGCAAATAGTCCACACACATTGCCCTGTCCTCGGTGATGTCTGACGGGATCCCCCCCGATCGATGAAAGTGCAGCGCGTCAAACAATACGCCGGCCTGACCGGGCGCGAGGTCCGCCAGCGCGTCCAACGCATCCGTAAAGCTGCTGATCGCGGAGTACGCGAAGAACTCTATCGTCAAGCGCATACCCCGGTCGGATGCCAGCGCCGTCAAGGCTTTCAAATCCACCATGCGACGCACCGGGTCCGGGTCCGTACTAATCCCGACCACGTATGAAGCACCCATTTCGGCCCCGAGATCCAACGCCGGGATGTATGTTTCGACGGGATGTTGACCATCCAACCAGATGCTGCCCATGTTGAGTAGCCGTACACCGCGCCGTCTGCGTTCGGTATCAAACTCCCGTCTGAATCCGCTATCGGCCAACAGCCGGGGAGCGGGCTCGCCGGGTCGCGGCGCGATCTTCACCCCCATGTGGCCAAAGCCGCCCGCCACGGCTGCAGACAGCCAAGCGAACGGATCGTCGCCACCCACAGTCAACCACCCTAACGCGAGATCCGCGGGCTGATAGGTCATGACTGTGCTCCCAGGCCCGGAAGCAATATGACTTTGGAAGCCGTCTTCTGCTTGCCTAAACGGAAGCCCTCGGGCGCCTCATTCAAGGGCAAACGATGCGTGATCATCGGCGCGAACTCGTTGGGGCTCTGTGCCAAGATACGGATGCATTTTTCCCAGATCGCCTGGCTCGCGCGATAAGAGCCGCGTAGCTGCAATCGTTTCCGCACCAATAGATTCACGTCCACATCGATATTGCGCGAATGGATGCCAACAGCCACGATTTTCCCACGCACGCGCGTCAATCGTAAGGCGCTCGCCAGCGCGCTGTTCGCGCCGGCCGCCTCGATCACCACATCAAAACCATCGCCCGCGAGTTCCTCCAACTGCTGTGCCGCTCCGGGGTCGGCCAGATCGATGAGGCGAGAGAATCCCATACGACCCAAGACCTCGAAACGTTCTTTATCGCCATAGCCCACCACGACGATCTCGGCCGCGCCCGCCAGTCGTGCCAGCGCCGCCGCGCCCTGCCCTATGGTCCCCGGGCCAAAGACCAGCACGCGGTCACCGGTCTTGACTTCCCCATCCTCCACGGCGTGCTGGCTGATCGTCAGCGGTTCTACCAAGGCGGCCAGTTCCAAGTCCAAGGAATCCGGCAAAGGCAGGCAATAGTTCCACGGTGCGAGCAACCGAGGCGCAAAAGCACCAGGGCGATGCAAGCCGAGCGCACGACGGTGCAGGCATTCATCCGGATCGCCTTCACGGCAATCAATACAGACCCCACAAGAGATCGACGGACGCACCACAACCCGCTTTCCGACGGCAGATTCGTGTACCCCTGGCCCGGCGGCGACGACACGGCCCGAGAACTCGTGGCCCAGCGTCACGGGGAGAAACGGCGTCAGAAACTCGTAGCCTTGCGCCCAGTCGTCAATGTGCAGATCCGACCCGCAGATGCCCGCGGCCACGACTTCGATCAATACTTCGCCCTGACCTGGCGCGGGCGGCTCGGCAACGTCCACCAATGCCACACCGGCGGCCGCGTCTTGTTTTTGCAATGCAAGCATTTTCTTAACGTCCTTTAAGTGAAATGAACCGCCCATATCACTGCAGGCGATAAACCTGCCGCGCGGTGCCGGACAGAAGCTGGCGTCGCTGCGCATCGGGTAAGCGCAGGCTCATCTTCTTATAGGCATTCCACAGCACGGTGTAGCTGCACGAGCCCTTATCGACCGGAAAGTTGCTCTCGAACATGCAGCGCTCAACACCAAACAGATTCACCACCTCATCGAAATACGGTTGCCATGCCGTGGCGAGTTCGTCCGAGGTGGGTGCCTTATCCTGCCGGTCGAAACCGAAGCCCGTGATCCTCATGGCAAAGCCGCCGAGCTTGACGAACACATTGGGAAAAGCCGACAGGCGCCGCATGCTTTCGCGCCATTCTCGGAACACAGCCTCGCGTTGATTAACAAAGGGCCCCACGCCCACGGGCGCGCCGTAATGGTCGAGAACGATGCGCGTGCGTGGGAAGGCGCGCGCCAGATCAATCAGGTCGTTGAGCTGCGTATGGAACATGAACGCATCGAACACGAGGTCCATGTCGGTCAATGCGCCCAGTCCGCGCCGGAAATCCGCGCTCGAAAGCAAGTCCTTGGGATAGACGATGGAGGTCGCGGAGACTTCCGGATCGGGGTGCCACGCCGAAAGGTTTCGTACGCCCTTGAATCGCGGCCCGGCAATGCGCACATGTTGCTGCAATAGTTCGGCCGCATTGGGCAACCGCAGATCGACAAACCCCACGATGCCATCGCAGACACGCGCGGGGCCATAGACACCGCTTGCCGCCATGGCCGCCATGCCGTTGGCGAACTCCGTTTCGCCTAAGGGCTTTTCGCCATCCGCTACGTCCTGTCGGTACATGGCTCGGCTTTCAACATAGACGCTGCCCATCAGACGGTGTCCGCCACTGGCGTCAGCCAGAAACTCGTCCAGCAAATAACGCGGCCGGGGTTTGTCCCATAAATGGTGATGCGTATCGATGATCTCGAGACCGGGCTCGACCGCCTCCTCGAATGTGGTCGCAAGCCACGCTTCTGATACGGGCAAGTGAACTTGCGCGAAGCGTTGTTGCTCTTTCGTCGGTTCAGACATCATTGCTCCCCTCAAGTCATGAAATAGCCGCCATTAACATCGATCGTCGTTCCCGAGATAAAGCTCGCCTCTGGCGAAGCCAGAAAGGTCACGGCGGCCGCTAGTTCCGAGGTCGTGCCAATGCGCCGCGCAGGAATGCGCTGGGCATATAACGCATTTGCCTCGGTGCCCGCCGTGCGCACCATAGGGGTGTCGATGCGACCCGGCGCGACGCAGTTAGCGGTGATGCCGTACTGCGAGACTTCTTCCGCGATGGAACGGGTCAAGCCGATCACACCAGCCTTCGCCGCGGCGTAGGCGGTGTCCGCGAATTCCGGCCGGGTACGGCCGGCTTGCGAAGCAATATTGATGATGCGGCCGTACTTGCGCTGCACCATATCGGGCACGACACGCCGGCACATTTCATACACGCTCGTCAGATTGATGAGCATGGTTTGGTCCCATGCTTGACGGGTGGACTGCAGAAACGGAATGCGCCGGCCGTTCTCGCCTTTGACCGAAATGCCGGCGTTGTTGACCAGAATGTCGATCTTGCCGTGGCGATTGCGGACATCCTCGATCAAGGCGTCCATCGCCTCAAGGTCAGAGACATCGAGCGTTCGAGTCTCCACGGTGCCCAGCGCACGCAGTTCGGTCGCCGCGGATTCCAATTCATCGGTTAAACGATCCAGCGCAATGACATGCGCACCGCGTTGCGCGAGGGCCCGAGCGATGCCCAGACCAATACCGCGCGCCGCGCCTGTGACGACGGCGATGTGTCCCTGCAGTTCCATGTGTGTCTCCGTTATCTAGACTTAGCTCAATGTGTCCGGCAACCATGTGACGAGGGCCGGGAAAAAATAGATGAGGAAGATTAGGATCAGGTCGGCCACGACAAACCACAACACGCCGCGAAATATGCCGCCCAATGAAATGAGGTTGCCAACCACTCGCTTAATCACGAACACGTTCATCCCGATCGGCGGAGTGACCATGCCGACTTCCAAAAGTTTGGCCAGGAAGATGCCAAACCAGATCAGGCTTATCCCTTCGGTCTTGACGATGGGCAGCACGATGGGCAGCGTCAGCATCATCGCGCCGATGGGCTCGAGAAACATGCCTAACAGCAGGTAGATCACCACCAAGGTCACGATCAACATAAAAGAGCTGGAATACAGTGACGTGATGGCATCGCCTAGGGTGACGTCGAGACCCGATATCACCAATAGCCGCGCAAACAGAGATGCGCCCACGCCGATGATCATAAGCGCGCTAGTGGTCAGCAGCGTTTCCATGACCGTGGTGCGAAAGATGCGCCAAGTGAGTTCACGCGTGAGCAAGGCCACGAGAAAGGTCAGAAAAGCTCCGACCGCGCCCGCCTCGGTGGGCGTAAACAATCCCGAAAACATGCCGCCGAACACGCTGGCGGAGATCACGAGCATGGGCCAGGTCTTGCGCAACACGGCCAGTTTGTCACGCAAGCTATAGACCGTCGCATCCCTCGGTGCGAGCGCCGGATTGAGCCAGACGCGTATCAAGATCACCACCACATACGTGATCGCAGAAAGCATGCCGATGACAAGCCCGCCCATGAACAGCTTGATGACCGACACTTCGGCCATGACCCCATAGATGATGAGCAGAATCGAAGGCGGAATCAGCGCACCAATAGTGCCAGCCACGGCCACGGTGCCGGTGGACAGCATGGGCGAATATCCCACGCGTGTCATCTCTGGAACGGCGATCTTGCCCATGGCGGCCGAACATGCGACCGACGATCCGCACACCGCGGCAAATGCCGACGAGCCGAACACCGCCCCCACGGCAAGTCCGCCGGGAATACGCGACGTCCATACGCGCGCCGCCTCGAACAGGCCCGATGTCAGCCGACAGTGATAGGCGAGATAACCCATCAACAGGAACATCGGAATCGAACTCATCGACCAGCTCGCGGCAAAGTCATAAGGAATATTGCCTATCGCGCCATACGCGCTGCGCCAGCCCACAATGGCCCAAATGCCTGCGAACGACACGGCGATCAGCGAGGCCCCGATTGGAGCGCGCATGGCCAGCAACACCATCAGCGAGCATATCGCGCCAAGGCCGATCTGTACCTCACTCATGACCCATCTCCTCCTCGAGGTCGGACGGCGGGGCCTCGGTCAAAACACGCAGCAGCTTCATTACGTAGGTCAGACACAGCAGCCCTAAGCCCAAAGGCAGAAGGAAATAGCCCGGCCAGGTAATGATGACAGAACTGCCCTGGATGAACCGCGAGCCGATTCTGAGTTTTTCCATCGCGATATCCCAGGACTTCACCGTCATCAGGCCGAAGATCGCGATACACAGCAGCCGACTCACGACGCGGCAGCAGGCTTGCAACGCCCGAGGCAGATGGTCATAGACGATATCGACGGCGATATGCGCATTGCGGCGCTCGGCGAATGCCAACGAGATAAAGGTCACGATCAGCATGTAGTAGTACGACACGATACTGATGGTTCCGGGCGGGGCCGACGAGAAGAACCGCAGGACGATATCCGCGGTGATGTGGATCATCATCAGCACCACGGCGATACCGCCCGCCAAGGTGGTGACTTCGATGACACGATCAAAGATTTTGGTGATGGATGCGCGAGTCATGGACAATCCTCTGGAAGACGAAGAGCGCGACGCCGCGCTCTTCGCACGCCGCTCGTATCAGAGGCCGTATGACGCCGCATCCAGCTTGCTATAGAGATGATCCCAATAAAGGGATTCCGCCTGCTGGCCGGTCTCCACGTTCTGCATCAGATTGAGCCACTTGTCGAACTTCTGAACCAGCTTGTCGACTTCGGCGGCTCCGTCTTTGACGCCGAAATTTTTCTCGTAATAGGCGACGATTGTGTTGCGATCCTGGACCACGAACTCCCGGGTCCTGGCCATCAAGTCCTCGGCAGGCTTGTGCAGCTTCATTCGTCCGTCCTTCTTGATACGGGCGATAGCGGCCTCTTCCTGAGCGATGTAAAGCGCCAGTGTCCCGGCGGCCTGAGCAGCCGAACCTCGCATCAAGGCCGTGCGCTCTTGGGGCGTGAGCCGCTTCCACACATTGGCATTGACCTGCATGCCCGCGACTTGCGCGAAGGCGCCTCCTGGTACATCCGTGGTGAAGTCCGTGGTCACGTCATACAGACCCCAATTGATCAGATCGACGAGATTGGTCTCTACGCACCCCACGACACCTTGCGCGAGCGCCTGAAGCATTTCGGAACCCGGCATCGTAATGGGCCTGGCGCCGACGAACTCTGTCCACCTGGCCCAGCTTGCGCCTACGGCGCGGATCGACAGACCCTTGATTTCGCCGAGTGTCACGACGGGTTTTGTACAGGCCAACCCATAGGGCGTCGACGAGAACCCACCCAGATAGACCTGGTTATGCTGCGCGAACTCGGTGTGGCACTGAGGACAGTCGAAGAACACATAATCCATAAGCGCGCCGACGAACGCATAGAGTCCGACTTTCCATCCCTTATCGCTGCTGGTCGCCATCATCGATAGATCCGCGACCATGGAGAACTTCGGATATTCGGAGGGATGATACGAGGTGAGCAGCAGCCCGACATCGGCCAGCCCGTCTTGCAGACCGGCAGAGATTTCTTGATTGGCTAATAGCGAGTTGGGGAACACGCGGACTTTCAACGTGCCATTGGAGTATTGCTCTACCAGCTCCTTATAGCGCTCGGCCGCCTTGACCGACGGCGCGGCGGGCGGGTTGCCATGGGCGTATCGCAGCGTCTGCGCGCTAAAGGTCGGGCTTGCATAGCAAGCCACGCCAGCGATGACCGTGCCCAGAATGACATTAGCAAAACGTTTGATTTTCATTGTCTCCTCCCGCGGCGTTCAGCGATACAGCGCCATGGCATGCGCTTCTTCGAGCGATGTGGCATAGGGAACGATCTGGCCGGGCTGCCAATCGGGTTTGGGTTGGCCGATAACCCAAACAGGTGGTGTCAGGGGCAAGAGTTTTTCGCGTGCTTCCGCGGCGGTGATGACTTCGGCCGGGTCGCATTTGCGTATGCTGCGGTCGGCACCGCGGTAGACGCGTTCCTCTTTCACGCGCCCCAATTCATCGTAGGGCCACCACATAGCTTGCGTATTGCTCACGAGATAGGTGGCATCGGGGTCGTCGATATCGTCGCCGGCATTACGCAGTATCCAACCGGGCCAGAACCGATGCGACACATATTCCGTCAGAAACCCATCGTCTTTGACCGCGATTTGGCCCTCGGTGTGATAGATGACTGAACTGCCTTGCTCGGCATAGCTGGCGTACTCATTCTGCACGGCTTGCATGCCGTCGATGACGCGCAGACCGGCCTGCGAATGAAAGCGGTACACGGGATGCGGCACCATCATGTCCGGCGCGACGATGCCATGCCACAGACCCATCACCTCCAGATGCGCATGCCGCACATAGTTGTTCAGGATCGCCAGGTGCCTGGGGTTGTCGGTTTTGGCTATGGCCTCATCGACTTCGGGCAGACGTTTGCTGATATCGAACTTCATCTTATGCTCTCCTTTGATTGATCGGAAGGACTATCTGGCGCGGCACGCGGGCGATAGCCCTGCTCGGCCAGAAAGGGAAGTAGGCACGCCAGACTGCGCCGGGCCCGGGCGTGTGGGGTCAAGTTGCGTAAGGCCAGGCAGGGAGCTTCGACTTCAATGGGCACATGGCGTGGCACGCGCGCAAAAATTTCTTGCAGCGGCAGAGAACCCTCGCCCACATCTAAGCGTTGGCCACGTGCCTCCAACTGCAGGGATTCTTGTGTGGGCAGCGCGATTGGCGCATCACAGACTTGTACAAGACCTACCGGCCAGTCTCGTTCGCGTGTCCATAGCGAAAGGCTCTCCGAACGCATCAAATGCAGGACATCGACCAGCAACCGCAACGGCACCGATTGGTGAGCATCGATGAATTGCATCGCATCGGCCAACGTGCGCCAACCCGTGTACGGCGCGAATTCGACCAGCATGGGCAGATCCGCGGCTTCGGCGGCTACGAACGCGAAGTCTTCGTCGATGATTGCCCGCGGCGCATGAGGCGCTGCAATGAGGACAACATATTGGGCTCTCAACTCACGCATTGCCGCCAGGACCGACTTGGCGCTTGGCCTGTCCAATGCACCGAGCAATAGGTGCCCGCCGTGTATCAGAGTCAGACCGCTTGCGGTCAATGCGTCACCCAGTCGCGCCACTTCTTGCGTAAACGGCCCGGCTTGCGCGGACGCGGTATACCACACGCGCAGCAGATTGACGCCCACGGCATCAAAGCCCACGTCGGCGGCGACCTGCGCCAACAACAACGGCGAAACCGCCGGCAATGTCAGGCCCGCCAGTGAGATTAATGGGCACGTCCGCGCCACGCACACCTCCGCTTGATTCGTGATCGTCACAGTGTCGGGGATGTGGGCAGCCGCCGCCATTTTTAAAAACAAACAACGCGCTTTAGTTTTCTTAACGGGGCCGTCACGCGTGTCAGGGCTCGTGGCCAAGCGGGGCAATCCCTTTCCGCTTATGATCACGTATTGCACCAGAGACCCCCATGAACAAATTCGAACTTGAAAGAAACAAGGCCTTTAAGCTGGCCGGTCAGTTAAAGCAGTCCGGCGCGTCCGGACGACTGAATGCCGGTGGCGCGATCGATCGCCGTGAGCAACGCAAACAAGATCAGGCCGCCGGTCTGGTGCCGTTTCCGTTGAAACTGACACAGGCGCAATGCGACCGCGTGCGCGCACTGGCGCAGGAGCGTGGCATTTCAACCAACGAGCTGGTGGCTGAACTGCTGCAAAAGGCGTTGGACGCCTGACCATGCACATCTGGGTTGACGCCGACGCCTGCCCGGCCGTGATTAAGGACATCCTGTATCGCGCCGCGCAGCGCTGGCAGATTCCGTTGACGCTGGTGGCGAACCAGATGCTGCGTACGCCGCCCTCGGCGCTGATACGTGCGGTGCAGGTGCCGCGCGGTTTCGATGTGGCTGACGCATACATCGTCCAACACGCTGCGGCGGGCGATCTGGTCATTACCGGAGATATCCCCCTGGCCGCCGAGGTTCTGCAAAAAGGCGCCATGGCGCTCAATCCGCGCGGTGAACGCTATACGCCAGAGACGATCAGCGAACGCCTGACGATGCGCGACATGATGGAAGAGTTGCGCGCCAACGGCATCGACACGGGCGGATTCTCGGCATTCAGTCAGGCCGACCGCAAATCGTTCGCGAACCAGCTCGACACCTTGCTCGCGCGTCAGTCGCGTCTGGCGGCAAAGCCCACAGAGTAAATCTTACGGCTCGGCCATGCGAAAATCATGTGCCTCCGGCCACGCCCCTGCCCTAGGGTCGGTAGGCATATTCCATCCTCGCCTTTATGTCTGACTCACTCGCCCCCGCTCAGCCCTCCGTCCGTGTCGCCATTATCGGCGGCGGCCCCGCTGGCCTGATGGCTGCCGAAACGCTTGCACGTCATGGCGTGCTCGCTGACATTTACGACCGTATGCCGTCAGTGGGACGCAAATTTTTGCTGGCGGGCCGTGGCGGGCTGAACTTGACGCATAGCGAAGCCGCTGAGGCTTTCGAAAGCCGGTTTGGGGAACGGCAAGCCAAGGTGGCAGACTGGCTGCGGCGCATGGACGCTCAAGCAGTACGTGGCTGGGCACATGGATTGGGGATCGACACCTTCATCGGAACCTCGGGGCGCGTGTTCCCGCGTGAAATGAAGGCCGCTCCGCTGTTACGCGCTTGGATCTCGCGTCTGCGCGCAGCCGGCGTGCGGTTTCATATGCGACACCGCTGGATCGGTTGGGCCGATGACGAGTCCGCTAGCCCGGCGACACTGCGTTTCGACACGCCGCAGGGCGAGCTGAAAGTCTGTGCGGACGCAGCCATACTCGCCCTGGGCGGCGCGAGCTGGGCACGACTGGGTTCTGATGGGGCCTGGGTGCCTCGTCTGCAACAACAAGGCGTGGATGTCGCGCCACTGCGGCCGGCAAACTGCGGATTCGAGGTGAACTGGAGCGAGCATCTACGTCAGCGCGGCGCCGGCCAGCCGTTGAAATCCGTGGCGATGGCGCTGGACGTCGCCGGCGCGCCGGGCCCTTGGCGGCGTGGTGAGTTTGTCTTGACCGAATCCGGCGTCGAGGGCAGCCTGGTCTACGCCCTTTCCGCCCCCTTGCGCGATGCCATAGACGCACAGGGACAAGCCCGTGTTTGGGTGGACCTCCTGCCGGACTTTTCTATCGAGAAGGTGCTGCAACAGGTCACCCACTCACGCGGCGCACGCTCGATATCCAGCCATTTGCAAAGCCGATTAGGGCTGAAGGGCGCAAAAAGCCTGTTGCTGCGCGAGTGCGCCGAGGCCGCTGCCTGGGCTGACATGGCGCTGCTGGCGCGCCGCATCAAGGCGTTGCCATTGCAGCTGACGCGCACGCGGCCCATTGACGAAGCGATCAGCAGCGCCGGTGGCGTCAAGCTCGAAGCCACCGCCGATGTACTCATGCTGTCCGCCCTGTCGGGCGTATTCTGCGCAGGCGAGATGTTGGACTGGGAAGCGCCAACGGGCGGTTACTTGCTGACTGCCTGCCTGGCTAGCGGCGTCACGGCTGCCGAAGGCGTACTCGCCTTTCTGGATTGAACTCCTCTGCGTCAGGAGTTGAACGTTCCTCCGCAGGGGTTCGACTCCTCTATGCCAGGTTGAACGCCGCTATATCAGCGCGCGTGCTCGTCTGGTTCTGCGCTTGACCTGCCCTGGCGTCCATTAATATGGACGCTATTCGCCGACGAGCGATGGGCCACGGTGGCCGCTGCGGGTCGGACTTCTCGGTCCACACTCAGGATACTTCAATGTCTATTTCCCACCTCACACGCACTATCTTGACTGGCGCTGCCATAGCCTGTGCCATCGCAAGCGCCTCGGGCCATGCGCAATCGGCTGCGGCTATTGCAGGCGTGCCGACCATCACCGTGGGATTCGCCCCGGGCGGTGCGGCCGACACCACCGCGCGACTTTACGCGCAGGCGCTGCAGGATCAGGGTTTCGAAAAAGTGCTGGTGGATAACAAGCCGGGCGCCTCGGGGCGTATCGCGCTGAACGCCGTGAAAACCGCTGCCCCGGACGGCCTGACCATGTACCTGGGTGGATCTCCGCTCTTCACCCTGTTGCCGCTGACGTATCAGAATCTGAATTACGACGCGGACCGCGATTTGCGGCCCGTGGCGGCATTAGTCGAGATCCCCACTGCCGTGGTGGCGGCGGCCGACGCGCCCTACAACAATATCGTCGAATATGTGGAATGGGCCAAACGGCAGCCGAAGCCCACAACGCTGGGGCTCGCGACCTTGGGCAGTTCCGGGCACCTGGGCGCCCTGTCCTTGAATAAAAATCACGGTTTGCGCATCGAGCCCGTCGCATATCGGGGTGCCGCCCCCATGCTGATCGATGTGGCAAGCCAAGAGGTCTCGATCGGCTGGGATGCTGTGGCAAGCATGATGCCGCTGTATCAGGGCGGCAAGATCAAGTTCCTGGGCATCAGCGGCACCAAACGCTTGTCCACGTTGCCCGACGTGCCGACCATTGCCGAACAAGGCATCCCCGACTATCGCACCGCGACCAGTTGGTACGGTATCTATGTGCCGGCCGCCACACCCGATGCGACCGTCGCCGCGCTGGAAAAGGCTTTTATCCAGGCGTCTGAAGACCCCACTCTGCGTCAACGCTTGCTGGACAATGGACTGGTGGTCTCGCCCATGCCGGCCAAAGCCGTCTCGCAACGCATCGTGCAAGAGCGCGAAGCCGTGCGCCCCGTGGTCGAAGAATCCGGCATCAAGATGGATTGAACATGACGATATCCACCACGAACGATTCGATCTGCGCGATGACCGCCGCGCAATTAGCTCGCGCCATCCAGCGTAAATCGCTATCCCCCGTCGAAATCGTCAGCGCTGCGCTCGAGCGGGCGCATCGGCTGCAACCCGAGTTCAACTGCTTCATCACGATCTGTGGCGAACGCGCCATGCAGCAGGCGCGTCACGCCGAAGCCGATGTGATGTCGGGCCGCGAGCTGGGGCCGCTGCATGGCATCCCGTTCACGGTCAAGGATCTGGTGAACACCGCCGATGTCCGCACGACGTTCGGCACGTTGGCCTACAAAGACAACATTCCCGATCATGACGCGGTCAGTGTGGCGCGGCTGCGTGCGGCCGGGGCGATTTTGATCGGTAAAACGACCACGCCTGAATTCGGTTGCCAGTCACTGACGCGCAGTCCGCTATTCGGTCAGACCCGTAACGCCTGGAGCGCAGAGCGCACAAGCGGCGGCTCCAGTGGCGGCGCGGCGGTGGCGACCGCGCAAATGATCACGCCGTTGGCCGTGGCATCCGATGGCGGCGGTTCGACCCGTATTCCAGCAGCGTGCAATGGCGTTGTCGGACTAAAACAAAGCCTGGGTGTAATTCCGCATAGCCAGGCCCAGGATGTGTACGGCAACCAGACTTACGTGACGCCCACGACACGCACGGTGGAAGACACCGCGATGATGTTGCAGGTCATGGCCGGTGAAGACCCCATCGATCCGTGGTCCATCGGGGTGAACCAACCCGACTATGTCGACGCGGTACGCACGGCGGACGACTTGAAAGGCAAACGCGTGCTGTATTGCGCCGTGCCGCCAGGACGCCCGATTGCCGCCGATGTCCAACGCGCCTTCGACGCGGCATTACAGCGCCTGCAAGCGCTGGGCGCGCAGCTTGAATCCTTTGACGCCACGGCCTTTAATATCGAGCCCGTCTGGCGCACGGTGAATCACACGGTGTGGCGAACACGGTTCATCGATATGGTGACGCGCGAGCCCGCACTATTTAGCGAGACATTCCGCCGTCAGGTGGAATCGGCGCAGGCGTTTAGCAGCGTGGACTATCAGCGAGCCATGTTCGCGCGATCGGCGCTGTTTCATCACGTGCAAGGCCTGTTGCAACGTGCGGATTTTCTGGTCACGCCCACGCTTTCGCGCACCGCGCTGCCGATAGATCAGGATCTGTTTCAGCCTATCGACATCGATGGTAAACCGTACGAGGATTTGCGGGCGAATTGGTTTCCGTGGACGATGGTGTTCAACATGACCGGACACCCGGCGATCAGCGTGCCCTGCGGCACGGCGAGCGACGGTTTGCCGGTTGGCCTGCAACTGGTCGGTCGATTCCGTCAGGATGCCGAACTGTTGCGCGCTGCGGCTGCGTTCGAGCGCGCAAGCCCGTGCGAGCGGCGTTATTTCTGCGGATGATCGCGGCGATAAAGAGCCCACTCTTCCATTTGTGTACCGTCGGGTAGCGTGCAGATGCCAACTTGGCCGGCCGGTCGATTCTCGATGGACAGCTTGCCGCCCTGCTCAGCACAGTACACCGACGCGGGGTTGGCCATCCCGACTGACGCTGGCGCTTGTTTGTCGCCCGTCCTACATCCCCCAAGCAGCAAAAGGCTTGCCGCGATACCCAGCCGTTTCATCACGAGCTCCAATCCAGTATTTAAAGCCGCAGTTTACTGGTCTCTCTGCCTCTGACATAGCATCGCCTGCCCGCCGTCAACGGCTCGTGCCATGCGTGAAAATCTCCACCAGATAATCGATCATGGCGCGCACTTTCACGGGTGCGCGGCGATCGTGCGGAAAGAGAACATACAGACCACCCAGATCCAACGGCGGTTGATCGAGATCGAGCGGCACCAGCTTGCCCTCGGCCAGTGCATCCGCGACGATGAAATCAGGCTGATAGATAATGCCCAGCCCGCCGATCGCGGCGGCCAGCAGTGCGTCGCCGTTGTTTGCAACCAGCGTGCCCTTTACCGGCACACGTAGCTCGCCCTGCCGCCCAAAAGACCAAGTGCCACGTCCTTGCGCGGACGACAAGGTATAGCTCAGACAGTTGTGCCCCGACAAATCGCTGGCGCGCTTGGGCGTGCCATGCCGTGCCAGGTACTCCGGCGCAGCGCACACGCGCATCGGACAATCGCCGAGCCGCCGCGCCTTCAATGAACTGTCGGCCAGATGACCAATACGAATAGCCAGGTCCCAACCACCTTCGCGCAGATCCTGTTGCGCATCGCTCAAACCCAGTTCCACTTCGACCTGGGGATAGCGCTGACTAAACGCCGGCAGACGCGGCGCGATGAACCGCAAGCCGAAGGACAGCGGCACATTCATGCGTAACTTGCCAACGGCCTCGGTGCGCTGAGCAGAGACGCCGAGCTCGGCCTCCTCCAGCGCCTGGACAATGTGCCGGCACGTTTCGAGATAGTCGACCCCCACGTCGGTCAGCGTCAGCCGGCGGGTGCTGCGGTGCATGAGCCTGACGCCGAGACGTGCCTCCAGCGCATCCAGATGCTTGGTCGCCATCGCGGGCGACATTGCCAGAGCGCGAGCGGCTGCAGACAGACTGCCCTGCTCGGCAGCGTGGATAAATACCCGCATGCTGGTGAATCGGTCGAGCATCAGTTAACACCAAGGATTGGAAGTCTTGTTCCGAAAAGGCATATTCCTTCTTCGAAAGGGTAAATATATAGTGATATCACATTAACCGATCAGCGATTCATCATGACCACCCCGACCCTTGCGCCCGGGCGCACCGCGCAACCCACACTGTTCATCCCGCATGGCGCCGGGCCCTGCTTCTTCATGGACTGGAACCCTCCCAATACGTGGGACCGTATGGCCGCGTATTTGCGGGGAATTGCCGCTACGCTGCCCGCGCGCCCCAGCGCGATTGTGTTGGTATCAGGACACTGGCGCACCAAGGATTTCAGCGTGACGGCCGGGGCGCACCCCGACCTGATTTACGACTACTCCGGTTTCCCCCCGTCCACCTACGAGCTGCAGTATCCCGCTGCGGGATCGCCTGCACTGGCGGAGCGCATCGCGGTACTCCTGTCGGCAGCCGGCTTGGAGGCTGAGCAAAATGCCGAACGCGGCTTTGACCACGGCATGTTCATACCGCTGAAGCTGATGTTCCCAAATGCGGATATCCCCGTTGTGCAACTGTCGCTGCGTCGCGATCTGGACCCTGCCGCGCACATTCGCGCGGGTGAAGCACTGGCTACGCTGCGCGACGAAGGCGTATTGATCGTGGGCAGCGGCATGAGTTTTCATAACATGCGCGGCTATGGCGACCCGCGATATACGGGCCCGTCGCAAGCTTTCGATGCGTGGCTGACGCAAGCGGTGCAGGCCGAGCCGGAACAGCGTACCCGCGCATTGTGCGATTGGAGCCAGGCGCCCCACGCCTACCATTGCCATCCCGCCGGGCAGGAAGAACATCTGATGCCGCTGATGGTGGTCGCAGGCGCTGCGGGGACAGACCGCGGATCCAAGGTGTATTCTGAAGTGGTTCTAGAAACACAGCTATCGGCCTTTCGGTTCGGCTAACACTTTGACGCGGCGTCTGTGCCCGCGTGCGTTTAGCACAGTCGTTGTCAGGTCGATCATCGATTCCATGCAAGATAAACCACCGATATCGACTCCCTCTGCACCGTCGCGACGCGACGCGGCGCGACAACTGCTGCATGCCTCCCGCATCGCCGAAAGCGTGCGTCTTGGCAAGCAAGCCTCGCTGCGCAACTCGGCCCTCGCCGGCCTGCAGGCCGCGATCGCCGCGGGCATTGCGTTGGCGGCGTTTCAGCTTTCGCCCTGGTCGCATTTGATGGGCTTTGCGTCGTTAGGGGCGCTGGTCGCCTTGTTCGGGCGATTTGCCCCTACGCGCAGCCGCATTGCGATCGTGCTGCAATGCGCGTGTTGGCAAACCGTGGCCGTCGCGGCAATGTCGGCGACAGCATGGGCGGGCTGGTCGCACAGCGCGCAATTAATGTTGCTGGCAGTGAGTTGCGGCGCCTATCTCTTTATCTGTTTCAAAGGCAAGTTCGGCGCGCCGGGCCCGTTGATTTTCATATTTGCGGTAGGCGCGTCGATGACTGACACGCTGACGCTCGAACAGGTCGCACAGCGTACCGCGGCGACCGCTATTGCCGTGGCGTTTGCATGGCTCGTGTGCATACTGAGCGAGCGGCTGCGCCATACGCCCAATGACCGCCCTGGCCTGCCAGTGGAACCCGATGTGCCCATGAGTCATCTGTGGCGTATGACGCTGCGCATGGCATTGGCGGCGCTGGCAGTGGTGTTCATCGCGGACCATCTGGGGCTGCAATTTCCCGCGTGGGCGGCTATGGGCACGGTGGCCGTCATGCAAGGCAGACATCTGCACATCAGCATGCACCGCGCGCTGCAACGGATGGTGGGCACCGTGTTCGGCGCGCTGATCGCGTGGCTCTTGCTCGAGCAGGATCCTTCGATCTGGATTCTGATCGCAGCGCTGATGATGTTTCAGTTCTGCACGGAAGTCGTCATCGGATTTAACTATGGGCTGGCTCAGGCGCTGGTGACGCCGATGGCCTTATTGATGACCCACTTGGCCGCACCAAACGCCGCGATCACGACGCTCGCGCCAGAGCGTGTCGTGGATACGATGCTGGGCGCGATCATTGGGATGGTGGTGGCGCTGGCGCTATCAAGCATCGAAGACCGGCAAACGCTCGCGCTGCACCATCAAAGCGTAATGCCGCCGGATCGTCCGCGGCGGTAAGCGGCCATAAAAAAGGCGGCTTGCCGAATTAGCAGGCCACCTTTCGATCACCGTGTCCCGATCGATGTCAGGAACGCAGGCGCCCGCATAAGTACGCTACCGCGGCGACCACCGCCAGACTGGCGATCGGATTGGCTCGCACCATGTCCTTGGCGCAGACCAACGCGTTCTCGACAATATCTTGCCCGTCGCTCAGCGCTTCCTCGGCTTTCGCGCGGGTGGAGGCGGCTTTTTGGGACACGGTGCTCACGACCTCTTTGGCCCTGGCCGCGCCCTCGTCGATCAACTCTTCAGCTTTCTTTCCTGCATCGGGTGTCGTCATGAAATACTCCTGAGTGGGGTTGAAACGATAGTTTGATCATACCCGAGGTCGTGCGGAATGGCTGACTCCGAGAATCCGCAAGAAGTAACATTCGTGAGCGATTCTGCACTGCGGCTAGGACAGGTCTTTCTGGACAGGGAGCGCCTCGCCGATGGCGTAATAGTGCCCGCCGGCCACGTAGTGCAGGCTGCGTAGCGAGGAATCCGCCGATTCGAAAGCCCAGTGGCCGTCACGAAACACCCGGGTATCCGACCAGGCGCCCACGATCTCCCCGATGAATAAATCGTAGACCTGCTGGTTGTGCGGCTCCGGGATCAGCTTGCATTCAAGCCAAGCGGCACACCCTTGCACAAACGGCATATCACGCCCGTCGATATCGAACAGGCTTATCCCGCAATGTTGCAGCTTGTTGGGATCAGAAATCAGACTACGCGAGCCCACCGCACTGGTTGCAGACAATAAGGCCACCGTGGGAATCTGAATGACGAAACGACCGCTTTGCTCGATCAATGGCCGCGTGGCGGTGGCCTTGTCGATCACCACGGTTAACTTCGGAGGATCGAGATCCAGCGCGCACGCCCATGCCGCCGCCATCACGTTGGATACGCCCTCATGCGACGCCGACACCAGCACCGTGGGGCCATGATTGAGCAGCCGATGCGATTTAGGCAGAGGAACCGGAGAGAGATGGGACTGTTGCATCGTGACGTTAACTTGTTGGGAAAACGCGATGATAATCGGGTCGCCGCACGCAGGCATGAACGGCCGCCTTTGCATGATGGATCTAGAGACCAACGAAAAACGCGCCGCCTGGGCGACGCGTCGAGGTGAACACCAGCCTCCGGGCGCATCTGAGTGCGCCGATGCCGAGAGATGACAGCTCTCGACACCGGTTTGCCACGGCACGCGCGCGAGGGCGAGGCCCTACACACGCTTATTGCCGGGCCGCGCCAGGGCGTAGCACGAGGCTATCTCCCAACTCGCTCTCGACCTTTTCGCGGCTATAGGCCATCGGCACGTACTTGCCAGTTGCCCAGCCTTCCAAGAGGTTCTGGTAGTACGGACTACGCGGGTCGGCTGATTGGCCCGGGGTATTTTGAATACGCGAATTATCCCAATTGCCCACGTCGATCACCTGACGGTAGGACGCGCCGCTGATCTGACGGAAATCCGACTTGCGGAACGTTGCGCGGTGAACGGTGTCATTGTCGCCGCTGACCGCGTAACGTGGCGTGCTCCAGGCCTTGGCCGTGTCCGGCGGCAGCATCTTTGCCAAGCTATGCTCGAACTGAATATGGTGCAGACGGCCCCATTCCCACTTGCTCGAGTCGTTGCCCAACATCGCGGTCAGCTTCTGCATACCGTCGCCCAACGCAGCCAACAACAGGGCATCGCGACCTTGTTCGGGGCGCGGACCAAAGGCCGCATCCGGCGTGGCGAGCTTCTCCAACACCTTGATGGTCTTCAGTTCCCCATAGGCCTTGTGCCCTTGCGCGGGCACGTATAGCTCGGTGACACGCTTGACCACCTCCGGCAGCCAGAACTCATACACGGTAGCGGCCTCGGAATCGACCTCGGTGCGTGCGTCCCAGTCTTTCAGCAGACGCAGCCCCTCGCCCACCAACGGGTCGGTGGAGTTAAGCGATTTGGCATAGCCCGTGAGCGTGCGCGCGGGGATGGAGAGGTTATCGAACTGCAGCTTTTGCGAGGTCTCGAGGTCCAGGCCTTGCGCATCGGCCAGAACTTCGCGGATACGCTGCACGCGATACGGTTCGGCCCAGGTGCGGTTCGAAATATCCTTGTAGGGATAGTCGGCCGGCAGGTTGTATTCATTGGCCGTGGCGATATAGCCTTCCGGTGGATTGAATGCCCTGGGCAGCGCCTTGGGATCGAGGAACCCGCTCCATTCGAATTCACCATTGCCCGGCACCGGCAGCATTCCCGACCAGTCCGCGCGCGGGCGAATCGGGGCAATACTGCCACCGAACCAGCCGATGTTGCCATCCACGTCGGCATAGACCATGTTTTCGCTAGGCGTGTAGTGGCGTTCCATACCGGCGACGAATTCATCCCAGTTCTGGGCTTGATTCAAGCGCAGGCTGGCGAGATAAGCCGCAGTCCCCGGATACTCGAGATAGGCAGCGCGTAGCGCATACGCTTTATGAGTTGCGGCATCCTCATGGATCACCGGACCGTGACGGGTGAACTTCAATTGACGCGTGACGGGTTGCTGACCGCGCACGTCGATGGTTTCGTTAAGTGTACGCATATCCTCCCAGCCGCCGCGATAGCGATACTGGTTGGGATTGGCGGGATTGGTTTCGTAAACGTAGAGGTCTTCTTCGTCCGCGAACGCGAAAATCGTCAAGCCGAACGCGATGCGTTCATTATGGCCCATCGATACGCCGGGCAGCGCGGGCTCGCCAGCGCCGATCACATTCCAACCGGGGGCATTCAAATGGACCATGTAGCGCAATGAAGGCATGGCGATGGATCGATGGGGATCGCCCGCCAGGATAGGCCGTCCAGACGCGGTGCGCTGCCCGGAGATCGTCCAGTTATTGCTTTCATATCGCGGGGCCATGGCATCGAAATCCGGATCCAGCGATGCCATCAGATTCGCGGACAGTGTATTGGCCAGGATTTCGCGTTCTTCCGCAGCCAAGGGGCTGCGCGGGAAATCCGATGCCTCGAACTTCTGCCCATCGCGGGCGAGCTTGTAGTTTGCCAGTACGGCGTCGCTGATCTGGGCCACGTTCAAACCGGCGGGCACTTGCAACGCAATGGGCGGCTCATAGACCCCAAGCGCCTGCACATTGTTCACACCCAGCGCCGCGATTTGCTGAGCCAGCTTCACCTCCGCGGTCAGGTTCCGGGTCAGGCCGTAGAGACGGATCAACGAAGTTTCGGGGCTCCAGTAGCCGGGCTCGGTGCCTGTGAGCTTGAACTCTGGCGGCATTTGATCGGGGTTGGCTTTCACCCAATCGACATAGGCGTTGATCCCTTGCGCGAACGCGGTCAGGATCGCCTGACCGTCGGGGTGATAACTGGCGAACTCGGTCTGCAAGTCACCACGATACAAAAACAGTCGCGCTGCACGGTCCTGTTCGATAAAGCGCGGGCCGAACTGCTCGGCCATCTTGCCTTCACCTTGACGGCGCCAGAGGTCGAGCTGCCACAGCCGGTCGCGTGCCGCGCTGAATCCTTGCGCAAAGAAGAGATCGTTTTGATTCTGCGCATAGATATGCGAGACACCGTATTTATCTCGCAGTATTTCGACTGACTGCGATAACCCCGGCATATCAAGGGTGGCGTGTTTGTCGCCTCCCGTCGAGGCGCAGCCTCCCAACAGCGCCACCAGTCCACATGCCAGCCATGTAGAGACCTTTTTATTCAACCTACGCATTGCCCCTCTCCCAGTAGTTGCCGAACTTCCCTCTCCCGGCAAACGTGACGACAAAACAGGCTATCGAGATATAACGGTCGAATGACACTCTACGCCTGGACTGCGGCCCCTATCAAGTCTTCGATCTTCACGGGCAATTCTCTGACGCGTACGCCCGTTGCGTGATAGACGGCGTTCATCACGGCCGCGGCAAACCCGGCTAAGCCAATTTCGCCGATACCGCGTGCACCAACCTCGTTCCAGACGACATCCGGGTAGTCGAGAAATGACACGTCGATCTGCGGTGCGTCGGCATGCGTGGCGACCAGGTAATCCGCGAGGTTGCTGTTTACCGGCGCACCAGAGCGATGGTCGTAATGGGTTTGCTCAAGCATCGCCATGCCTATGCCCATGATGATCGCGCCCTCGATCTGATTACGACCAGTGCGAGGATTCAGGATTCGACCGCCATCGATGACGGTCACAACCCGCTTGACGCGCAGGCGTGCCGTCGCGGCATGCCAAGCGACTTCGACGAAGTGAGCCCCGTATGTGGCGATGGAGTATTTTTTCTTCGCGTCCGCGCCGGTATCGGCCTGCCCCTCGCCCGCGACACTGACTACGCCGGAAGCTGTCAATATCTCTGTCACAGGGACACCGGGGTCGTTCTGATCGTGCTTTAGCGCGAGACGTCCGTCACGCATGACCAGATCGTCAGCAGATTTCCCTGCGTACGGTGCGTCCTTTTTAGTGGCCAGTTTGATGGCGGCCCGCACGGCTTTACGGGTGGCCGAAAGCGCTGCCGGCACAATAGACGCCGTGGCCGCGGAACCGCCAGACACGGGACCGGGTGGCAATCTCGTATCGCCCAACCCCACTTCAATACGATCAAGAGGGATGCCGGTCTCGGCACTGAGTAGCTGGGCAAGGATGGTGTATGTGCCCGTGCCGATATCCTGTGTGGCGCAGAGTATTCGCGCCGTGCCGTCAGCGTGTAACGTCACGCGGACTTCGCTAGGCATGCGCATCGCAGGCCACGTACAGGCCGCCATGCCCCAGCCCAGTACTTCGTCGCCCTGACGCATCGCGCCGACTTCGGCCTGGCGACGGTGCCAGCCGAAACGCTCAGCGCCTTGCTCCAGACATTCGTGCAGATGCCGCGAAGAGAAAGGCAAATTCTTGCCTTCGTCATGATCGGGCTCGTTTTTAAGCCGCAGCTCGATGGGGTCCATCTTCAAGGCCCAGGCGAGCTCGTCCATCGCGGACTCGAGCGCATACATGCCGGGCACGGCGCCCGGCCCGCGCATGGAGGTGGGCGCACCGACGTGGCGCCTCGGCATGCCCCAACACACCGACAAGTTAGGCGTGCTGTACATGCGCGGCGTGGGCTCGCCACAACCCTCGCGATAATCGTCGCGTATCGACGCCTGGCTCAGGTAATGGTGCTGTATCGACACCAAGCGCCCATCCTGCGTAGCGCCCAAGCGCAGATGCTGGCGCGTATAGGGACGATGGCCCGCGCTGTGAAAAGTCATGGCCCGGCTGATGACGACTTTGACGGGTAGGCCGAGCATGCGGGCCGCCACGGCTGCCAGCAGTGAATGCGGCCACGGCCAGAGCTTGCCGCCAAATCCCGAGCCCAAATAATGCGAGATCACGCGCACGTTTTCGATGCCCATACCGAGCATCTGGGCGATCACGTCACGCTGGTTGACCACGCCTTGCGTGGCATCATAGAGCGTGAGGGTATCGTCATCGTAATGCGCGACACACGCATGCAACTCGATGGAGTTATGCGTTTCGACTGGCGTCGAGTACACCGCGTCTATGCGTACGGGGGCTTGTGCAAAAGCGCTCGCCGCATCGCCTCGCGTGCTTTCCGTGTTGGGGGTGTCTTCCTCTGCGGGTGGCGAGACATCGGGTGATTGCGCGTCATAGGTCACTTCGACCGCATTCGCCGCTGCCTGGGCTTGCTCGTAGGTATCGGCCACGACAAAGGCAACATACTGCCCGTAGTATCGAACCTGATCGTCATCCAGTGGCGGGCGCCTTTCGTCAATCGAGCCGCCCGCGGCACGGTACAGCGGTGGGCGGTTGCCATGATGCAGCACCACGCGCACGCCCGGCATGGACTGCGCGCGAGCGGTATTTATCGACACCACGCGACCATGTGCGATGGTGGCGCATACCGGCATGCCATACACCATCCCCGGCAAATTAAAGTCCGCTGTGTAGCGCGCGGCCCCGCTTACCTTGACGGGGCCGTCGATGCGGGCATAAGGACTTCCAATCGCCTCGGGGTTGGCCAGTTGAGCTTGAGCCATGATGCGCTTCCTCTATTGCGGTGGCAGAGCGGTGGACAGGGTGTGCACGAGACAGCGCCGGGCCAGCTCGATCTTGAAGCCGTTCTCGCGATAGGGGATGGCGTCTTGCAAAGCGGCCTTCGCGGCCTGCTCGTAAAGCGACCGAGTGGGGATTTGATCCAGTAGCACTTGTTCAGCCTGCGGGCAATGCCAGGGTCGCGTGCCCACTCCACCCAGGGCAATTCCGGCCTTCGCGATACGGCCATCATGGACTTGCAGCACAACGGCGGCCGAGGCCAGCGCGAATTCATAAGAAGCACGATCGCGCAGTTTGATGTAGCAGGTATGCGTGCCCTCTCCCAGCGGTGTCAAGCCGACGTAGGTAATCATCTCTCCAGGTTCCAGCACCGTTTCCCGATGAGGGGTGTCGCCCGGCAACAAATAGAACTCCCGAATCGGGATGGCGCGCTCTCCGGCCCGATGCTGCACATGCACCGTGGCGTCCAACGCCATCAGCGCAACGTTCATGTCAGAAGGATTACTGGCGATGCAATGTTCGCTGGTACCCAATACCGCCAAATTGCGATGGTGCCCCTCAATCGCATCACAACCCGTGCCAGGCTCGCGTTTATTGCAGCGCGCCGCACGATCGCGGAAATACACACAGCGAGTGCGCTGCAGCAAATTGCCACCGGTCGTCGCCATATTGCGTAGTTGAGGCGAAGCGCCGGATAGCAGCGCTTGGGATAGCACCGGATACCTATCGGCAATATGCGCATC
Organism: Bordetella sp. 15P40C-2; assembly: GCF_009763235.1. Classification (NCBI taxonomy): domain Bacteria; kingdom Pseudomonadati; phylum Pseudomonadota; class Betaproteobacteria; order Burkholderiales; family Alcaligenaceae; genus Bordetella; species Bordetella sp. 15P40C-2. The sequence continues at coordinate 396,791 of NZ_WSJA01000025.1, forward strand.
ATTCGCCAGGTCTGCATTGCGCACGAGCGCACCAATCAACGTTCGGCCATCGGACAGCTGCTCGACCCGGTCCAGGCCTAAGCCATTGATATCGACGACATGCGAAGGCGTCTCGACATCGAGTTTCATCAAGTCAATGAGTGTCGTGCCCCCCGCTAAGAAGCGTATCTGGTGCGCGTGTTCCTGCGCCAAACGCAGCGCTGCATCCAGATCATGAGCACGCGTGTATTCAAAACTATGCATGGCTTTTCCCTTTGGTGCGCACGTCTTGAATCGCGGCCACAATGTTCGAATAGGCACCGCAGCGGCAGATATTGCCGCTCATCATTTCGCGGATGTCTGCATCGCTATCGCCACAAGGTTCTTGGAGCAAAGCGGCCGCGGACATGATCTGTCCGGCCGTGCAGTAGCCGCATTGATAGCCGTCGTGTGCGACAAAGGCGGCTTGCAAAGGGTGCATCGACTCTGGGCCACCCAAGCCCTCAATGGTGGTGATCTTCTGCCCTTGCACCGAGATGGCCAATACCAAGCAGGCATTGACGCGGGGGCCATCCACGTGCACCGTACAGGCACCGCACTGACCGTGATCACAGCCTTTCTTGGTGCCCGTCAGGTTTAACTTTTCGCGCAAGGTGTCTAGAAGCGTGGCGCGCGGATCCACCGTCAATGTCCGAGCCTCGCCATTGACGTGGAGCGTGATCGGAATGTTTTGTTCGGAGACTGATGTGGGGGAAACGAGTACCGACATGAGGGAGCTCCGGCTGGCTAGAGTTGACTGGCAGCCGGCAGCAAGTTGCGTTCCTACATTATCGATAGCACCCGACCGGTTCCCCTGCACGCGGTGGTGGACGATAATAGACCGAGGAATCGCAGGCGAATCGCGCCTTCTGCATCCTGCTAATGACAACCTGACTTTTTATAAATATGAGAATAGAGACACTTGCCGTCCATGCCGGTTATAGCCCCGATCCCACGACCAAGGCCGTGGCGGTCCCCATCTATCAGACAGTCGCCTATGCGTTTGACAACGCGCAGCACGGGGCGGATCTGTTTGATCTGAAGGTCCCCGGCAACATCTATACGCGCATCATGAACCCCACCACCGACGTGCTGGAAAAGCGCGTCGCGGCGCTGGAGGGCGGTATCGCGGCGCTAGCCGTGGCGTCTGGCATGGCCGCCATCACGGCCGCGATTCAGACCTTGGCCGAAACTGGCGACAATATCGTCAGCGCCAGCACGTTGTATGGCGGCACGTACAACCTGTTCGCTCACACCTTTCCCCAGCAAGGGATCGAAGTACGCTTTGCCGACCCCCGCGATCCGGCAAGCTTTGGCGCGTTGATCGACGACAAGACCAAAGCCGTGTTCATCGAGTCCATCGGTAACCCGCTGGGCAACGTCACCGATATCCGCGCGCTAGCCGATGTGGCCCACGCGCATGGCGTGCCCATGATCGTGGATAACACGGTGCCTTCGCCCTATCTGCTGCGCCCGTTCGAACACGGCGCCGATATCGTGGTGCATTCGCTCACGAAGTATCTGGGCGGACATGGCACCAGCGTAGGCGGCGCGATTGTCGATAGCGGTAAATTTCCCTGGGCCGAACACAAGCAACGGTTCAAGCGACTCAATGAACCCGATGTCAGTTACCACGGCGTGGTCTACACCGAAGCCCTCGGTCCGGCCGCCTACATCGGCCGTGCGCGTGTCGTCCCGCTACGCAATATGGGCGCCGCGATCTCGCCAGAAAACGCCTTTCAAATCTTACAAGGCATCGAAACGCTGGCTTTGCGCATGGACCGTATTTGCGACAACGCCCAGAAAATTGCCGAAGCCCTGCAAAAGCATCCCAAAGTGGAATGGGTGCGCTATGCCGGGCTGAAGGATCATCCTGATCACGCTATCGTACAGAAACAGTCCGGCGGGCGCGCCTCGGGCATTCTGTCGTTCAGCCTGAAAGGCGATGGCGGCCGTGAAGCCGGCGCGCGGTTCCTGGATGCGCTCAAGCTGTTCACGCGTCTGGTCAACATCGGCGACGCAAAGTCACTGGCCACGCACCCGGCGTCGACCACGCACCGCCAGCTGAATGCGCAGGAGCTCGCCAAGGCGGGTGTCACAGAAGGCATGGTGCGACTGTCCATCGGCATCGAACATATTGATGATCTGATGGAAGATCTGGAACAGGCGCTCAGCCAAGTCTGATCGTGATGAATCAGGACCTCTCCGTCGAGAGGTCTGACTAGCGGTTGTTTGACATCAACCGCTAGCACCTTCGTACATGACGCCGGGTCCTGGCTACGCAAAACCCCTCGTTTTCAGGGAGCTTTGCGATACTGCACAAAGCCCGGACGATCCGCGATGCGGTCGTATAACTGCATCGCGGTATGGTTGCTCTCGTGCGTCAGCCAATACACCCGAGGCGATTGCTTCTCCCGCGCCTGGGCGTACACATGCTCGATCAACGCCCGGCCATGGCCCGTACCCCGCAGCTGCGGATCGACGAATAGATCTTGCAGATAGCAGTAATCGCCCTCGTTCCAGCAGGATCGATGGAATATCCAATGCACCATCCCGACAGCGCGACCCTCGTGAAACGCCAAGGCAGCGTACATGGGTTCATCGGGGTTTAGAAAACGATTCCAGGTCTTGGCGGTGACGTGTTCCGGGATTTCAACGTTGTAAAACGTCTGGTATCCCTTCCAAAGCGGCAGCCAAGCATCGAAATCGTGCTCGGTGATCGGGCGAATATCCATAGTGGTTTAAGCGTCAACAAAAGTTATACGTACGCGCATCATACTAAAGCCTAGAAGCGCATCCCCAACAGCATCTGCACCGAACGATCGTTATAGCGATCGCCCAAGCGTTGCCGCCATGCCGCGCGCAGCACCATGCCTTCCTGGGTCTCAATATCCATGCCGATGCGATACTCACCAAACACCGATGGCAGCGCTTGCGACAGGCGGAAACTATCGCCGGTGTGGTCGACCTTCAGTCGCGCGTGCGTGGACCAATCGTTATCCGGCATCCAGTTGACGCCCACGCTCATGTAAGGACGTAGCGACAAGCCAGCCGTTTCGATACGCCCCCCGAATTCGACCGAGGGACTGATCATGGCGCGCACATCGCTTGCGCCATCGAAAGCCAGATTGAACGCGCCACCGCCCTTTTCCGAGTATGACGGCACGCGCTGGTAGATGACATCGACATCCATCGAAGGCTTCACGTAGTAGTCGCCCATCTGATGCGTGTAGGCGCCTTGCAAGCGCAGCGCGGCGAAGTAGCTATTCCAATCGGAATGCGGCTGCACGATTCCATCGACCGTGCGGATCGCGCGCTGCGTATCGTAGGATCCGCGCCCCGCGCTCACCGCAGCGGCGTATGACCAAGGTCCATGAATCTTCCGCAGGAACGCCACACCACTAATGTTGTGACCCGACGTCTTTAACGGCGTATCAATCGCCTTACCGTTGACATCCTCATACGAAACACCACCGCCCGCCACCCAGCCATTGCCCAAGGGACGTTGACCACCGAACATATAACGGACCGAACGATAGTCAAAGCCGGAATCATGGTGACGCGATCCGCGGTTGAGCCAATTGCCCTGAATGTCGCCCCAGAAACAGGCCTGCTCTTGCGCATCGGCCTGGGTGTTATCGACCGATGGGCAAGCCATCGAGCGATTCAGGAACATACGATTGGCCAAAGGCACGATCGCGACGGGCGCTTGGATGGCATCGTTAGCAATTTGATCCAGGACATCCGCATAGGCCTGGGTATCTCGGGCCTCGGCGACCGTGTCAAAGACAGGTGCGTACTCGGCACCAGGCGGTGTGGCGCCGTCGCTGCGCGCAGCGGAACCAGAAGGTGACGCTAACGCGGTTTCGGCCGTTGTCCATTTACGGCCCAGATAGCGAGCCACCTCGACCTGTTCCTCCGACAGCTCGGCGGCATTGCGCGTGAAGTCCGCACTGATGCCCACCAACAGCGTATTGCCCTCTCTGATGAGCGGATACTCGAAAACCTCGGACTTCTCGACAGTAAAACCATCTGCCAACGTGAGGCTCTTGCGCGCGTCGAAGACCTGCACAGGCTCACTCGGCATACGGTTACGGCCCCCCACCTTGAGTGTGCCATCCAGATACGCGGTACCCCCGACGGTCAAGACATCTGCCTTGCTCAGTCTGAAGTCGACCTTGGGTTCGAAAGTACCGGTGGCCTCTTGCCTGAAGTCGCCTCTGACAAAAGTCGTCGCCAGGTCTCTGTTGCCGCCGACCTGCAGCAAACCGTGGTTCGTCAGCAACCCCGGCGCGATCGTGTACATATCGCCCATGCTCAACGCCATGGTTTCGCCGGTCTTGATAATGCCGTAGTTGTTGACCACGCCAGGCAGATCCTGATTAAGAAGCACTGACCCCTGCAGCGTGCCGTAGTTGTCAATCTGGGTGGTCTGCTCGTAGGTCGTCGATCGCACGGCGACGCGAGACAACGCGCGCACTGTCGCGCCACTGCCGATAGTGATGCGGTTGTCTTTGCCGCCCGACAGCTCGATCCCAGCGGCTTTGCCCGATCCGCCCAACACGAAGCCATTGTCTTTGACGTTGATCGTGATCGAATCGACTTGCGACCCGAGACTCTGTGCAAAGATGGCCGACGAGTTCGCGCCCATGGCCTGAATCGTACCGCCCACATCCACGGTGATCGGTCCGCCGCTGCCCGTACCCTCATGGCCGGCGCGGCCTGCCAGGTCATCAACCAGCCCGCCGCCGCCGCCAATGCTTTGCACGAAAACGCCGGGCGCACCGGCGCCGCTCGTGCTGATCAAGCCGTCAACGCGCACGTTCACCGCCGCGCCATTACCAACACCCGCGTTTTGACTGGTGAGCATGGCCCATTGGGGGCCCTGCGTGGTCACGCCATTCCAGCCGGTGTAGACATATCCGCCTCCGCCGCCGATGCTCTGCGCCAGGATGCCGTACGCGCCGTCACCCAAGGTGGTGATGCTGCCCGTTTTGTCCATCCCGATGTCAATCTTGTTGGCATCGCCATTACCTGCGGTCTTGGCATTGAACGTGGTTTGGGGCGACGAATCTCGCACACCGAAGATCCGGGTCACACCGCCGCCACCGCCTATGCTCTGCGCCAGGATCCCATGCGCGGCATTGCCCGCTGTCTGGAGCGCGCCATGCTGACTGATGCGAACCTCGCCCGCCGCCCCGGTTCCGCCGCCGAGTTCCAACTTGGCCCGTTTGATGCCCTCCTGATAAACGGCGTGCGTCATCCCGCCGCCACCGCCCAGGCTCTGTGCCAAGACGCCGACACCGCCCTCGCCCAGGGTCACGACTTTTGAGCCAGCCGCATTGGTCGCTTGTACCAGGCCGCCGGGGCCGCTGGATCTCGACGCACCCGACAATGCCAGGGTCGCGAAATCGATTTTGACTTTCGTGTCGTAGTCCTTGATGGTCGTGCCGACGCTGGTGCTACCGCCCACGCCGCCACCGCCTCCCACGCTTTGTAGCCGCACGGCGTCGCCGAACTTTCCCGTGGCTTGAATCTGGCCACCCGCATCCTGCGTCCAGGTCACATTGCCGCCGCGACCGGCGGCTCCGCCGCTGCCGCCAACCGCCAGCGAGAGTTGATGAACCGGCGTGATGGCAAGACGGGACGTGGTGTAGGACGCCGTGGCCGCGCCACCCGTGCCGCCCCCACCGCCAATACTTTGCACAACGGCGCCAGCGTGGGTATCGCCCTGAGCCAGAATCGTGCCGCTGTTGGTGACCTTGACCTCGCCACCATCGCCTCCGGTGCCGCCGCTACCGCCAATGGTCGTGGCGAGCGACCAGCCTTGCGGTGGGCCCTTCCATTCAATTATGGCATCTACGCTATCGGCCGAGACGCCTGCGCTGACCAACCCCGCGGCGCCACCGCCCCCCCCAATGCTTTGCGCCACCAATGCGTCACCATTGGCAGTCTGGATCGTGCCGCTATGGGCGATTGTGACTTTGCCGCCTTGCCCGGCCGTGCCACCAGCCCCGCCCAACGCCAAACCGAGACTCAGCTTGGCTGCGCCCTCACCCGCTTCGCTGGAACTGGCAATTCCGCCGCCGCCGCCGATACTTTGAACAAGCAGGCCAGTGCTCTCGCGGCCCAGCGTTTGTATCGTGCCGTGCTGGTTGACGGTCACATCGCCCGCTTCGCCCCCTTTTCCTCCCTTTCCACCCAATGACAGGGCTAAGGAAAGATCACCACCGGGCGCGGAAGCGGAACTGGTGCCGCTACGGCCACCGCCGCCGCCAATACTTTGGACGATCATGCCCACGCTTTGCCTGCCGTGCGTGACGACTGTACCGGCATTGGTGGCCGTGACACCGGCTCCTACGCCTCCTTCGCCGCCGTCACCGCCCAAGGAAATGGAGAGCGCCCCTTTATAGCTAGGTTTCGCTGGCTCGGGCGAAGGCTCGGGGTCCGGCATGGGATAGGGAGGCGGTGCGGGCCAGGGCGGGAAATCCTTATCGCCCAACGAGGACCCGGCGCCCCCGCCACCACCCACGCTTTGCACCAGGACACCATCGCTGGCAATTCCCGAGGTTACGATGGTGCCACTGGCAGCCTGCGTCAATGATACGGTTCCCGCGTTGCCCCCGTCGCCGCCCTTGCGACCGATCACGATGGCCACTCTGCCGTTGTCAGCACGGGTGTCACCGTGCGTCAATCCACCAGCCCCGCCGCCGCCGCCAATGCTTTGAGCAATCAGACCAATGGCGCCATTGCCGGCCGTGGCTATGTCGCCCGATTGCTTGACCTCCACCGCACCGCCATCGCCGCCGCTACCGCCTTTGCCGCCGATAGACAGCACGCCCGCAAAACTGGTCGCGCCGTAGGCGACTGCACGCGAGGCGGCACCGCCGCCGAGACCGCCGCCTCCGCCGATGCTTTGGGCCAGCAAGCCCGTGGCGTGCTCGCCCTGCGTCCGGACCGCGCTCTGGTTGTCGACCTTGACTTCGCCACCCGAGCCGCCATCACCGCCACTGCGGCCAATAGAGATGGCCAGCGACACGTCATACCCTGTGGAAGCGGAAAAACTGAATGCGCGGGCCGTGCCTGCGGTGCCGCCTCCGCCGCCGATACTTTGTGCAATCAGCCCGCGTGCCCCATCACCCGCCGTGCGGATTTGCTCCAGATTCGTCGCTTGGACCGCGCCACCGGCGCCGCCATTACCGCCGGCACCGCCCACGGCAATGGCGGCGCTACCGGAATATTTCGGCGAGACCGACATGGCGATCGCCGCGCCAGCCCCGCCAGCGCCGCCGCCCCCACCGATGCTCTGCAGTAACGCACCATGCGCGTCATCGCCACGGGTCGAGATGCTGGCGCGGTTAGTCAACCTCACGGAATCGCCGTTCCCGGAAGCGCCACCCGAACCGCCAACACTAACGCTGAAAATGGTAACGCCAACCCCGGTCGAGTTACCGCCAATACCGCCACCGCCGCCCACCGACTGGGCGAGCAATCCAACTGCTCCCTTGCCCTGCGTGTCGATGACGCCGTCGGTGTCCAAGGACACCGTCCCGGCATTTCCCGCCGCAGCGCCGTCGCCGCCCAGCGATTGCAGATAGAGATGCAAGCCCAACGTTGTCGCCGTGCCGGCGTCACCGCCGCCGCCGCCAATGCTTTGCGCGACCACGCCCATGGCGTCATCGCCCTTAGTGATGATTGCGCTGGACTTGTCCAAGGCGAGGTTGATGCGACCACCATTGCCCGCTACGCCGCCTTTACCGCCTACACCTATGGTCGCACCTATACCCACGGCGAGGGAACTCGCGCCCGCGCCACCACCTCCGCCGATACTTTGTGCGTGGATGCCGTAGCCGAGTTCGCCGTGCGTCGTGATGGTGCCCGAGTTATAGACGTTGACCGACGCGCCGTCGCCACTGGACTTACCATCGCCACCAATGGCCACCAGGCCGGCCACGCTGCCGCCGTTACCGCCGCCACCGCCGATACTTTGTACCAGCATGCCTTTGGCGGCTTTACCCTCGACCGTGACATCGCCCAGGTTGGAGACTTGGACGTCCCATCCGTGCGCACCCGGACTATTGGCCTGCGGGTCTCCACCCAGCATTGCCTGGCCCTCGGCTGTCTGCTGGCCACCTGCCCCACCGACACTCTGCGCGAACAAACCGTGGCTGCCCTCGCCTTTCGTGTGGATGGTGCCAAAATTCCTGAGCTCCACCGTACCGCTGCGGCTGTTCGCCCCGCCATGTCCGCCTACCGACCAAAATCCCATGCCGGACCCGCCATCGCCCGCCGCGCCGCCAAGGCTCGCTGCGTACAAGCCGTGAGCGTCTCTGCCAGCCGTCTGGATATTGGCTTCGCTGATCAGGCTGACCTTGCCTCCATTGCCGCCGGAGCTGCCATCGGCACCCGGGGAATAAATGATCCCACCCTTACCGCCATTGCTGCCGCCGCCGCCCCGGCTGACAGCTTGCACGCCGCTGGCCTCGTCGCCCCAAGTCGTGATCGTCGCGCGGTTGCCTAACCAGACCGACACGTCGCGCCCGTCACCGCCAGACCCTGCCATCCCGCCTCGTGCCAAGGCGGACCCACCGCCCCAGAATCCCGAACCGCCATTGCTTTCGGCCAAGACTCCGCTGGATGCAGCGCCAGCGGTTTCGATCCTGACGCCATCCAAATTCGCCCGGACACGGCCTCCGCTGCCCCCCGAGCCTCCGTCTGCACCGTTAAGCCAGCTGTTGCCGCCGACGCTACCCCCCGCGCCACCCGCGCTGCGCACGACTAAACCGGAAGCGGCGTAGCCCGTCGTCGAAATCTCGCTGACCGTGCCTCCTGATTGCGCGGTCACATCAGCCTGTACATCACCGCCGTTGCCGCCCGTGCCTCCATGACTTTTGTTGGTCTGGACGATGCCCCCAGCGACCGTCCCGCCTGCGCCGCCCTCGGAACGCAACGTGATACCGGCCCCAGACGACTTCACCCGACCGCTGAATTGTGCCTCGACCCGGTTTGCATTGCCGCCATTACTGCCTGACCAGCGAACGCCAACGGCTTCATAGCCACTATTGCCTTCGCCGCCGCGACTCAATGCCGAAATCCCAGCGGTTTTCGTGGCCTGCCCCTCGACGACCGTGTCCTTGGCATTGAGCGTAATGGCGCCTCCCGCACCCCCTCCCGCGCCGCCCTTTCTGCGCGAGCCGGCGTTCCCGCCGGAGGACACCAGTTCCGCCGCATAGCCAAATGCCGTGTTGTTGGCAATGCGCCCTTGCAGCGAAAGGCTTACTGCGCCGCCTGCGCCACCGACGGAACCCGCAGTGTCAGCCACTTTCCCGTTATGCCCATTGCCGCCATGACCGCCTTCGGAACGCAGGACGATGGCGCCCTCTGCGGCGGACACCTGCCGGTCGACCGAAGCAGCTTGGGAATAAGTGATGTCTTTCGCATTTCCGCCTGCCGTGGACCCGCGAAACGTCGACGCGTTGCGCCCGTCAGAACCCGCATTGCGGATGTACTCAGCCTTGTCAGTTTGCTGCGCTTGGGCAGCCAACGGCAGCAGCCAGAGGGCCGCCACAGAGGCTTTCAATCGGAAGGGAACCTTGGGGCTGACGTGGCCGGCACGCGGTGCAACGGGCCAGGAACGAACAATAGAACTGCTCTTGGGGGCGGGCAAAGACGTCTCCGTAACCAGAAAACGGAATCCCGTCACATGCCACTGCGTACTCGTATACCTATGCAGCTAACGCCAAGGCCTGCAGCAATCTATGCAACTAGAGATTTCCAACATGTTTTCTGCATTATGTAGGAGAAGAATGCCGATTGAAATAAAAATTTTCAAAGCAGAATTCGGACGGCTTGCTTTGCCTCTACTGCCTGACCAGCCTGCAGCAGACACCTTCGAGGGACACCCAGCGCCTGCATGGCGCGATCAACTAGCGTTTTTTGTGATAATTCAAAATCCGCCACGACAGCAACGCAGTGTAGGCAAAGAAACCGACGCCAATGACGGCAGCAACATAGTGCCATTGGTCCACAGCGTTCGCGAGCCCCCATACACAAGTGGCCAGCATAATTAGCGAGCACCAAAGACCGATGCGCGCCCACATCGGTCCGACCAGTTGCGCTCGTTGTGCCGCCTTACGCTCGAAATAATCCACAGGGAACCCCTTTGCGGAATTCAATACTAATTAGACAGATATTTGAGGGAGCGACAAACGACGAGACTGCTAATTCAGCGAAATTAAATAATATTCCTTATGAAGCGCCGCGCAAACGAATCGACCCCCAACTTTGGACATAAATCCAACGTTGGGGGTCGTTCCGGAATATGGCTTGTTATTTTGCGACGTCAGTCGAGCTGAATATTGGCTTCCTGTATCAGCTTGGTCCATTTCGCCGTATCGCGACGCACAATGTCAGCCAGTTCTGACGGCGTACTCGAGACAAACTCCACGCCTTGGGAATCGAATTTCTGGTTGATCGCAGGATCTCGCAAGACCTTTACCGTGGCCTGATTGAGCTTTTCGATAATCTCGGATGGCGTCCCCGCCTTGGCAAATAACCCATACCAGGTCGTGTACTCTACTCCCGGCAGTGTTTCGGAAATCTGCGGCAGATTCTTCGTGTCGGAGCCCGAGCTGGGCGCGCTCATCGCTAATGCGGTGACCGTGCCTTTATCGATCATAGGCTTAAGCGAAGGCATGCTGCTAAATAGCGCCTGCACCTGTCCCGATGCCAGATCCGTCACGACTTGGGAGGTGCCGCGATATGGCACGTGCACCACATCGACCTTGGCCTGATTTTTGAACATCTCCATGCCCAGGTGCGCCACACCGCCCACGCCGGCGGAACCGAAGTTCACCTTCCCCGGGTTCGCGCGCGCATAGTCAACCAACTCCTGCGTCGTACGCACGGGCAATTTGGCGGAGACCACCAAAACGTGGGGGCTCTGGGTGAGCAAGCTGATGGGCGCCAACAACTCCAGCACTTTCTTGTCTTCCATGACCTTGGACGGGACAGTCACGTTGCCCGAGGCTGGCATCAACAAGGTATAACCGTCTGCCGGTTGGCCCAAGACCTGATTTAAAGCCGGCACACCGTGTCCCCCGCCCTGGTTGACCACCACCACGGTCTGTCCCAACTCCTTGCCCAGCAATGCCGCGAACTCGCGTCCAACGATATCCGCGGGACCGCCCGCCGTAAACGGAATGACCATACGAATGAGCCGATCCGGATAATCCGCCACCGCCTGACTCATCGGCATCACGCCCACAGCAAGCGCGATGGTGCTCAATAATTTCTTGGCCAACATAATGACTCCTCCTGAGTTGAACTGCTGTTGTTATCGCGGTCTATACAACCAACGTCGACATCACGGTTGGAAAAATGCTTTGATAGGCCTCTCCGTACAGCTGCCCGGTGCTCTTAGCGCGCCGTCCAGCTTGGGCCCCGCGTTGCATAGCCACCCGCTCGTAATAAGCCCACAGATTGCGCTGCGTCGGCATCGACTGCATGGCTTGCCATTTCTTGTCCCACACCGACGTGATGTCAAGCAAGATGTTGGGCTTGAAGCCGCATAGTTCGGTTTGGTGCGGCTCGAAACTCATGATCTGCGGCGGAACAATATGATCGCGCCCATGCCCTGGCGCCATGGATTGCATGCGCGCACGCAACACCATGTCGAAGGTACGGCAATGATCCAGATTCGAAGGATCGTGTTCGGGGTGCGTCAAAACGACGGCTGGGTTCGTTCTCCGCATCGTTTGGGAAATCCGTTGCACAGCCTCAGCAGAGTCCGGCATCGGATAGTCACCCAGATCGTAAAAATCCAGGGAACTCACGCCCAGGACCGTTGCTGCTGCCTCGGCCTCGGCACGCCGCAATTGCTTGACGGCCTCGCGCTCCACCGCATCATGGCCTTGCCAGGCGGCGTTCGATTCGCCATTCTCGCCGTAGCTCAAACAAATCAAATGCACCGGCACGCCCCGCTGTGCATGCAACGCCATCGCGCCGCCGCAACGCCAAGCAAAGTCGCCTACGTGCGCGGTGACCACTAACAGAGATTGGGACACTGCTGTCTCCTACTGATGGAAGTATGCAGCCATTGTATTTTTGTACAATGACGTTGTACTGTATACAACGCAGAACGCTTTTCAGGAGAATGTCGTGAGTAACGAAGGGGTCGCCGCCGTGGAGCGCGCGCTTGGCGTGCTGGACTGTTTTCAACCGGGCGCCGAGCATCAGTCGTTGGCCGATCTGACCGCCAGAATCGGTCTGCATAAGACCACCGTTTTTCGTCTTCTGAACTCGCTGGTTCGTTGTGGTTACGTCGTTCGTGCCGAGGACGGACGATACAGTCTGGGCCCCCGCGTTCTTTACCTTGCTCGCGTCTACGAACGCGGATTCGATATGGAAGGTGTCGTCAGACCAGTGCTGGAGCATCTATCGCGGCAGACCGGGGAAAGCGCGGCCTTTTATGTGGAATCCGGTCAGCCCGGTCATCGGCTTTGCCTGTTCCGCCATCAGCCGCTCGAAGGTCTGCATAGCCAGGTGCTGGCCGGCACCATCATGCCGCCGGATCGCTCCTCGACGGGACGCGTTTTTTCGATATGGACGCAAGGAGAGCCGCAGCCTGAACACTCCTTGCCGCTACACTCCCGCGGCGCACGTGACCCGTACACATCATCGTGGTCCTTGCCCATTGTCGGCGATGAGGACCGCTTCGTCGGAGCACTGACGATCGCCGGTCCTTCCGCGCGTCTGGATCACGTCGACAAGCTCAGAGTCGTGAAATTATTGCTGACACAGGCTCATGAGCTGTCCAAGCGGCTAGGTGCATCGCCCGCGATCTTGCGATCGTTATATGACTAGCCTGCTAATGCCGACAGCGTTCTAATAATGACCACGGCTTTATCCATGAACGCAGAAGAGATCCGATACCGCAGGCTCTACATCATAAACGGGGGACGACCAGCATTCATTAGACTTGTTTTTGCGAAGAACCTGTCTAAAGGAAACAATGCTGATGTCCCCTATCGATTCTATCCT
>NZ_WSJA01000026.1:0-112804 GCF_009763235.1 Bordetella sp. 15P40C-2
GTGGGGGGTGCTACGGGGAAGGGTCATCGTCATACTACCTTGGCAGCCATCAGATCATGCATATGCAAAGCGCCCAGCAGGGCGCCGTCGGCGTCGACGACCAGCATCTGGTTCAGACGCTGTTCGTCCATCAGGCGCGCGGCGTCGACAGCGAGCGCATCGGGGCCGATGCTGCGCGGCGAGCGGGTCATGCCCTGGGCCACCGTTAGACTACGGATATCCCCAAGGCGTTCAATCAGACGGCGTAAGTCGCCATCGGTAAAGATTCCAACCGGCTTGCCTGATGAATCTACCACGATGGCCATTCCCATGCCTTTGGCCGACATTTCCTCGAGCGCGGGAAACAGGGCGGAGTCTTCCTTGACCAAGGGCAGGGCGGGGCCTTGGCGCATGACGTCGCGCACGTGGGTCAGCAGACGGCGGCCCAGCGTGCCGCCGGGGTGTGACCGGGCAAAGTCCTCGGGACCAAAACCGCGTGCTTCCAGGCATGCCACGGCCAGCGCGTCGCCCAGGGCGAGCGCCACCGTGGTGCTGGCGGTGGGCGCGAGGTTGAGCGGACAGGCTTCTTGGGCCACGCTGGTATCCAGGTGCAGATCGGCCAGACGCGCCAATTCGGACTGCGGGTTGCCCGTCATGGCCACCAGCCGTGCGCCCATGCGGCGCGCCACGGGCAAAATGGTCAGTAGTTCCTGACCTGAGCCCGAATGCGAGATCGCGATCAATACATCGTCGCGGGTCACCATGCCGAGGTCGCCGTGGATGGCTTCGGCGGCGTGGACGAAAAAGGCGGGGGTGCCAGTAGAAGCCAGCGTCGCGGCGATCTTGCGCGCGATATGGCCGGTCTTGCCGATGCCGCTGACCACCACACGGCCGCGGCAATTCAGCAATAGCTCCACCACGCGCGTGAAATCGGCGTTCAGGCGCGCGGAGAGGTCGGTGATCGCTTGCGCTTCGATATGCAGCGTGCGACGCGCCGAGGCAAGCGCCATGTCGGGCGAGAGAGTAGGATGATCGGTCATGGGGCGGATTTTAATCGCAGGACGCCCCGAGTTGCTGTGACTTGGCGGCTATGGCATGCTCACGGCGCGAAAATCGCGCCTCAATCCGTTCATTCTCATTCCCACAGGTTTTCAATCATGTCCACCGTCCCCGCGCCCGTGCTCGGCACGCCCCTGTCCCCCTCGGCCACCCGGGTCATGTTGCTAGGCGCCGGCGAGCTCGGCAAAGAGGTCGTGATCGCTTTGCAACGGCTGGGCGTGGAAGTGATCGCGGTGGATCGCTACGCCGATGCGCCCGGCCACCAGGTCGCGCATCGCGCGCATGTGATCCCGATGACCGACGCCCAGGCCCTGCGGCGCGTGATCGAGGAGGAACGTCCTGATGTGGTGGTGCCCGAGATCGAGGCGATCGCCACTGACGTTCTGGTCGAGCTGGAAGCCGCCGGCGCGGTGCGCGTCACGCCCACGGCGCGCGCGGCGAAACTGACCATGAATCGTGAAGGCATTCGCCGTCTGGCCGCCGAAACGCTGGGCCTGCCGACCTCGCCCTATCGATTCGTCGACAGCGAGGCCGAGTTGCGCGCGGCTATCGACGAGGGCATCGGCTACCCCTGCGTGGTCAAGCCGGTGATGTCTTCCTCGGGGAAAGGCCAGTCTGTCATCCACGGGCCGAACGATATCGCGTCGGCTTGGCAATATTCTCAAGAAGGCGGCCGGGTGGGTGCGGGCCGCATTATTGTCGAGGGATTCATCCGCTTCGATTACGAGATCACGCTCTTGACCGTGCGGGCTCGCGGCGCGGACGGGCAGATCCAGACGCAATTCTGCGAACCGATCGGTCATCGGCAGGTTGATGGCGATTATGTCGAGAGCTGGCAGCCGCATCCTATGTCGCCGGTCGCGCTGGAGCGCGCGCGCGAAATCGCGCGGGCGATCACCGGCGAGTTGGGCGGCATGGGCGTGTTTGGTGTCGAACTCTTCGTCGCGGGCGATCAGGTGTGGTTCTCCGAAGTCAGCCCGCGTCCGCACGATACGGGCATGGTGACCATGATCACGCAGTCGCAAAGCGAATTCGAGCTGCATGCGCGTGCGTTACTGGGTTTGCCGGTGGACGTGTCGCTGCGCCAGCCGGGGGCTAGCAGCGTGATCTATGGCGGTGTGGAATCGCGCGGCGTGAGCTTTCACGGGTTGGCGCAGGCCTTGTCCGAGTCCGGCACCGACGTGCGCCTGTTCGGTAAGCCCGAATCCTTCGTCAAACGCCGTATGGGCGTGGCGCTGGCGGTGGACAGCGATGTCGAAGCGGCACGTGAAAAAGCTAAACGCGTGTCTTCATCGGTGACGGTAAAGGCTGCGTCCGGCGAGTGACGCGAAGCAATCGCCGCTCGGCACGACGGCCTCGTTAACGACGGCAGAGTCGTGTCGAGGCGATTGCCACGAAATAACGTGTTTTTTTGATCTTTGTCATTGCATCGTCGTTTGTCGGTCAAAATCCGCGAACTTCTCTCTTCGGCGGTCGTATCATCTCGGCCGTGACATCTTCCCCTTCCTGATTTCTAGCTCGCTTTGGTAGCGCAGATGCGCATGCTGTTTGCCTTGTCATTCGGTTTGTTCGATAATTTCAGAAATTACTGAAATTAGAGTAACGGAATTATGCCGCTCAGCCCTCAGACCGAACGATTTGTCCTGCACTTTGGCGAAATGGGCAGCCGTTGGGGCGTCAATCGCACGGTGGGGCAGATGTATGCCTTGCTGTTCTTGTCGTCCCGGCCGCTGAACGCCGACGACATCGCCGAGGCGCTGGGATTTTCGCGATCCAACGTCAGCATGGGGCTCAAGGAGCTGCAGTCCTGGCGCTTGGTGAAGCTGGTGCATCAGGTTGGCGACCGGCGCGATTACTTCGACACGCCGAAGGACGTTTGGGAGATCTTTCGCATCCTCATGGAGGAAAAGCGCCGCCGCGAGATCGACCCGACGCTCACCCTGCTGCGCGACACCTTGCTTGAGTCGCCCTCGGGCGAGTCGGAGGTCTACGCCCAGCGGCGCATGAAGGAAATGCTTGAGCTCATCGAGTTGACGACCGGGTGGTTTGACGAGGTGCATGACCTGCCGCCCGAGACGCTCAAACGTTTGATGAGCCTGGGTACGAAGGTGCAGAAGGTATTGGATTTTGCCGGCAAGCTGCGGGGCCGGGACTGACGCCGCAGCGCATCAAGAGAATTGCCATGAAGTCGTTTTATCTGTCCCGATCCACAAGGGACATCCGTTATGCCAGCGCGAGCGCCAGCGTTTCGGTGATGGTCGTCATTCGTTCAGGAGTGGATCATGGTTGACCTGGACGTTGTTGACCTGTCGCGGCTGCAGTTTGCCGCGACGGCCATGTATCACTTCATCTTCGTACCACTGACGCTGGGCCTGTCGTTCATTCTGGCCATCATGGAAAGCGTCTACGTCATGACGGGCCGCGACATCTGGCGCCGCATGACGATGTTCTGGGGCACGCTGTTCGGCATCAACTTCGCGCTGGGTGTGGCCACGGGCGTGGTGATGGAGTTCCAGTTCGGGATGAACTGGTCCTACTACAGCCATTACGTGGGCGACGTGTTCGGCGCGCCGCTCGCGCTGGAAGGGCTGATGGCGTTCTTCCTTGAGGCCACCTTTGTCGGTCTGTTTTTCTTCGGCTGGAACCGTATGTCGAAAGTCAGTCACCTGGTGGTGACCTGGCTGGTGGCGTTCGGAACGAACTTTTCCGCGCTGTGGATCCTCGTGGCCAACGGCTGGATGCAGAACCCGGTGGGTGCGGTATTCAATCCCGACACGATGCGCATGGAGATGACCGACTTTGCCGCGGTGTTCTTCAACCCGGTGGCGCAGGCTAAGTTCGTGCACACGGTCAGCGCCGGTTATGTCGCGGGAGCCATGTTCGTGATGTCGGTCAGCGCCTGGTATCTGCTGCGTCGTCGACATGTGGACCTGGCCAAGCGCTCGATGGCGGTTGCCGCGAGCTTCGGACTGGCGGCTTCGCTGTCGGTCGTGGTGCTGGGTGACGAGAGCGGCTATCTGACGACCGAGCATCAAAAGATGAAGATCGCCGCCATGGAAGCCATGTGGCATACCGAGCCCGCGCCGGCCAGCTTCAATTTGTTCGCGATCCCAAATCAAGAAGAGCGCAAGAACGATTTCGCGATCGAGATTCCCTACGTCATGGGGATTATCGGTACGCGTTCGTTGACCACGCCGATGCTGGGTATTGATGAGTTGGTGCATCGCGCCGAGGGTCGTATCCGCCAAGGCATCGTGACCTATGAGGCGATGCAGCGCTTGCGCGCCAATCCCAGCGATACCGAGGCCCGCGCCACGGTGGAAAAGGGCTGGCCGGATCTGGGCTATGCGCTCTTGGTCAAGCGGTATCAGCCCGATTTGAGCAAAGCCACCGATGCCGATATTCAGCAAGCGGCGGTGGATACCATCCCGACGGTCGCGCCCCTGTTCTGGGCCTTCCGCATCATGGTCGCGGCTGGTATGTATCTGATTGCCTTCTTCGCGGTGGCGTTCTGGCTGGCGTCCAAGGGTCGTTTGGATCGCCGTCCGCGCTTGATGAAGATCGCGCTGTGGAGCTTGCCCGTGCCATGGATCGCGATCGAGGCGGGCTGGTTCGTGGCGGAGTATGGCCGTCAGCCTTGGGTTATCGAAGGGGTGCTGCCGACCTACTATGCCGCCTCCGGTCTGTCGTTCGTGGATCTGGTGACGAGCCTGACGATATTCCTGGTGCTCTACACCGTGTTGTTGATCATCGGCGTGAAGGTCATGCTGCATGCGATCAAGGCGGGGCCGAAGTCGGACAAGCCCGCGCACCGTTCGTCGCAAGCCGACCCGGTCGCGGTCGCCGCAGAAGCAGTTTAAGTACGGAGTTCGCACGTGGAATCATTAATACCTTTGGATTACGCGACGCTGCGCGTCGTGTGGTGGGCGCTCTTGGGCGTGCTGTTGATCGCCTTCGCGGTGATGGACGGCTTTGACCTGGGGATCGCGGCGTTGCTGCCGGTGGTCGCGCGCACTGATGTGGAAAGACGCGTTGTGATCAACGTAGTCGGGCCGGTGTGGGAAGGCAACCAGGTGTGGCTGATCACGGCTGGCGGCGCGATCTTTGCGGCATGGCCCTTGTTGTATGCGGCGTCGTTCTCGGGCTTTTATCTGGCCATGATGTTGGCGTTGATCGCGCTCATCATTCGCCCGGTGGGCTTTAAGTACCGCAGCAAGATGGAGGGCACGCGGTGGCGCAACACGTGGGATGGTTTGCTCTGCGCATCGGGGGTGCTGGCGGCGCTGGTGTTTGGTGTGGCCATGGGTAATCTGATCGTGGGTGTGCCGTTCGGCTTCGACGCCAACACGTTGCGGCCGGAATACTACGGGCATTTCTATCAGCTGTTCAGTCCGTTTGCCTTGTTGGCCGGCGTGGTCAGTGTGTTGATGCTGATCATGCACGGCGCGGTGGTGTTGGCCTGGCGCACGGAAGGCGCGGTCGCGATGCGCGCACGCCGTGCCGGGCAGATCACGGCGCTGCTGACCGCGGTGTTGTTCGTGGTGGGTGGCTTCGTGGTGGCCGGGATGGACGGGCACGTGATCGAAAGCGGCGTGAACTTCATGGCCGCGTCCGACCCGGCGCTCAAGACGGTCGCCGTGCAGACGGGCGGCTGGTTGGCTAATTTCGAGAAATGGCCGCTGGCCTGGGCCGCGCCGGCGTTAGGGGTGGGCGGCGCGCTGCTCGTGGCGATGTTGATCGGCACGCGGGCATACTGGCTGACCTTTATTCTTTCGTCGGCGGCGGTATCGGGCATCATTCTGACGGTCGGGTTGGCGCTTTTCCCGTTCCTGATGCCTTCGTCGACGGCGCCGCGCTTTGGCTTGACGGTTTGGGATGCCTCGTCCAGCCCGCTGACGTTGTGGATCATGTTGCTGGGTGTGGTATTTTTCCTGCCCATCATCACGGCCTACACCGCCTGGGTGTATCGGGTCATGCGGGGTAAAGTCACGGCCGAGACGGTCTCGGGCACGCCTAATTCCTATTAAGATTCAACCCCTCGATGGGAGCATAAACAGATGTGGTATTTCTCGTGGATTCTGGGCTTGAGCCTGGCATGCGCGTTCGGCATCGTGAACGCGATGTGGTTCGAGCTGCGCGAAGGGGCCGAGCATGACCCCGAACGGTTGGATAAAGCTGCCGTGCACTCGTGACACAGCCCCAATCTGATGCTGTGATGAAGGCGTCCGTGATCGCAGCGGTCACGGCGCCGACGACCGACGCCGCCACCGACGCAGACCCTGCTGTCGTTGGCGGCGCGTTGCCGCGTGAGCACACGCGCTGGCTAAGCGCGCAGGCGCGGATCCCACGCGCGGCGCTGACGCTGGCCGTAGCGGCGCCGTTGGTGGGTGGGGTGCTGTTGCTCGTGCAGGCCTGGTTGCTGGCGCGCGTGCTGGATGCGGCCATCATCGGTGATGCCCCGCGCGCCGCGTTGATGGGCGATATTGGCATCATCGTGGCGTTGATTGTGGTCCGGGCGCTGTTGACGTGGGTGAGCGAGCGGGCAGGAGCACGCGCGGCCGAGGGGGTCAAACAAACCATACGCCTCGCGCTTTTTGATCGCATGATGGCGCTGGGGCCCACGTGGACCCGGTCGCGGGTGTCGGGCGAGCTGGCCAGCGCGGTGGTGGATCAGGTCGAGGGACTGGACGGTTTCTTTGCGCGCTTTCTGCCTTCGGCTGTGTCGGCGGCGATATTGCCGCTGGCGTTTGGCTTGGTGTTGTTGCCATCGGATTGGATTGCCGGACTGCTGTTGCTGGTCACCGCGCCGCTGATCCCGATGTTCATGGCATTGATTGGCTGGGGCGCCGAGGCGGCTAGCCGCCGTCATGTACGTGCGATGGCGCGACTGTCCGGATTTTTTGCCGACCGCCTGCGCGGATTGGCGACGTTGAAGCTCTATGGCCGTGCGCAAGCCGAAGCAGCGCTGGTGGGTAGCGCGAGCGAGGCAATTCGTCAGCGCACGATGTCGGTGCTGCGTATCGCGTTTCTGTCGTCGGCCGTGCTGGAGTTTTTCGCCGCGCTCGGTGTGGCGGGCATGGCCGTGTATTTCGGACTGACGTATTTAGGATTTTTGGACCTGCGTGCCTCGCCGCTGACGCTGCACGCGGGATTTTTCTGTCTGCTGATGGCGCCGGAGGCCTATGCGCCGTTGCGTCAATTCGCGGCGCATTATCACGACCGCGCGACGGCGCGTGCGGCGGTAGCGCAGATCGCGCAGGCGTTTGAGGGGCTGCCGGATACGCAAGGGGGCGAGGGTGCACCGAATCAGGGGAAGCGAACTGGCGTGGGGCAAGCAACCGTAGCCGCCGGGAACGTTGGGCGAAGAACGTCGCACGATATATCGCAGGGCGCCTCGCACGAGATGGATTCGTCGCGTATGGCCGTGCCTGCGGCGATGCCCCGACATGAAACGCCGGCCGCAGGCATGACGTTGCGTTTACAGGCATTGACGATTCACACCCCGGATCGTACGCGTCCTGTCTTGCAGGCGGCTGAGCTCGCCATGTCGGCGGGTGAACACGTGGCCTTGATGGGCGAGAGCGGCAGCGGCAAGACGACGCTGCTCGAGGCGCTGACGCGCATGCGGAGCAGCGAAGGACATATCGAGCTCGACGGGGTCGTGTTGGCGGATTGGGATGAGGCCGCCTTGCGTGAGCGGGTGGCGCTGATCGGGCAAAAGCCCTTTCTGTTTGCCGGGAGCATTGCCGACAACATCCGGCTGGGCAGGCCGGCGGCGACGGATGATGAGATTCTTGAGGCGGCACGACGTGCCCAGGTGCTGGCATTCGCGGACGCGTTGCCGGCGGGTTTGGCGACGCTGCTGGGGCCGCGCGGGCGCGGGCTTTCCGGGGGGCAGGCACAGCGTGTCGCGTTGGCGCGTTTGTTCTTGCGCGATCCCGCCTTGATCTTGTTGGATGAACCGACTGCGCACCTGGATGAAGCCACGCAAGCGCAAGTGTTGGAGGCGATTCTGGATTTTGCCCAAGGGCGAACCCTTATCCTGGCCACGCATGCGTCTAGTGTCGCGCAGCGGCTGGCGCGCGTTGTGCGGCTGGTCGATGGCAAGCTGGAGGCGGCATGAAGGCTCTGTGGCGTTTGCTGCCTGCTGTTTACCGCCAACGTAGCGGCGCGCTGCTGGGCGCGTTAACGCTTGCGTTGATCACGATCGTGGCCGGGGTAGGGCTATTGGGAGTGTCGGGCTGGTTCCTGAGTGCGGCGGCCGTCGTGGGAGCGGGTGCGGTATTTAATTTGTTCGTGCCGTCGGCGTTGGTGCGTTTGTTGTCCTTCGTCCGGATTGCCGCACGATATGCAGAACGGTTGGTGGGGCATAGCGCCACGTTGCGCTTGCTGACTGATCTGCGTCGTCAGGTGTTTAACGCGCTGGTGGGGCTCACACCACGACAGCTGAGCCGCTACCGCGATGGCGATCTGGTTGCACGTTTGACTGGGGATGTCGATGCGCTGGACACGGTATTTCTGCATGTATTGACTCCCATGCTGACGGCGGCGCTGGCGTCGGCCGTGCTGGCAGTGGTGGTAGGTGTCTGGGTGCCCGCTGCCGGATGGATACTGGCAGCCGCGATGCTCGTGGCATGTCTGGTGATTCCGGCGTGGCTGGCGTGGGCAGCGCGTGCCCCCGGCCGTGCGTTGCAGGAAAGTCAGGCGGCATTGCGGGCGACGACGCTGGAGGCCGTTGAGAGTCACGCGGACCTGATCGCTTTGAACGCCACCAGTGAAGTGCGTGATGCGTATGCTCGTCACTGTGCGGCCTCCGGGCGTGCCCGCGAACGTCAAGTCGGCTTGGCCGCGAATGGCGCGTGGGTCGTGCAGATCCTCGCCGGCCTGTGTGTGCTGGCCGTACTCTGGTTTGGTTTGGATGCCTTGGCACAAGAACGCTTGAGCGGACCGTTGCTGGCAGGTTTACTGCTGGCGGTGCTGGGTCTTTTTGAAGTGGCAGGTCCGTTAATGCGCGGCGCGGCGCGCCTGGGCGCCTCGGTGAGCGCGGCTCAACGTATCCTGACGCTGACCGAGCAGCAACCCGATCAGCGCGATCCGGCACAGGCGATCGCGTTTCCCGAGCGCGGCGACATCGAATTCGACCGCGTGAGCTTTGCGTATCCGTTGGCCAATGGCGAACCAGGGCAGCCAGTGCTGCGCGAGCTCAGTTTGAGTATTGTTGCGGGCGAACGCGTTGCGATTTCGGGGCCGAGTGGCGCGGGTAAATCCACCTTGCTGCAGCTTTTATTGCGTCTGGAAGACCCGCAGGCCGGCAGTGTGCGGTATGCAGGCGTCGCGTTGCGCGATGGCGCGATGGCCGAACTGCATCGCCGCATCGCGTGGCTGCCGCAGGATGCGCCGGTGTTTCTCGGCACGCTGCGTACGAATTTGTTGATCGGTGACGCGCAGGCCGATGACGACGCGCTATGGCGCGCGTTGGATGCGGCCAAGCTGGGCGAGTTCGTGCGCAGCTTGCCCGAGGGGCTGGATACTTGGGTGGGCGAGACGGGCGCCAGCCTGTCGGTGGGGCAGGCGCGCCGCCTGTGCCTGGCGCGCGCCTTGCTGACATCGTGTCCCGTGCTGGCGTTGGACGAACCCACCGCGGGCTTGGATGAAGCCGCGCAGATCGCGTTCTTTACCGATTTGGCGGCCGCGGCGCGCGGGCGCACGGTGGTACTGGTCACGCACGCCAAATTGCCACCGGGCGCCGTCGACCGACAGTTGGTGTTGAGAGATGGCGTGCTGGCGCCACACTCGCTGGCCTAACCGCGGGCGCCCGGGTATAGTTCGCCTTGCATTAATTTTCCCCGGGGCACGCCCATGCAGACCGACTCCGTCGAACTCATCCGGCGCACTATCCGCAGCATTCCCGATTGGCCTCGCCCCGGTGTGATGTTCCGCGACATTACGCCGCTCTTGCAGGATCCGCGCACTTTTCGCGTGCTGATCGATTTATTCGTTTATCGCTATATGCGCCAGCGCCTCGATTTGGTCGCTGGCGTGGACGCGCGCGGATTCATCATCGGCAGCGTGCTGGCGTATGAATTGAATCTGGGCTTTGTGCCGGTGCGCAAGAGCGGCAAGCTGCCTTTCCAAACCGTGGCTGAAGAGTACGCGTTGGAGTATGGCAACTCGAAAGTCGAGATGCACACCGATGCGGTGCGTCCGGGCCAGCGAGTGTTGCTGGTCGATGACCTGATCGCCACGGGTGGCACGATGATGGCGGCGATCAAGTTGCTGCAGCGGCTGGGGGCCAATGTGGTCGAGGCGGCGGCGATCGTGGATCTGCCGGATTTGGGCGGCTCGGCCAAGATCGCGTCCACGGGCACGCCATTGTTCACGGTCTGCCGTTATGACGGGGCGGACGAAAGCTGAGTAGCGATTCGCCGAGCTGCACAAATAAATATGCCCACATTGGCGGGCATATTGTTGCGTTGATTGGGGTTAGAGGAACAGCTTGTACGCCGGATTGTCGGTCTCGTTCCAATGCGGGTAGCCCAGGTCCGCGACAAACTGCTTGAAAAGCTTTTTGTCCGCCGGCGGAACCTGAATCCCGATCAAGATACGGCCATAGTCCGCGCCCTGATTGCGGTAGTGAAACAGGCTGATGTTCCACTCGGGGTTCATGGCGTTCAAGAAACGCATCAGCGCGCCCGGGCGTTCCGGGAATTCAAAGCGATAGAGCAGCTCGTTGTTGGCCAGCGTCGACCGTCCTCCAACCATATGGCGCAAGTGGGTCTTGGCCATTTCGTCTTGCGTCAGGTCCAAGGTGTCAAACCCGTGACGACGGAAGTTGGCTGCGATTTTCTCGGGCTCATTGGGTGAACTGATCTGCACGCCGACAAACACGTGCGCGCGCTGGGCATCCGAGATCCGATAATTAAACTCGGTCACGCTGCGGTTGCCGACCAGCTCGCAGAATCGGCGGAAACTGCCGCGCTGTTCGGGCAGCGTGACGGCGAAAATCGCCTCGCGCATTTCACCGACTTCGGCGCGCTCGGCCACGAAGCGCAGACGGTCAAAGTTCATGTTCGCGCCGCACGCGATGGCGACCAGCGTTTTGCCTTTGAGCTTGTTCGCGGCAGCGTATTGCTTGGCGCCCGCGACGGCCATGGCCCCCGCGGGTTCGAGCACGCTACGCGTGTCGGTAAACACGTCCTTGATCGCCGCACAGATTGCATCCGTATCGACCACGACGAAATCATCGACGTACTTGCGCGTCAGGCGGAAGGTCTCGGCGCCGACCATTTTCACGGCCGTACCGTCGGAAAACAAGCCGACATCGTTCAATTGCACCCGGCGGCCCGCGCGCACGCTGCGCATCATGGCGTCCGAGTCCTCGGTCTGTACGCCGATGATCTTGATTTCGGGGCGCAGTTGCTTGACATAGGCCGCTACGCCCGAGACGAGACCACCGCCGCCGATGGCGACGAAAATCGCTTCAATCGGTCCTGGATGTTGGCGCAGAATTTCCATCCCCACGGTGCCCTGACCGGCAATGACATCGGGGTCATCGAAGGGGTGGACGAAGGTGAGTTTCTCTTTCTTTTCCAGCGTCAACGCATGGTTGTAGGCGTCGGTAAAGCTCTCGCCAGCCAGGACGACCTCGCCGCCCAGGCTGCGCACGGCGTCGACTTTTACCTGCGGGCTGGTGGTGGGCATCACGATGACCGCGCGGCAGCCCAGCCGGCGCGCGGCCAGCGCCACGCCTTGCGCATGGTTGCCGGCCGAGGCCGCGATCACGCCGCGTTGACGCGCCGCGTCCGTCAGATTCGCCATCTTGTTGTAGGCGCCGCGCAGCTTGAAGCTGAAAACGGCCTGAGTATCTTCACGCTTGAGCAGAACCGTGTTCGAAATTCGCTGAGACAGGCGGGTAGCGGGTTCGAGAGGGGATTCGACAGCGACGTCGTAGACCTTGGAGGTCAGTATGCGTTTTAGATAATCTTCGGACATGATGGCGTAAACAGCCGGGGTGAAAACAGCGTCGGCCAGATTACCACAGCCATTCACCCTCACGGCCTAGACAGGATACACTGCCGCGCTGCGCGAGGCGGGAAAGACTCTCCAGCTTGCTCGGGTATCCCATGCGGGGTCGCGGGGCGGCGCGCAGCGCATCATCAGGAAACTCATGGAACAGACTCTACTGAATGCGGTTCATAGTTTGTTGGCCCTGCTGGCGCTGCCGACCATCGGCTTGCCGGCTATTTTCTTGATCAGCCTGATTTCGGCCACCTTGCTGCCTCTGGGGTCGGAGCCCGCGGTGTTTGGCTATGTGAAGTTGGCCCCCGACATGTTCTGGCCTGCCGTGATCGTGGCGACGGTGGGCAATACGATAGGCGGCATGATCAGCTATGCCATGGGTCTGGGCGCGGCGCGCGCGATGGACCGGTGGCGGGAAAAGCACGCCGCCGGCTCAGCTGCGGCCGACTCAGGTGCGGCCACTCCGGGCCAAGATGGCGATCCTGCCCAGGGCCCGTTACAAAGCCCCCATTCCGCCACCCGCGACCGCTGGCACCGTTACGCCGACCGGTGGTTAAGCCGCCTCGGGCCCCCGGCATTGTTATTATCCTGGTTGCCTGCGGTCGGCGACCCCTTGTGCGCCGTGGCCGGCTGGTTGCGTCTGTCCTTTTGGCCCTGCGTGGTCTATATGGCGATCGGCAAATTCGCCCGTTATGCGGTGATGACGGCGGGGCTGCTGTGGTTTTTCCCTCAGACTCTGTAGCGGCGTCTGGCCCTGCGCCGGGCAATTTTTGCGCGATGTCATAAAATAGCTCTTTAAGGGCCCACTCCTCGTCTGTTCATGAACGCCCCTCTCCCCAGTCAGATCCTTGCCGAGGCGCTCTCGCCTGCTGCCAACGCGCGTCTGCGCGAAATTCCGTACAACTACACCTCGTTCTCCGATCGTGAAATCGTCGGCCGCCTGCTGGGCGAAGACGCTTGGCAATGGGTGAGCGACTTGCGTGGCGAACGCCGCACGGGCCGATCCGCGCGGATGTTGTACGAAGTCCTGGGCGATATCTGGGTGGTGCGGCGCAATCCGTACCTGCAGGACGACCTGCTGGAAAATCCCAAGCGCCGCAAGCTGCTGATCGAGGCCCTCCATCACCGTCTGGCCGAAATCGACAAGCGTCGCGAGCCGAATTCGCCCACCGAGCCGGGGCACGACCCGGAGCGCGACCACAAGGTCGTCGAGTTGCTGGCGCGCGCGCGCTCGGCCATCGCGGCATTCGAGAGCGAATTCGACCAGACCGCCCATCTGCGCAAGCAGGTGCAAAAGGTTCTGGGCCGCATCACCGCCAAGGACAACATCAAGTTCGACGGCTTGTCGCGTGTGTCGCACGTCACGGACGCGACCGACTGGCGGGTGGAATATCCGTTTGTCGTGCTGACGCCGGATAGCGAATTGGAAATCGCGGCGCTGGTGCGCGGCTGTATCGAGCTGGGCCTGACAATTGTGCCGCGTGGCGGCGGTACCGGCTACACGGGTGGCGCGATTCCGCTGACGTGGAAGTCGGCCGTCATCAATACCGAGAAATTCGACACGCTAGGCGCGGTCGAAACCTGTATTTTGCCGGGCCTGACCGAACCTGCCGCCGTGATTTATGCCGGCGCCGGTGTGGTCACCAAGCGCGTGTCCGAGGCCGCCGAGCAGGCCGGCTACGTATTCGCCGTGGACCCGACCTCGGCCGAAGCCTCCTGTGTGGGCGGCAATATCGCCATGAACGCGGGCGGCAAGAAAGCCGTGCTGTGGGGTACCGCGCTGGATAACCTCGCCTGGTGGCGCATGGTCGATCCGGACGGCAACTGGCTGGAAGTCACCCGTCTCGAACACAATCTGGGCAAGATCCACGACGTCGATGTCGCGCGCTTTGAACTGAAATGGTTCGACGGCGCGGCCAAGCCGGGCGAAAAGTTGCTCAAGACCGAGACGCTGGAAATCGCCGGTCGTGTGTTCCGCAAGGAAGGCCTGGGCAAAGATGTGACCGACAAGTTCCTCGCCGGTCTGCCGGGTGTGCAGAAAGAGGGCTGCGACGGCCTGATCACCTCGGCCCGCTGGGTGCTGCATCGCATGCCGCGCCATACGCGCACCGTGTGTATGGAGTTCTTTGGCCAGGCGCGTGATGCGATTCCGTCGATCGTCGAGGTGAAGAACTACCTCGATGGCGAAGGCCGTGAGCGTGGCGCGATTTTGGCGGGTCTGGAGCATCTGGACGAGCGCTATCTGCGTGCCGTGGGCTATGCGACCAAGAGCAAGCGCGGCACCTTGCCCAAGATGGTGCTGATTGGCGATATCGTGGGCGATGATGAGGACGCGGTGGCCGTGGCGGCCAGCGAGGTCGTGCGTCTGGCCAACACGCGTCACGGCGAAGGCTTCGTGGCCGTGAGCGCCGAAGCCCGCAAGAAATTCTGGCTGGACCGCTCGCGCACGGCCGCCATCGCACGCCACACCAACGCCTTCAAGATCAATGAAGACGTGGTGATCCCGCTGTCGCGCATGGGCGAGTACACGGACCACATCGAACGCATCAATATCGAGTTGTCCACGCGCAATAAGCTCAAGCTGCTTAATGCGCTGGAGGCTTATTTGTCCGAGCCGTTGCCCGTGGGCAAGGCCGAGGACGAAGACGACGAGTTGACGCGCAGCGAGACGCTGGCCGAACGTACGCAGCACGCCTTGATGCTGTTGACGACGGTGCGCCACCGTTGGCAATGGCTGCTGGACAATCTGGATATGCCGCTGCGCCAGGCGCTGCCGGATCTGGCGGGGCTGGGGCTCACTTCGCTGCAAGGCGCGTTGGCCGATCGCGTGGCCGCGCAGCCGGATGCGCGCGTATTTGATGTGGTACAGGACCACACCATACGTGTGTCGTGGAAGACCGAGGTACTCGCGCAGCTACAGCAGGTGTTCGCGGGCGCGACGGGCAAGCACATCGTCGATGAACTCCGCGCCATCCACGCCCGTGTGTTGAAGGGGCGCGTCTTTGTCGCGCTGCACATGCACGCCGGCGACGGCAACGTTCACACCAATATCCCGGTCAACTCCGACGACTACGAAATGCTCACCGAGGCCCACCAGGCGGTGGACCGCATCATGCAGATCGCGCGCGATCTGGATGGCGTGATTTCGGGTGAGCACGGGATTGGCTTGACGAAATACGAATTCCTGACCGAGGCCGAACTCGCCCCGTTCCAGGAATACAAGCGCGGCGTCGATCCGAACGGGCATTTCAACGCCGGCAAACTGATGCCGGGCGCGGATCTGCGCCATGCGTGGACGCCGAGCTTTGGCTTGATGGGCCATGAATCGCTCATCATGCAGCAAAGCGATATCGGCGCGATTTCCGAGTCGATCAAGGACTGCTTGCGTTGCGGTAAATGCAAGCCGGTTTGCGCCACCCATGTGCCGCGCGCGAATCTGCTGTATTCGCCGCGCAATAAGATCCTCGCGACCTCGTTGCTGATCGAGGCTTTCCTGTACGAGGAACAGACCCGTCGTGGCGTGAGCCTGAAGCACTGGGAAGAGTTCGAAGACGTGGCCGACCACTGCACGGTCTGCCACAAGTGCTACAACCCGTGCCCGGTGGATATCGATTTCGGCGATGTGTCGATGAACATGCGCGCGGTGTTGCGCAAGATGGGGCGCAAGTCGTTCAATCCGGGCACCGCGGCCGCGATGTTCTTCTTGAACGCCAAGGACCCGGCGACGATTAACGCGACGCGCAAGGCGATGGTGGGCGTAGGCTATAAGGCCCAGCGCATGGCCAACGATTTGCTGTCATCGTTTGCTCGCAAGCAGACTGCGCATCCGCCGGCCACGGTCGGCAAGCCGCCGATGCGTGAGCAGATCGTGCACTTCGTCAACAAGAAGATGCCCGGCGGTCTGCCCAAGCAAAGCGCGCGCAAGTTGCTGGATATCGAGGACGCGAACTACGTACCCATCATCCGCGATCCGAAGAAGACCTCGGCGGATACGGAGGCGGTGTTCTATTTCCCCGGTTGCGGATCAGAGCGGTTGTTCTCGCAGGTGGGGCTCGCCACGCAGGCGATGCTGTGGCATGCGGGTGTACAGACGGTGTTGCCACCGGGCTATCTGTGCTGCGGTTACCCGCAGCGCGGCAATGGCATGACGGAAAAGGCCGAGCAGATCATCACGGATAACCGTGTGCTGTTTCACCGTGTGGCGAATACGCTGAACTATCTGGACATCAAGACCGTGGTGGTGAGCTGCGGCACTTGCTATGACCAGTTGGCCGGTTATGAATTCGAGAAGATCTTCCCGGGTTGCCGCTTGATCGATATTCACGAATATCTGCTGGAAAAAGGCATCAAGCTCGATGGGGTGACCGGTGCACGCTACGTGTATCACGATCCCTGCCATACGCCGATGAAGCTGCAGGACCCGATGAAGACCGTGCGATCGCTCGTGGGCGAGGGCGCGATCAAGACCGATCGTTGTTGCGGCGAGTCAGGCACGCTGGCGGTGACGCGTCCGGATGTGTCGACGCAGGTTCGATTCCGTAAGCAGGAAGAGCTGCAGAAGAATCAGAAAGCGGTGCGCAAGGATGGCTATACCGGCGAGGTGAAGGTGCTGACGTCTTGCCCGTCTTGCTTGCAAGGGCTGTCGCGGTATGAGGGGGATACGGCGATGGAGGCGGACTACATCGTTGTTGAGATGGCGCGGCATATCCTGGGTGAGCAGTGGATGCAGGAGTATGTGCAGCGGGCTAATGCGGGTGGGATTGAGCGGGTGCTTGTCTAGCTTGCCTGCATGGCTGGTGGCCTGGCGGGGCGTCGTGTGTGGGGGGCCTTTTAGGTCGCCGGTTGCGGTTGCGTGCTTTTGGTCGTCGGCGCGGGGTGCGCGGGCGGTTGGGGCTTCACGAGGTCGGTCCGGCGCGCGGGCGCCGGACACCGCTTCGCTCGTCTCGTCCGCGCCTTCGCGCTCCCTTCGACTTCCGCTCGCTCGACCTCGAGGCGCCCCAACCGCCCGCGCACCCCGCGCCGACTGGTGTTAGCTCGGGTTCGCGGCGTTGGCGGGGAGGGTGGTTTGCTTGGCATTTTTGCCGGCGTGGTTTCGCTATGAAGGACTTTGCGGGGCTGCTAAAACGGGGCGCCCTGCGCGCCCCGTTTTAGCTATCGGGCAGGTTGTCGTTTAATGTGGGTTTCATTTGGAATGGGCGGATCAAGCGTGCTAGCAGGGGCAGCGTCATATGTGGGTTGCTTTCTTTGATGCTTGATTTGCCAAGTGTGAGCCAACCGTAACGTGGCGCGCGCGCCGCGAGTGGCTACAGATCCGATTTGCGAAGTTCAACCGTAGCCGTTCCCACGGCTGCGTCAATTGGCGATTTAGCCTCAATTCACCCACTGGCACGGCCGGCCCGCGCCTCCCAGGCCGAATGCTATTACCGGGCGCGCCCGTAGGCGCCCGGTAATAGCGGCCCTGCAAGATCTTCGTCCCTGCGCACACCGCGCCTACGAAGCCTACAAACGAAACTCGTCCCGGCACCGTCACGGTTGAAGACAATGCGAGTCGCTGTGGGGCAGTGGCCGCGTTGGGGCGCCTCGTGGCCGAGCGAGCGGACACCGTAGGTAGGCCCGAACGGGCCGGACGAGGTGAGCGAAGCGATGTCGGACGCGCAGGCGGCCGACCGGCCACGTGAAGCCCCAACGCGGCCACTGCCCCACAGCGACGCCAAAAGAAAATCAGTACCGCAACAACGGCCAAAACACCCAAACCCACCCAACATGACGCCAAGCGCGGCGTAATTCACAACGACCGATAGCGTTCAGATCAAACCGCCCGAACCTCAATCCCCGCCTTGCTAAGCGCCTCCCGCAACGCCCGGGCAAACACCAACGCGTTAGGCTGATCCCCGTGAATGCAAAGCGTATCCGCCTGCACCGGCACATCGCGGCCGTTGACCGAGCGAACGACCCGATTCTGCACCATGTTCAGTACCTGAGCGATAGCCGTGTCCACGTCTTCGATCATGGCCCCAGGCTGGCTGCGCGGCGTCAGCGATCCATCATCCTGATACGAGCGATCCGCGAATACCTCGCTCGCTGCACGCAGGCCCAGGTCCTGAGCAGCCGCAATCAGCTGGCTACCCGCCAGACCATACAGAACCAGGCTGGCGTCAACATCGCGAACCGCGCGGCAGATGGCATCCGACAAGCCACGATCTTTAGCCGCCATGTTGTAGAGCGCCCCATGCGCCTTCACATGATGCAAGCGTGCCCCCTGTGTAGCAGCCACCGCGGCAAGCGCCCCGATCTGACAGACCACCATATCGTAGGCTTCTTGCGGCGTGATCTGCATGGTGCGACGACCAAAGCCAACCAGATCCGGCAGGCTAGGGTGAGCGCCTACCGCCACCTTATGTTCGATGGCTGCCGCCACGGTCTTGCGCATCGTCGAAGGATCGCCAGCGTGGTACCCACAGGCCACGTTAGCCGAACTGACGAAAGGCAGTACGGCAATGTCATTGCCCATATGCCAAGCGCCATAGCTCTCGCCCATATCGCAGTTGAGATCGATGACGAGTGATTGAGAGGCGGACATAGGGTGCTGCTCCAAAAGTGATGTGATCGGTATTGCGTCAGGTGATTCGTGTTCGACACTCAAGGCCGCGTCTTCGCAAGCCTCGAGTGTGGCATTTAAAAACGTCCAAGCCGGGCTCGGTGTTTATTCGGGTTTCGCAATGCTCTCTAAGGCCGTTCTCGCGGCGGCGAGTACCTCGTGAACCTGCTCAAAAGCGTCCTCGAGTTCACTGTCCAGTTGCTGCGCCTCATCCAGCTCCACGGGCGCGAAACACACGGTTTGACCCGGGCGGCGCTGAGCCAGATCCGGCAAGTCCACCGAAATGACCTGGGCTATTTTGGGATATCCGCCCGTGCTCTGTCGATCCGCCATCAACACGATCGCTTCGCCACCCGACGGCACCTGGATCGTGCCAAAGCTCGCGGCTTCGGACAGGATCTGGCGGGGAGTCTTCATCGTCAATGGCGGGCCTTCCAGCCGGTAGCCCATGCGATCGGACTGCGTGCTGATGCGGTATTCCGCCTCCAGCAGTTCGCGTTGTGATTCGGCCGTGAATTCATCCCAATGCACGCCAGGCAGTACACGCAAGCGGCTGCGCGGGCGTAAGGCCAGCGCGGCCGGCAAATAAATGCGTACCTGCCATAGCGTTTGCGCGAGGTCGGATAAATCGTCTTCGCTGTCCGGCAGCGCGTAGCGCAAGCCGATGAGGTCGTTCTTTGCCAGGGCACGGCCCGCATGGCCGCCGAATGCGCCACGGATGTCCGTGCTGGTACTGGCCAAGACAGGTGCGAGCTCATAGCCGCCATGCACGGCCAGATAGGCCCGCACGCCGCTTCCCGGCGTGGCCGGGCCCAGCGTCAACACATCGCCCGCCCGCGCCACCAGGGGCCGGTGATTCGGAACGGGCGAATCGTTCAACATCGCCTGCATGTCCGCGCCAGCGATAGCGAAACAGGCCGGGGCCTCGAACTGCAGCGTCGGCCCGAGCATGGTGATTTCCAGCGTGGCCAGATCGGCCTCGTTGCCCACCAGCAGGTTGGCCAAACGGTGCGCACGTGGATCCATGGCGCCGCTTACCTGTACGCCCAAATGCTGACTACCAGTTCGGCCGGCATCTTGGAATGTGGAAAGCAAACCGGGTTTCAGGACACGTATGCTCATCGCCGAGCCTCCAACAGCCGGCGGTACTCGGCTTCTTCGATAGGAACAAACCGCACGCGGTCGCCAGGCTGTAGTAGCGTGGCCGGCTTGCCGTGCGGGTCGAACAGGGATAGCGGGGTGGCGCCAATAATGTTCCAGCCACCCGGCGATCGGCTCGGGTAAAGCACGGACTGTCGATTGGCAACCGCCACCGAGCCTGCCGGCACGGCGGTACGCGGAGAAGCCCGACGAGGAATATTCAGACGCTCATCGTGCACGCCGATATACGGCGCCCCAGGGGCAAAGCCCAGCATGAAGACCAAAGCCCCGGGCTGCGTGTGCAAGTCCACGACTTCATCAGTGGTCAAACCCGCATGGCGCGCCACGTCTTCCAGGTCAGGACCATATTCGCCGCCGTAACACACGGGGATTTCCACTTCGCGCCCGGCTTGCGTGTCGGTTTCCTGAGATTCTGGATCGAGCCCCTGTTGCAAGATCGCGTCGATCCGCGCGGCGAGTTCATTAAAGCGCGGGCGATGCGCGCCCGTCGGCTGGTAATGGACGGCCAGCGCGATAAAAGAAGGCACGACGTCAATGACGCCGGGCAGGTTCGCCTCGCGCACCAGCGTCGCGGCCGCGAGGCACAGGCGACCGATCGACATGTCGATCCGATCGCCGAAATACACCATCACGCATCGGTCGCCTTGCGGGCAGATGCGCCAGGCGGTGGAACTGGAAGGAAAAGAAAAAGAATGCACCAGATCAACCGCCTCCGAACGGATTATTTTGCAAACAACGATTCAATGTTCTTGAACGCCTTGAATTCCAGTGCGTTGCCCGACGGATCCAGGAAGAACATCGTGGCCTGTTCGCCGACTTCGCCCTTGAAACGCACGTAGGGTTCGATCACGAACTTCGTGCCAGCGTCGGTGAGTTTCTTGGCCAGAGCTTCCCAGTCTTCCATCGGCAGCACGGCGCCGAAGTGGCGTACCGGCACTTGATGGTCGTCCACCGAGCTGGTCGCTTTGTGGCCGCATTCCTCGGGCGACAAGTGGGCGACGATTTGGTGGCCATAGAAGTTGAAGTCCACCCATTCCGGGGCGCTACGCCCCTCGGGACAGCCCAGCAGCTCGCCGTAGAAAGCGCGTGCTTCGGCAATATCGCGAACCGGAAATGCCAGATGGAACGGGGGGAGAGTAGCGGGTGTGCTCATTTATGACTCCAAGTCGATAAGCGTAAATCAAAATCGTTTTGTCTGCCGGCCCCAAATGTCGCAGGTTCATGCGATCAGGGGCCGATTGCATGGTTATCAGTTTAGCGATTGTTTTTTTGATAGAAAAACGATATTTTTTCGCGCTGAGCATAAATAAAATCGATGCTATATCTTAAGCCATGATTCGCGAATTCAAGACCTTTATCGCCGCGGCGCGCGACGGGACGTTCACCGGTGCGGGGCGCTCGCTTGGTCTGACGCAGTCTGCGGTCAGCGCCCAGATGCGGCGTTTGGAGGATTACCTGGGCGTGGAGCTCTTCGAGCGCACGGGTAAATCCGCCATGCTCAACGCAGCCGGCCGCGATCTGTTGCCGCAGGCCGAAGACCTCGTCGCCATGGCCGAGCGCATGGCGGTATCGGTGGGAGCGGGGCGCGTAAAAGGCCTGCTGCGCATCGGCGCGATCGCCTCGGTTCAGCAGCATTTGCTGGTCGGGGCGCTCAAAGACTTTCGCGAGACCTTTCCCGACGTACGCGTGCGCGTGATGCCCGGTGTGTCCTTGTCTCTGCTGGGACAAGTCGATGCCGGGGAAATCGATATGGCCGTGATGCTGCGTCCGCCCTTTGCGTTGCCGCCCGAGCTGGCGTGGCGGCCCTTGGCGCGCGAGCCGATTGTGCTGGCGGTGCCGGCCGACTTTCCCGCTCAGAGCTGGCGCGAGGCTTTAAGCACTCAACCGTTTATCCGCTACGACCGTTCTTCGTTTGGCGGCCGGCTGGTGGATCTGTTTCTAAAAAAGCAGCGCATCGTGGTGCAAGAGGCGGTCGAGCTCGATGAGATGGACGCGATCGCCAATCTCGTACGAGGCGGGCTAGGTGTGGCGCTGGTGCCGCGCACCCGGCAATTCGATGCGCGCGGCTTGCGTCTGGATGATCTGGGCGAGGCCGGTTTTCACCGGGAAATCGGCCTGATCGCGCCTTTGTCGCTAGAGCCCGGGTCGCCTGTCGCGCACTTGATCGAATGCTTCGAGCGCGCGTCGCGGAATTGACCCGAACTACACCAGATCGCAGCGCACCGTGATCGGATGCGCGCACAGCTTGGCCAGTACCGCTTCGCTGACCTCGCCGTCCACGTCCGTGATCACATAGCCGATCTGGCCACGCGTTTGCAGGCTTTGGCTGAGGATGTTGAGGCCTTGTTCCGCGAGCAAGTTATCCAGCGTGCCCAGCGCGCCGGGCGCATTGCGGTGTACGTGCAAAATGCGCGCCTTGCCCGCGGGCTCCAGATACGGCAATTCTGGGAAATTCACCGCGCCCTTGGTCGTGCCGGCTTGCATGAAGCGCACCAATTTTTCCGCGACTTCGCGGCCGATGTTTTCCTGCGATTCCTGTGTGCTGCCGCCGATATGGGGCGTGAGCAGCACGTTCGGCACGCCGATCAGCGGGCTGTCTAGCGGCTCGTTCGGCCCCTTGGGCTCGGTGGGGAATACGTCCAACGCCGCGCCACCCAGATGGCCGGATTTCAGCGCCTCATGCAGCGCATCGATATCGACGACCGTGCCACGCGACGCATTGATGAGGATCGCGCCTCGCTTCATATGCGTGAGCGTCTGCGCGTTAATCAAGTTTTCGGTGCTCGCGCCGCCGGGGACGTGCAACGTCACGACATCGGCCTGTTCCAGCAAGTCCGTCAACGTTGTCACCGCGCGGGCATTGCCGCGTGGCAGTTTGGCTTCGACATCGTGAAACACCACGCGCATGCCGATGCTTTCGGCCAGCGTGCTGATCTGCGAGCCGATGTTGCCATAGCCCACGATGCCCAGCGTTTTGCCGCGTGTCTCGAATGCGCCCTTGGCGGTCTTGTCCCAGTGGCCTTGATGCACGCGCTCGTTCTTTTCCGGGATACGGCGCAATAGCAGGATCGCCTCGCCTAGCACCAGCTCGGCGACCGAGCGGGTGTTGGAAAACGGCGCATTGAACACGGGAATGCCGCGATTCATGGCGTGGTCCAGATCGACCTGATTGGTGCCGATGCAAAAGCATCCCACCACACGCAGATCGGTGGCGGCTGCAAACGCCTCGGCGTCCATTTGCGTGCGAGAACGTATGCCCACCACCTGCGCGCCGCGCAATGCCTCGCGCAGTTCGGCGGGCGGCAACGCGGTCGCATGCGTGACGATGTCGGTATAGCCCGCCGCGGCAAAGACCTCACGGGCGCTGGGATGGACATTCTCGAACAGGACGATCTTGGTCATAGGTACGGATAAGGCAAGGGCAATAAAAAGCGAGTTCTCGATGCAACGCCGCTCAGGTAGGTCGGCACGGAATGAACGCTGTTAAAGCGGAGGCCGGGCAGATGCGGCCCGGCGCGTCCGGCACGCGCGTTTCATCCATTCATTGTGAAGGACAGCATGCCCACATGAACGAGAACCCACTCGGACGGTAAGGCGATCACGGTGTCGCCGCACGCGACGTGCCTGCTCCTGTAGCGCAGTTCGTACAGGGCGCCATCAATCGGCCGCGACACGCTCAGGCGGAAACTGCAGCGCAAACGTACTGCCGCGACCGACCTCGCTCGTGATCACCAGTTCCGCATCATGGCGAATCGCGATGTGCTTGGTAATCGCCAAACCCAGCCCTGTGCCGCCCACGGCGCGCGATCGCCCGCGATCCACCCGATAGAAGCGTTCGGTCAGACGGGGAATATGATGGGCGGCGATGCCGATGCCCGTATCCTGCACGCTGTAGCGCGCGCCGCCATCGGGTGTGCTTTGCCAACTCACCGTGATGGTTCCGCCCTCCGGGGTGTAGCGTACGGCATTGGTGAGCAGATTCGACATGGCTGAGGACATCTCGGATTGCGCCCCGAGGACATCGAGGGATTCATCGATGTCCCACTGAAAATGGTGTCTCCCCCCCGAGAGCGCCTCGATTTGCTGACGTAGCGTCAGCAGTACCGCGGGTGCCTGCACGGAGCGCAGATCCGAAACAGGCGACGATTCCAGCGTGGATAGCGTGAGCAGGTCATCGACGAGCGCCTGCATGCGCGTGGCCTGCTCGTGCATCAGGCCCAAGTACTGACTGCGCTGCTCATCCGTCAGCGCCTCGGGCGGCATGTCGCGCAAGGTTTCCACAAAGCCCGCCAGCACGGTCAGAGGCGTGCGCAGCTCGTGCGACACATTGGCTACAAAGTCGCGGCGCGTGGTTTCCAGCTTTTCGATCTGCGAGACATCGCGCGTGATCAACAGTCGTCGATCGCTGGCATAGGCTGCCAGATGCATCATCATGGCGCGCTCCTGATCCCCGTGGGTCAAGCGCACGATGATGGGCTCGGACCATTCTTCGCTCTGGGCGTACGCGACGAACTCGGGCGCGCGCAGCAGATTCAAGAGATTCTGGCCCCGATCGTCTGGCAGGCTGAGGGACAAGTGATGCCGCGCCACCCGGTTGCACCATTCAATGTGAAAGTCCCGGCTCAGAGTCACGATCCCGTCGGGCAAGGCCTGGGCGGCCGACAGCATGCTTTGCATGGTGGCGCGCGCCTCGGTCAGTTCGCGGGCGCGGGCGCGCGTGTAGCGATAGAGCGGGGCGAGAATATCGTCCCACGGGCCGGCCGAGGCCGGCGGCGCGGCTTCCGGGTGATGGGCCCAGTACGACACCGCGCGCATGCGCCAGACGCGCCACAGCAGCGAAAACACCAGCCCGCCTGAGAACGTTATCCAACCCGCAGGGTCGCCGATAAGCCGTTGCACGCCCCAGGCGATCAAGGCCCAGAGAAGTAGCAGGGTGAGGGTGCGCAGCCAGATCATCGCGGCGGCTTATCGCGCGGGCGGCCTGGCGGTGAATCGGTACCCGCTGCCGCGCACGGTTTCGATGTGGGCGTCATGCCCCGAGGGTTCCAGCGCGCGGCGCAGCCGCCGGATATGTACGTCCACCGTACGCTCTTCGACAAAGACATGATCCCCCCACACCTGATCCAGCAGCTGCGAGCGCGAGAAGACCCGTTCGGGATGCGTCATGAAAAAGTGCAGCAGCCGGAATTCCGTCGGCCCGATGGCCAGCGGCGCATCGTTACCCATCAGGCGATGCGTTGTCGGATCGAGCTTGAGAGCACCCACCTCGATGATGTCATCGGTCAGCTGTGGCGCACGGCGGCGCAGCACGGCCTTGATCCGGGCGACCAGCTCTTTCGGGGAAAAGGGCTTGGTGATGTAGTCGTCGGCGCCGGCCTCCAGACCGTCGACCTTGTCCTGTTCTGCGCCTTTGGCCGTCAGCATGATGACGGGCACGCCGCGCGTGCGTTCGTTGGCGCGCAGCTTGCGCGCCAACGCCAGCCCGGAGGTCCCGGGTAGCATCCAGTCCAGCAGAATCAGGTCAGGGAGCTCGGCGCTGATGAGCGTTTGAGCTTGCTCGGCGTCGAAGGCGCGCAGGACTTTATGGCCGGCAAACGACAGATTAACGGCGATCAATTCCTGAATGGCGGGTTCGTCTTCGACGACGAGAATGGTACTCGACATAAGCAGTAGGGCACAGGGAGCGCGTGAGCGCGAACGTGACGATAGTATGGCCGTAATATTTCAGGTATGTGACGAATCGCGTCGCGGGTGGCCATTTCTGTTGTGACGGGCCTCGATCGGCTACCATTGCGGCATATACCGGGCTATGACTATGCAACAACAACCTGATTCTTCTTCCGATTCGACCAGCACCCATTTTGGCTTTCAATCGGTTCCCGAAAGCGAAAAGGCACGCAAGGTCGCCGAGGTCTTCCATTCGGTGGCCTCGCGCTACGACGTCATGAACGACCTGATGTCGGGCGGTCTGCATCGTGTGTGGAAGGCGTTTACCATCGGCCGCGCCGCGGTGCGCCCCGGCATGAAGGTGCTCGATATCGCGGGCGGCACGGGCGACCTCGCCAAGGCGTTCGCGCGCCGCGCGGGGCCGACGGGCGAAGTCTGGCTGACGGATATCAACGATTCCATGCTGCGGGTCGGGCGCGATCGGCTGACCGATGCCGGCTTGCTGCTGCCCACGGCGGTCTGTGACGCAGAAAAGCTGCCTTTCCCGTCGGGCTATTTTGACCGCGTGAGCGTGGCGTTCGGCCTGCGCAACATGACGCATAAGGACCAAGCATTGGCGGAAATGCGCCGTGTGCTGAAACCGGGCGGCAAATTGCTGGTGCTGGAGTTCTCGCGCGTGGCCAAGCCCTTGGCGCCGGCATACGACTGGTATTCGTTCAATATCCTGCCGTGGCTGGGCAAAAAAGTAGCGGGCGACGAAGCCAGCTATCGTTATCTGGCGGAATCGATCCGTATGCACCCCGATCAGGATACGCTGGCCGACATGATGCGCACGGCGGGTCTGGATCGCGTGCAGTATTTCAATTTGACGGCGGGCGTGGTCGCCTTGCACGAGGGCGTGCGGCTGGAGTGATCTGGTCAAGGGCGTACGGCTGAGGCGACTTGGCGAGGGGCCTGCCGGATTGTGTCCCCTCATCCGGGTCAAGCCGTGACGCATGCACCTGACACGGCCTTGCCCGCGTGGCCAGGCGGGACGCGAAAGCCAGGTCGATGACGAGTGCCCGAGCCTGGGCCTTAACGTCGCTACTTGAATACCTCGTAAACCGACCAAAAATTCGTACTTGTCGATCGCCGGCGAGTCCGTTATTCTGTGTACATTCAGCTTTCTGTCAGGAAGCGTTCAGAAAAGCCGGCTGCCTCGCGGGGAGCCGGCGGACAGGGTTCTAATCGGGCCCTGAATTTGTCAGGAGTCACCATATATGTCTCGATCCGGATTCTCCCGGTTTATCGCCGCCGCGCTGATCGCGGTAGCGAGCACGTCCATGCTGGTCGTATCCTTTGACGCCGAAGCCCGCCGCGCGGGCGGGGGCGCCAGCGTAGGTCGCCAGTCCACCAATGTGATGCAGCAGCGTCAGGCGACCACGCCGCCGGCCGCATCGACCACGACCAATCGCGCCGCCGCACCGGCTGCCGCTGCAGGCACCGCTGCGGCTGGCACGGCTGCTAAAAGCGGCATGTCCCGTTGGTTAGGCCCCATCGCCGGTATCGCCGCCGGTCTGGGGATTGCCGCGCTCCTGTCGCATATGGGCCTGTCGGGCGCGTTTGCCGAGGCGCTCTCCAGCATGCTGCTGATCGCGTTGGTGATCTTTGCCGTGATCTTCATTGTGCGCCGTCTGCGTGGCGGTGGCGCGCGCCCGGCCATGCAGGGTGCGTATGGCGCGAACAACGCCCGTCAAGGCCAATCGCAACAGCCCATGTGGCGTGAATCGCTGTCGCCCTCGGCGGCGGCTCCGGCTGCCCCCGCAGCGGCTCCTTCGGCCGCCGCGCCCAGCTCCGTGCCGGCGGCTGGCGATAGCGACAACTGGTTCATCCCAGGCGACTTCGATCAGACGACGTTCCTGAAAAACGCCAAGGCGCAGTTCGTGCAAATCCAGGCGATCTGGGATAGCGGCGACACCGACCGTCTGCAGGAGTACCTCACCGACGATCTGATCTCCGAGCTCAAGCAGCAGCTGGCCGAACGTGGCGCGACGCCCAACAAAACCGAGGTTGTGCTGCTCAATGCCGAATTGCTCGGTATCGAGACCGTGTCCGACGGCCATCTGGCGAGCGTGCGCTTCTCTGGCATGCTGCGCGAGGCGCCGGGCACCGAGGCGTTCCGCTTCGAAGAGGTCTGGAACCTGTTCAAGCCCCAACAAGGCGGCTGGCTGCTGGCTGGCATTCAGCAGATTCCGGTGGAATACGCGAGCTGATCGGTTGCGCGAGTGGGTCGATGCGCGATGCACGGCCCACGCTGGGAATGGCAATTGCTAGGGCATGGCCATGCTGCTGCCCGAATATTCTCTAGCCTTCCACGGGGGGCGCCGCCATGGCGGCGCCCTCCTTATTTTTTGCGGCGATCCGTCCGATTCGAGGCATGAAGTCGCCGACCCGGTAAACTGCGGGTATCTCTGTTTTTCAGGCGTTGCACCTTCGTGAGCCCGCTTCAGACAATGCTGCCTTTTTCTCTACTGCCTACTCCGTCGCAGGTCGCCGTCCGTACGCTGAACCGTTTGCTGTCGCGCGAAGACTGGGCGCGTGAACGTCTGGCACGCCACGCGGGCAAGACGGTACGCTTTGCATTGGGCGGCTTTGTCACCGGACTGGCCATCAATAGCGAAGGGTATGCGGATCAGGCGGATGCGGCAGTGGTGCCGGATGTCACCCTGACCGTGGACCCGGCGAAGTTCAATCCGCTGGGCCTGTTACCCGGGCAAAAAAAGCCCGATGTGGTCGAGGCCACGCACATCGAGGGCGATGCTGGCTTGG
The DNA here is from genome assembly GCF_009763235.1 of Bordetella sp. 15P40C-2. Lineage (NCBI taxonomy): Bacteria > Pseudomonadati > Pseudomonadota > Betaproteobacteria > Burkholderiales > Alcaligenaceae > Bordetella > Bordetella sp. 15P40C-2. Next base: position 28,292 of record NZ_WSJA01000026.1, read on the forward strand.
CCCGCGTGGTGGCCGAGCTGGCTGAAAAGCTGCGCTGGGATCCGGAGGACGAGTTATCGCGTCTGGTGGGGGATATCCCCGCGACACGGATGATGGCGGGTGCGCGCGTCTTGAGCGAGAGCGCACGCGCGGCGGTGACGAGCCTGGGGCGCAACGTATCCGAATACCTGGCCGAAGAAAGCGGCGCCCTGGCTGGCGCGCCGTTACTGGCACAGTGGCGGCTGGATTTGGCCGAGCTTGACCAGCAACGCGAACAGGTCGCCAGGCAGGCGGCTGTCTTGGAAGCGCGTCTGGCGCGACTCGACGGCCAACGGGGCGGGTGACGATGTTTAGTTTTCTGCATATTCTGCGTATTTTGGGCGTGGCGTACCGGTATGGTCTGGACGACCTCGCGTTATCGAGTTTGAATCATCCGCTCGCCCGCACGTTGCGTTGGACCTTGCGGTTGGGACGCCGCCCCAAAGCCCCGCGTGGACTGCGACTGCGCCGTGCGTTGGAATCGTTGGGCCCGATCTTCGTGAAGTTCGGGCAGATGCTGTCGACGCGGCGCGACTTGATCCCCGCCGATATCGCCAACGAGCTGGCCTTGCTCCAAGACCGCGTGGCGCCGTTTCCGTCGGCTCAGGCTGCCGCCTGCATCGAGGCCGCATTAGGGGCGCCGCCCGCGCAGCTGTTTGCGCATTTCGAGGTGGATCCGGTCGCATCCGCATCCATTGCGCAGGTGCACTTCGCGGTGCTGCACGACGGTCGCGAGGTTGCCGTCAAGGTGCTGCGTCCTGGCATGCGCGAGGCGATCGAGCGGGATCTGGCGCTATTGCACTGGGTCGCGCGCATCATCGAGCGCACAGGTCCCGATGGCCGTCGGCTCAAGCCGCGCGAGGTGGTCGCCGAGTTCGATAACTATCTGCATGACGAGCTCGACCTGGTGCGCGAGGCGTCCAATTGCAGTCAGTTGCGCCGCAATTTCGACGCGGCCTCCGGGCGTGGCGATTGGCTGATTGTGCCGGAAGTGATCTGGGAATTCACGACCTCCACCGTGTTCACCATGCAGCGCATGTATGGCATTCCGGTGGGGCAGGTGGATCGGTTGCGCGCGGCCGGCATCGATATTCCGAAACTGGCGCGCAGCGGCGTGGATATCTTTTTCAGTCAGGTGTTTTCGGATGGCTTTTTCCACGCCGATATGCACCCGGGCAACATCTATGTATCGGACCAGCCCGAGACGCTGGGTCGATATATCGCCCTGGATTTCGGCATCGTCGGTTCGCTGTCGGAGTTCGACAAGAACTACCTCGCGCAGAATTTCCTCGCGTTTTTCCATCGCGATTATCGTCGCGTGGCGCAGCTGCATATCGAGTCTGGCTGGGTGCCAGCCGATACGCGCGAAGAAGAACTCGAGGGTGCGGTGCGCGCCGTATGCGAACCTTATTTCGACCGACCGTTGTCGGAGATCTCGTTAGGTCAGGTGCTATTGCGTCTGTTCCAAACCTCGCGCCGTTTCAACGTGGAAATTCAGCCGCAGCTCGTGCTGCTGCAAAAGACCTTGTTGAACGTCGAAGGGCTGGGCCGGCAATTGGACCCGAACCTCGATCTCTGGAAAACGGCGAAACCTTATCTTGAGAACTGGATGCGGCGACGCATCGGTTTGGAAGGCTTGCGGCAAACCTTGACCAAGGAAGCAACCCAATGGTCACAGACGCTGCCGGCCTTGCCACGTTTGATGTACGAGCGCTTGAGTCGTCCTGACACATCGCCGTACCTGCTCGCGGAAATGACCCGGTTGCGCCAGGCGCAGGAGCAGAACAATCGCTTGTTGGTCGCCTTGACGGCGGTGCTGGCGGTTGCAGTGGGAGTGGCCCTTTGGGCGCTGACTCGCTGACCAGTTGTTAGTGTGCGGTCATGAATCTGTCGTGCAGTGTCACGGCAGTTTCGCATGCGACAGCGATAAACACGCTTGCGTGATGTGCGCACAGCGACTGAGCCGTGATGACACGGCGTTTACCTACAGAGGCGCCCCGAGCGGGAATACATAGGGCCAAAACATGCTTTATCCTGAACTTTTCAAGACCATGGAAGCCGTGCGCTGGAACATGGCGAGCGATATCCCCTGGCACGAATTCGATCGCAGCAAGCTGTCGGACGAACAGGCCTACACCATCAAGATGAACGCCATCACCGAGTGGGCCGCGCTGCCCGCGACGGAGATGTTCTTGCGCGACAACCGCGAAGACAGCGATTTCTGCGCGTTTATGTCGGTCTGGTTTTTCGAAGAACAAAAGCACTCGTTGGTGTTGATGGAATACCTGCGCCGGTTCTGCCCGGAGCTGGTGCCCACCGAAGAGGAGCTGCACAAGATCCGTTTCGAGTTCGACCCGGCGCCCGAGCTCGATACGTTGATGCTGCATTTCTGCGGCGAGATTCGTCTGAACCACTGGTATCGTCGCGCCGCCGAATGGCACACCGAGCCCGTGATCCGCGAGATCTATCGCACGATCTCTCGCGACGAGGCGCGCCATGCTGGCGCGTATCTGCAGTACATGCGCCGCGCGCTGCATGACCGTGGCGAGCAGACCAGCGAGCAGGCCCGCTTGTCCTTCTCCAAGATCGGGGTCTTGATGGCCTCGGCGGGTCGGACATCGCAGGCCATGCACCCGACCAATCTGCACGTGAACAAGGACCTGTTTCCCAACGATACGGTGCAGTCGCGACTGCCCGAGCCGGGCTGGCTGGAAAACTGGCTGGACTCGCAGATCCGGTTCGACGATGTGTGGGAAGGCAAAGTCGCATCGCGCATTCTGCACATTCTGTCCAAGCTGCTGGGCAGGAGCTTTGACACGGTCAAGGATCTGAGCCGCTACCGCAAGGAGGTCTCGAATCTGATCTCCGCGCGCGAGCCGCGGCCGATTATCGTGCCGGTCGGGGCATAAGGAACGATTTGGTGCTTTGGGGCAGGCCGGTAGAGTCTGTCAGGCATTCCGCGCATAGGCCGCCCCATAACGCCCGAATCGTCTACGGCGTACACGTGGGCTGCGGCAACCGATCGTCTTGGTGAGCTGCGCCTCAGCGTACAATCGCGCCATGTCATCCGCCCGTTTCGAATCCAAAATCCTCACCCGCGAGGCCTGCGCTGCGGCCGTGGCTCGCGGTGACTTGCCGCGTCCCTTGGTTTTTACCAATGGGGTCTTCGATATTCTGCATCGAGGGCATGCGACTTACCTGGATCAGGCCGCTCAGTTGGGCGCGACGCTGATCGTGGCGATCAACACGGACGAGTCTGTGCGCCGCCTGGGCAAGGGCGACGACCGGCCGCTGAATCGAGAAGAAGACCGTGCGGCCTTGCTGGCTGCGTTGGGTTGCGTGTCCGTGGTCACCACGTTTCATGAAGACACGCCAGTCGAACTCATCGGCGAGCTGCGTCCCGATCTGATCGTCAAGGGCGGGGATTACGACATGGAAACGCTGCCGGAGACGGCGCTGGTGAAGACCTGGGGTGGCCGCGCAGTGGCGATTCCCTTTGAGTTTCAACGCTCCACGACGTCATTGGTAAAGAAGATCCGCGGCGTGTCGTGATTGGCGACGACTGCTGGCCGCATGTCTGTTCAACGACGCGGCAGGCGTAGCAGCCGGTTGATGGTTTCCAGATCGGCTTCAGACAAAATGCCGCCCGCGGCCTTGAGTCGTAGTCCGTCTAATAACGCCGTATAGCGTGCCTGCGCGAGATCGCGCTGGGTGGCGTAGAGCTGTTGCTGCGAGGCCAGTACGTCCAGGTTGATCCGCACTCCCAGTTCGTAGCCCGTTTCGTTCGCTTGCACTGCGGCGCGGCTGGACTTCACGCCGGCTTCGAGCGCGCGCACGCGTGCCAGACCGGACAGCACGCCGGTGTAATACTGGCGCGCGGACTGCGCGGCCTGACGGCGGGCCGCCAGGTATTCGCTGCGAGCACGCTGTTCGAGTTGCACACGCTCGGTGACCTGCGAAGACACGCCGCCACCGGAATAAATCGGCACCGACAACACGACGCCCACCGAACTGTCGGCAGCGCGACTGCCTGCCGTTTGGCGGTTGGCGTTGCTGGCGCGGCCGCTGGAGGCCTGCAGGCTCAGCGTGGGGTAGTGGCCCGCGCGCGCGATTTGAATTTCGCGTTGCGCGATTTGGGTTTGCAGCTGGGCACGCGCGACGGCAAGGCTGGCCGCTTCGGCTTGCGTGGTCCAGTCTTCCTGGCGCGCGGGCTGTGGTGCGGGTAGCGCAATATCCGCCGGCAATTCGGCCAGTGCTTCGGGCGGTTGACCAATAATCTGCGTCAGTTCGCCGCGCAGCACGGTCAGCTGGTGCTGTAACCGGAGCTCTTCCGCCACGACCAGATCGTAGCGGGCTTGGGCCTCATAGGTGTCGGTAATGGTCGCCGTGCCCAGTTCGAAATTGCGTTTCGCGGCCTCTAGTTGGGCCGCGACGGAGGCTTTTTCGCCCTCGGTCGCCGTCAGGGCGTCTTCGGCGGCCAGGATGCCGAAATACGCATCCGACACGCGCAATAGCAGGTCCTGATAGGCCTGCTGCAGCGCCAGTTCCGCATCGGCCACGCCGAGTTTGGCTTGTTCGTAACGCTGCCAGCGCGACCAGTCGTAAAGCGGTTGCGTCAGCACCAGCTGCCAGGGCGCGTAGGTGTCGTCCCGCACTCGCTGCGACAGATTGTTGGTCGCCCGCGTGTCCTGATACATCAGGCCCACCTCGGCGCTGACGGCCGGCAGCAAGCCGGCGCGCGCCTGGGGCAGCTGTTCAATCGAAGCGCGATACTGCGCGCGCGCCGCCGCATACACCGGATCGTTGGCTAGCGCAGCTTGCCATGTTTGCCAAAGATCCTGGGCCGCATGGGCCGGCAGGCTCCACCCGGCGCTTAGCGCCAGGCTCAGCGCCGTCGCAATCCGTCGGGCGCGCATGGAGGCGGGTCAGAACTTGAAGTGCGACACAGTGGTCCCGCGCAACGGCTTGACCACGGTTTCGAACAGGTTGACCGTCTCGAATGTGGCGGCGGTAGTGCGGGTGATTCGACAGGCGGTCATGATCGGGGCTTGACCCACGATCACCACCAGGCGGCCGCCCACGCGCAGCTGGTACTTCAGCGCGTCCGGGACCACGGGTACGGAACCGGTGACCAGGATGGCGTCGTATTCGGTGGTGCCCCAGCCGTTGCGGCCGTCGCCGGTTTCGACTTTAACGTTGGTGACGTTGTTCGCCTGCAGATTGCTTTGCGCGAACGCGACCAGACGGTTATCGATCTCGACCGAGGTGACTTGCTGAGCCAGATGAGCCAGGAGCGCGGCTTGATAGCCGGAGCCCGTGCCGATTTCCAGCACACAGTCCGTCGGCGTCAATTGCAGTTCCTGTGCCAGACGGGCTTCGATCTTGGGCGCCAGCATGTTCTGGCGCGTATTGGTCGAGCCGATTTCCAGCGGGATTTCCAGATCAGAAAACGCCAGCGCGCGCAGTGCCGGAGGCACGAATTGCTCGCGACGCACAACGAACAGCGCGTCGAGCACCTTGGGATCGAGCACATCCCAGGGGCGGATTTGCTGCTCCACCATGTTGAAGCGGGCTTTTTCTACATCAGGCAGGGTCGAAGCGTTCATGACAGCGAAGAAGAATTCAGGAAGAACCAGCGGGCATTGTACTGATTCGGTGTAAACGTGGGCACATCACAATGCCCGCGCGCGTGTTTGGTCACGGCCGGCTCACCACCACGCATGGAAATGGTGCGTCGGGCCGTGGCCTGAGCCGACCTGCAGCCGGTCCGCATGGCGAATCGCCTCGGCCAGATAGGCCTTGGCGCGCCGGGCGGCTTCGGGGACATCGTCGAACTGCGGCAGCAGGGCCGCCAGCGCGGCGGACAAGGTGCAGCCGGTGCCGTGGGTGTTGCGCGTCGGGATGCGCTGACCGGGCAACTCGATCATGCGATCGCCGTCGTGCAGCAAGTCCACGGTATCGTCGCCGGGCAGGTGACCGCCTTTCAGAAAGACCCAGCGCTGGCCATCATAGGCCATGATGCGGCGCAGGCGTTCGGCCACGCGGCGCATTTCCTTGATGGTTTCGACGGGCCGCTCGTCCAGCAGCACGCCGGCCTCGGGCAGATTGGGCGTGAGCATGGTCGCCTGCGGCAGCAGCGCCTCGCGCAGCGCGCCGACGGCATCGCGTTCGAGCAGATGATCGCCGCTTTTGGCCACCATGACGGGGTCCAGCACCACATGCGCCGGCTGCCATTTGGCCAGCTTTTCCGCCACGACCAGCGTGACCGGCTGTTGACCAAGCATGCCAATCTTGACCGCATCGATGCGCAGGTCCGCAAACACGGTGTCGATCTGCTGGCCGACAAACGCGGGCGAGACGGGCGAAATCGCTGTTACGCCCTGGGTGTTTTGCGCGGTGAGCGCGGCCACGACCGCACAGCCGTAGGCGCCCAGCGCGCTCATGGCCTTGACGTCGGCCAGCACGCCCGCGCCGCCAGACGGATCGACCCCGGCGATGCTCAGCGCATTGGGGATCTGACGCGTCCCCGAGGACGTTGCCTGCACGGGAATCATCGTACGTTGGCCGGGGCGGCGGTGATCAGACCTTCGGTGGGCGAGCTGGGCGCGCCGCTATACAGTTTGCGCGGCATGCGGCCGGCGCGGAAAGCGTCACGGCCGGCTTGCACGGCGTTTTTCATGGCGCGCGCCATCAGGACCGGGTCCTGGGCGGCGGCGATGGCGGTGTTCATCAACACGCCGTCGCAGCCCAATTCCATCGCGATGGCCGCATCCGAGGCGGTGCCGACACCGGCATCCACCAGCACGGGCACGTGGGCCTGATCGATGATGAGGCGCAGATTCCACGGATTCAGAATGCCCATACCGGAGCCGATCAGCGACGCCAAGGGCATGACGGCGACCACGCCGATGTCTTCGAGCATGCGGCATTGAATGGGGTCGTCGGTGCAATACACCATCACCTTGAAGCCATCATTGACCAGCGTTTTGGCGGCGGCCAGCGTTTCCGGCATGTTGGGAAACAGGGTGTGCGAGTCGCCCAGCACTTCGAGCTTCACCAGATCGTGGCCGTCGAGCAGCTCGCGCGCTAGACGCAGCGTGCGCACGGCATCGTCGGCGGTATAGCAGCCGGCGGTGTTGGGCAGCAACGTGAATTTCGACGTGGGCACGTAGTCCAGCAGGCTGGGTTCGTCCGGATTCTGGCCAATATTGGTACGGCGGATGGCTACCGTGACGATTTCCGCGCCGCTCGCGTCGAGCGCGGCGCGCGTCTGTTCGAAATCCTTGTACTTGCCGGTGCCTACCAGAAGGCGGGACTGATAGTCGCGTCCTGCAATAGTCAGAGTGTCTTGAGTCGTCATTGTGATGCGTGCTGATTTTGAAAGGCGGGCCGCCGGGTCTACGACCCTCGGCGAAACGACCATGATAATCGCAGCGGGCTTCTTTATTCTACGGAGTGACGGATTTTATCCAGGTGTGCGCAGAGCTGCTCGGTTACATCGATCAGGCGCGGGCCGGGGCGATACAGGGCGTCGGCGTCCAGTGTGTAGACGTGGCCACGTTGCGCGGCGGGCAGGCCGCGCGCTTGCCAGGCGCGCAAGTTTTCGTGGGCCTCTTCAGGATGGATCGCGCTCGTTATCACTGCGTCGGGTCGGGCGGCAAGTACGCTTTCCAGTGAAATCTGCGGTGCTAGCAAATCGGCATCCGCGAATACATTGACGCCGCCGCAGATCCGGATGGCGTCGTTGATGATGCTTTCGCGATTCACCGTGTATAGCGGCTGCGCGCCGGCCTCAATAAATACCCGTACCGGTTTGCGTTGGGCATAGCGGGTCGTCAGAGTCGCGAGCCGTGCGCGCATGCCTTGCGCTGCGGCCGAGGCCCTCGATTCCGTTCCGAACAGCCGACCCAGGGTTTCCACCGCGTCGGGGATGGCGGCCAGTGTGCGAGGATCGCTGTAATAGACCGGTACGTTCAGGCGCAGCATCAGATCGCCCAGCCGGTCGGGAGTCAGGGGCTGCCAAGCGATGAGCAGATCCGGACGCAGCGTCATCGCGATCTCCAGATTTGGCCCCAAGGTCGTGCCGATGCCTGGCAGCGAGCGCGCCGCATCGGGGTAGTTGCTGCCTTGCGCCGTGCCGACGAGAAAGTCGCCCGCACCGGCGGCATAGACCAACTCTGTTGCGTGCGGAGCGGCAGTCAGCGCGCGCCGCGCGGGACGCGCCAGCACGACCTCGCGGCCCTGATCGTCGCGTACCGCAATGGTCGCGTCGGCGGTAGCCGGCACGGCGCCAGACGGTGCGACGATGGGCGCGGACAGGGCACCCCCGGCAAAGAGCGCGCACGTCAGTGCGAACCAGCGTGCATGCCTTCGCGGAGCTGCGTGACGCAGTCCCGACATCAGTAGCGCAGCGTCACGGACGCCAGCACGGTGCGCCCAGACGCCGGATACAGGTAGTACGACCCGCTGCCGCCCGTGCTGCCCGATCGTATGCCATAGGTCGCATATTCCCGATCAAACAGATTGTTGACGGCCAATGTGCCAGAGACATGTTTGTTGAAGGCATACCCGACCTTGCCGTTAACGAGGAAGTAATCATCCAGTTGATGATCGAACTGGTTGGCCTGATCGTTATCCATACGCGCTTTGCCCACGTATTGGCCCGCCAGACTGAGGAACAGTTTATCCGTCGGCCGCCACGTCGCACCCACATTCGCCATCCATTTCGGCACCAATGGGACGGTGTTACCCGTCAGGTTAACGCCATTGGCCGTACCGGACCGGAACGTGGCCTGCGTCCAGCTCAGGTTGCCATTCAGACTGACGGAAGGCGTCAGCTGATGCTCGCCCTCGAGTTCAATGCCCTGGCGGCGGGTCGGATCCAGGTTGACGTTCGAAAACGTCAGGGGGTTGTACTGGATCTCGTTGGTCAGGTCGTAGCGGAACCAGGTCAGACGGGCGCTGGAAGCCTCGGAGCGCCAGAGTATGCCCAGCTCCTTGTCCATTGAGGTTTGCGGCTGTAGCGGCGTGCTGACATACAGCGTCTCGTCGGAATTCGCGAAGCGGAAGCTACGGCCAGCCTTGCCGTAGAAGCTGAAGCCCGCGCCCAGTTCTTGCCGCAGCGCCAGCTGCCATGCGCCCAGACGGCGGGTCACGTCGGCATTGCCGCCGTAGCCGGACAGCGTTTTCAGATCGTCATTGGCATACTGACGGCGTCCGCCCAGCGTGATTCGGGTGGTTTCGGTGGCCTGAACCTGGACTTCGGCGAACACCCCGCGCCGCCGCTGTTTCGCGCGCCAGGCGTCGGCCAGAGGCGATGAAGAATACGTATTCGATGCGTCCAGGTCGCTGTCGAGCATATCGGCGCCCACAATCAACGCGTGCTTTTCGGCAATCGGCAGCAGATAGCGCAGGCTAGCGGTCTTCTCGTCCAGATCCTGATCGCGCCAGATATCGCCATAGGCGCTGCCGGTGAACCCGTGCAACGTCTTGTCGCGCTGATTCATTTCCGCGTACAGCATGCCCGCACCGATACGCTGTTCGACCTGAATGCCAAACGCGTCGGTCTGGGTATTCACATAGTCGTCGGGCGTGGACGTGCCGCGCGGGTCGTCGCGGTATTGATTGATGCCTGCTGCCGGGTCGACCAGGCGTGGGCCGGGCAGGCCGAGTTTCTGGTGCATCGTGCGCGCATACAGCCGGATCTGGCCGTTGTCGTGGCGAAAGGTGATGCTGCCGCCGCCGCTGTCGCGCTGCTCGCGATTGTTGTCGCGGTAGTTGTCGGTGCGCAGGCTCTGGCCGTAGGCGTCCACGGTGATGTGTTCATTTTGCAGGCTGAACGCCGCATCCGCCTGACGCCGCTGGTGGCTGCCCACCGAGCCAGTCACGCTGGCCGCGACGGGTTCGCCGTCGGCCGAGCCGCGCTTGGTCAAGATGTTGATCACGCCGCCCGTTGTGCCGCCGCCATATTGAACCGAGCCGCTGCCGCGCACGATTTCGATGCGCTCAATGCGCGACAAGGGCACGGCGCCCAGTACCGGCGTGGAGAGGTCGTTATTGTTCTGTGGCACACCGTCGATCAAGATCAGCGTGTTACCGCTGCCGGCCAGACCAAAGCCGCGCATGTCCACCATGGCTTGATCGGCCGCGCCCGTGCTGTCTATCGTATGGATGCCGGTCTGCGTCGATAGCAGTTCCTGCACCGTGGTGGCGCTGCTGCGGCGGATTTGATCCTCGGTGAGGACGGAAACTTGCACTGGCTGGTCGTCGTTGGCCACGGGCACGCGTGACGCGGTGACTGTGACACTACCCAACTCGGGCACGGTGGAGGAGGGATGAGTTTCGGAGGAAACAGATTGCGCGGCGGCCAGCGTGGGCATGGCCCACACGAACAAACTGGCGCGCCGGATAAGGCGGGCGTTCATGAAATAAACCTCGGTATGACGCGCGACCCCGCACGTCGTTCTCGGGAATGGGGCGCGATCTCGCGTCCCGCTAGTCGAACTGGCCGGTATCGGGCTGCCATGTCATCAGGCGACATGGGGACCGTTGCGGGGGCAGCACAGGCTGGACGCGTCGAGCGTCTTCCTGTTTCCCGTTTACCTTCGGCGCGCGTGTTGCGCCCGAAGCACCTGTTCGGGGCGCAACTGTAGCATCCGGAGACAGGAACTCAGCCGTTTTGTTACCATCAAGTGTCGGTTTTCGGGCAGTTCCTGCCTTTTTCGCCATTTCGAGATAACCCCGTGTCGTATCCCCGTCTGCCTTATCCGCCTTCGTCCTATACCCGAGGCGGCGATTTCGCCCGCCTGCTTGGTCAGCGCATCCTGATTCTGGATGGTGCTATGGGCACCATGATCCAGCGCTATAAGCTGGGCGAGGCCGATTTCCGTGGTCAACGCTTCGCCGATCATCCCAAGGACTTGAAGGGCGATAACGAACTGCTGTCGTTGGTGCGTCCGGACATCATTGACGAAATCCATCGTCAATATCTGGAAGCCGGCGCCGATGTCATCGAGACCAATACTTTCGGCGCAACCTCGATTGCGCAGGGCGACTATGACTTGCCCGGGCTGGCTTATGAGCTGAATCTGGAATCCGCCAAACTCGCGCGCGCGGCCTGTGACGCGTACAGCACACCGGAGCGCCCGCGCTTTGTCGCGGGTGCGTTGGGTCCGCAACCGAAGACCGCGTCGATTTCGCCCGATGTGAATGATCCGGGCGCGCGCAACATTACGTTTGACGAGCTGCGCATCGCGTATGTCGAACAGCTCAATGGGCTGCTCGATGGCGGCATTGACCTTGTGCTGATCGAAACCATTTTTGACACGCTGAACGCCAAGGCCGCGATTTTCGCCGTCGAATCGGTGTTCGAAGAACGCGGTATCCGTTTGCCCGTCATGATCTCCGGCACGGTGACCGATGCGTCGGGCCGCATTTTGTCGGGCCAGACGGTCGAGGCGTTCTGGAACTCCGTGCGCCATGCGCGCCCCATCACGATCGGCCTGAACTGCGCGCTGGGCGCGGCGCTGATGCGTCCGTATGTGGCGGAACTGTCCAAGATCTGCGACACCTATGTGTGCGTGTATCCCAACGCAGGTTTGCCTAATCCGATGGCCGAGACCGGCTTTGACGAGTCGCCGGCCGACACCTCGGGGCTACTGGAAGAGTTCGCGCGCGCCGGTCTGGTCAACATGGCGGGCGGATGCTGCGGCACCACGCCCGACCATATTCGCGCGATTGCCGAAAAAGTACAGACCTTGACGCCGCGTGTGGTGCCCGATGTGCCGGTGAAAACCCGCCTGTCTGGCCTGGAGCCGCTGAACATCGACGAAGACTCCCTCTTCGTCAACGTCGGCGAACGCACCAACGTGACGGGCAGCAAAATGTTCGCCCGCCTGATTCGCGAAGAAAAGTACGACGAGGCCCTGGCGGTCGCGCGCCAGCAGGTCGAGAACGGCGCGCAGATCATCGATGTGAACATGGACGAAGCCATGCTCGATTCGGTGGCGTGCATGCATCGGTTCCTGAATCTGATCGCATCCGAGCCCGATATCGCCCGCGTGCCCCTCATGATCGACAGCTCGAAATGGGAAGTGATCGAAGCAGGTCTGAAATGCGTGCAGGGCAAGCCCGTGGTCAACTCGATCTCGATGAAAGAGGGCGTCGAGGCCTTCCGCGAGCATGCGCGTCTGTGCCGCCGTTACGGTGCTGCCGTGGTCGTGATGGCCTTTGATGAACAAGGGCAGGCCGACACGCTCGCCCGTCGTCAGGAAATCTGCGGGCGCGCCTACAAGATTCTGGTCGAAGAAGAAAACTTCCCGCCGGAAGACATCATCTTCGATCCCAACGTGTTCGCTGTCGCCACGGGCATCGACGAGCACAATCACTACGCGATGGACTTCATCGAGGGCACGCGTTGGATTCGCCAGAACCTGCCTTACGCGCGGATCTCCGGCGGGATCTCGAACGTCAGCTTCTCGTTCCGTGGCAACGAGCCGATGCGCGAGGCCATTCACACGGTGTTCCTCTACTACGCCATCCGCGAAGGCCTGACGATGGGTATCGTCAACGCCGGTCAGCTGGGCGTGTATGCGGACCTGGATCCGACGCTGCGCGATCTGGTCGAAGACGTCATTCTCGATCGTGCCGAGCCCGTGGGTAAAACCGACCCCAGCGACGAGCGCACGCCGACCGAGCGTCTGGTGCAGTTCGCCGATTCGGTCAAAGGCTCGGGCGCGAAGAAGGAAGAAGACCTCGCCTGGCGCGCCGCGCCGGTACGCGAGCGCTTGTCGCACGCCTTGGTCCACGGCATCACGACGTTCATCGTCGAAGACACCGAGGAAGTCCGTCAGGAAATCGCCGCCGCCGGTGGCCGCCCGATCGAGGTGATCGAAGGGCCGTTGATGGACGGCATGAATATCGTGGGCGACCTGTTCGGCGCCGGCAAGATGTTCCTGCCCCAGGTCGTGAAGTCCGCGCGCGTGATGAAGCAGGCCGTGGCGCACTTGATTCCTTTCATCGAGGAAGAGAAACGCCAGATCGCGGCCGCGGGCGGCGATGTGCGCGCCAAGGGCAAGATGGTGATCGCCACTGTGAAGGGCGATGTGCACGATATCGGCAAGAACATCGTCTCGGTCGTGCTGCAATGTAATAACTTCGAAGTCGTGAACATGGGCGTGATGGTGCCGTGCGCTCAGATCCTGCAAAAGGCCAAGGAAGAAGAGGCCGATATCGTGGGTCTGTCCGGCCTGATTACGCCGAGCTTGGAAGAGATGGCCTACGTGGCCTCGGAAATGCAGCGTGACCCGTATTTCCGCGATCGCAAGATTCCGTTGATGATCGGCGGGGCGACCACCAGCCGTGTCCACACTGCCGTGAAGATCGCGCCGAACTACGACGGCCCGGTGATCTACACGCCCGACGCGAGCCGCGCCGTGGGCGTGGCGGCGAACCTCGTGTCCGATCAGGCGCAAGCCTACATCGACGAGATCGCGCAAGAATACGAGGAGGTCCGTCGCCGCCATGCCAATCGCAAGGCCACGCCGCTGATTTCGTTGGCGGATGCGCGCGCGGCACGACCGCAAATCGATTGGGCCAACTACACGCCGCCGCGCCCCAAATTCATCGGCCGGCGCGCGTTCAAGAGCTATGACTTGGCCGAGATCGCGAAGTACGTGGACTGGACGCCGTTTTTCCAGACCTGGAGTCTGTTCGGCCAATTCCCGGCCATTCTGGAAGACAAGGTCGTCGGCGAGCAGGCGAAAAAGGTCTATGCCGACGGGCAAGCCATGCTTAAGCGCATCATCGAAGGCCGCTGGCTCACCGCCAACGGCGCGGTGGCGTTCTACCCGGCCAACACCGTCAATGATGACGACATCGAGATCTATACCGACGAATCGCGCACCGAGGTATTGTTCACCTATCGCAATGTGCGCCAGCAAGGCGCCAAGCGCGAGGGCGTGAGCAATAAGTGTCTCGCTGACTTCATTGCGCCTAAATCCAGCGGCGTGGCCGATTACATCGGCATGTTCGCCGTGACCGCCGGTCTGGGCATCGAGAAGAAAGAGGCGGAATTCCAGGCCGCGATGGACGACTATTCCAGCATCATGCTCAAGTCGCTGGCCGATCGACTGGCCGAGGCCTTCGCGGAATGCTTGCACGCGCGCGTGCGTCAGGATCTGTGGGGCTATGCGCCCGACGAGGCATTATCCAACGATGACATGATCGCCGAGAAGTACGTGGGTATTCGCCCGGCGCCGGGTTACCCGGCATGCCCCGAACACGTGGTGAAAACCGATATGTTCGAGGTGTTGGACGGTAATGATATCGGCATGATGCTCACCGACAGCTACGCGATGTTCCCGGCTTCCAGCGTATCCGGGTTCTACTTCAGCCATCCGCAGTCGCAGTACTTCAATGTCGGTACGATAGGCGAGGACCAACTCGCCGACTACGTCGCGCGCAGCGGCCGTAGCGAAGCAGACGTGCGGCGTACCTTGGCGAGTAATCTTGGGTAGGCGCACAGGCAGGAAGCCCCTTCAGGCGCGCGCAACGAAAGACGCGGGTGACGCTGAGGCGTCACCCGAGGCGGTATCGAACGTCTGACCTAGGGTGCCCGGATCGGGCATTACTAACTACGGCGGCATGTACTGTGTATCACTAAGGCGCCTCGCACCTTGCATCACCCAGTACGACGACGGCTAGATCATCGGCAGCATAGACCCGATAGCTGCCACGTCGCACGATCGGTTGAGCATCGTCATGGCAGACGTGTTTGATGAGCTCGGGCCGTTCCGGCTCTTTGGCCATCGTGACGGTAAGGCCAAAGTGCTGGAGCTGATCGACCGGCCATCCCCATTCGTCCCTGAGATGCACTGGCACCAGTACGCGCAGCAGCGGATACTTTTTCATGTTGTTGCGCGCCACCGCCGGTCGCGAGGCGTGACCGATCATCGTGAATTGCCGAAGTTCGCGCTCGGCAGCGATGACGGCCAGATCGTCGCTGATCTGGCGGGCCAGCGAATCCTCCAGGTCCTTTTGCAACTTGAGCGTGTTGCCATACACGTGGGAAAAAAGCACCAGACCAAGCAATGGGACGGCCGCGATCCCTGCCCGCCAGCGGGGAGACAGGTGCGCGGGCAAGGCGAGCACAATCAGCAGACTGGCGCCGGCAGCCAAGGCGCCGAATCCAATCATGGTGCGTGGCAGCAGCACCGGATGCAGCAGGGCCAGCATCGGCCCCCAACAAGTCATCACCAAGGCCGGGACGATGCCCAGCGCTGCCACCACCATCAATAGGCGCTGCCACGCCGGCCGACCCGCCCAATGACGCATGATGTACCGGATCGAAAACCCCAGCGCGACGATGATGGCCGCAGCGATCCAGATGAGCAGCGTACGACCCCAGATCGACGTCAAGGCCGCGGTGACATAGTCCCAGAACAGCAGGACATTGCGGCCGACCACGGCCGGCAGGTCGCTAAACGGCGCAAGCTGACTGTGACGCGCGGAATAGGCGCCCTTGATACTGGAGGTGGCCAGTGGCTTGTAGAGGATCAGCGCCGCGAGGGCCTGTGCGACCCGCATGACCAACAGGCCCGCCCAGACAGGCACGGGCGCGTCTTGCCGCTGCAGATAGACCAGCTGTATCGTCGTGAATACAAGAAAGACATTAAACGCCGGCTGATACAGGCTCAGGGACGCGACCAGGCCGAGTATGCCCAGCAGGGCGCCCGTCAGGTCGGCGCGCGTTTTCAACACCGTTACCAAGGCCAGGAAGACCGCCAGCGTCATGGTCAGCGCGTCGAATTTATAGGACAGGTTCTCCAAGAAGAGCGGGCCGATCACCATGGGCGCGAAAACCAGCGCGGGCAGGATGGTTCCATTAATCCGGAAATACCGGGCCACGCTCACCGCCAGCGCGGCCAGGATGGCAATACTGACGATCTGCGGCAGTGGTGATATATCGGTCAGCGGCGTGCCGAGATTGAAGACCTCCATAAAGACGTTGGCCAATGGGCGGCCATCGCCGGACCATCCCAGATACCCAGTGAGCGCCCGCCCCATGTCGTCCACGTAATAACGATCGGCGCGCAGAATGGGCATGATCGCGATGAAGTAGAGCGCAAACGCCCATAGAAAGGCTTTCGGGCAGTCGTATCGCCGCCCGTGTCTGTGGCTACTCATGGTGATTCCCGGGATGGACATCGAGGTGTGAGGCGCTGTGGCGGGCAGTGGTTGGCGTTTCATGGGCGTACAGCGCGTGTTGTTGATGGATTGCCCGTACCAGATAGATCGGCCTTTGCTTGACCTCTTCGTGGATCCTGCCCATGTACTCGCCGAGTATGCCGACGCTCACCAGCTGCACGCCGCCAAAGAACAACACCGCGATCAGGAGCGACGCATAGCCCGGCACGTCGATGCCTTGCGTTAGCACGCGCGTCACGTAATACAGGGCATATAGCGCCGTCAGCAAGCTCACGACCCCACCCAGATACGTCCAGACGCGTAAGGGCATCGTGGAAAAAGCGCTCACGCCATCCAACGCGAAATTCCATAGTTTCCAGCCGGAGAATTTCGTCGTGCCGGCGGCGCGGCCTTGTCTGACGTAGTCGATGGTGACTGTCTTGAAACCGACCCAGGCAAACAGCCCCTTCATGAATCGTTGCCGTTCGGGCAATGCCTTTAGCGCATCAAGAACGGGCCGAGTCATCAAGCGAAAGTCACCGACATTTTCAGGGATCTGTACGTTCGCGACGCGATTGTGCAGTCGATAGAACCACTTGGCCGTCAGGCGTTTAAGCGCGCCATCGCATGTCCGATCGGCTCGGCGTGCGAGCACCATATCGGCGCTCTCGCTTTTCCAGGTCGCCAGCATTTGCCCGATGAGCTCGGGCGGATCTTGCAAGTCGGCATCCAGCACAATGGCCGCGATGCCTCGGGCATGGTGAATCCCCGCCGTCATCGCGGCCTCTTTGCCGAAATTGCGCGTGAGCTCGACAACCGTAATGCGAGAGTCAGTGTGCGCATGCGCGATGAGCCGATGCAGCGTATCGTCGCGGCTGCCATCGTCGACGCACACCAGCTCGAATTCGTATTGATCCAGCGCGGCCAGGACCTCGTCGATGGCCTGGAAAAAAAGATCGACGGCCCGCCCCTCGTTGTAGAAGGGGATGATCAGAGAGATGAGATCCGGTTTCATCGCAGGCGCCGCAGCGTGACCGTGGGATGGATCATGCACGAGCTTCATCACGGAAAGCCCATAACCGGCTGATGACGAACGTAACCATCGCCATCCCTGCCAGGACTGCCCCCAGCAACACGTCATACGGAATCGAGGTGACATGCAGCAAGCTGGCATAGGCGATCTGGTTAGCCGTGATGCAGGCCGCGGAAACGAAGAAAAAGCGCCGTGCCGCCATGGCCCAAGGCACGGCGGCATGTCGAAAGGTGAAGTTGTGATGGCCGCTGAATGCAACAACAAAGGCCACCAACCATCCGGCCAGGTTCGCCGTCAATGGCGCCATGCCGAACGCTTCCACACAGCCTACGGCGATGGCCCAATGCGTGGCCGATGCAGCGCAGCCGACAGCGACGAATAAACCGATCTGATGCAGCAGGTTACGCATATTGAAGAAAACCTATAAATCGGTTTGCGACAATAGCGCGACCAGTTTGACAGGGTGCTTTTAAGCCTGGGGTTTATGGCAAATCGGACTTAGCGCAACATAAACATGCTGTCTTCGGCCCGATTGAGAGAGTTAAGATTTGAACCTTCATCATTTAGCTCCGCTTGTTGCCAAGGTATGAATCCCCCCTCCCGGTCTGCCTTGCTCGCTTCGCCTGACAGTTCCACCCGCCGCCGACAGGCGTTGGGGGAGTTCGTGCGCGCCGCGCGTGCTCGGATTACCCCGCAGATGGCGGGGCTGCCCGATGGTATGCGGCGCCGCACGCCCGGTCTGCGGCGCGAAGAGGTCGCGCAGCTGTGTGGCATCAGCGTGACTTGGTATACGTGGATCGAGCAGGGACGCGAGGTCACGGTCTCGCCGGCGGTGTGGGCGCGCATTGCAGGCGTGCTGCAGTTGGCGCGCGCCGAGCGGGCCTATCTGTTCGAGCTGGCCGAATGCGCGGACCCGCAACACCCGCGTGATGAGGATAGCGAGGCACCCGGCCTGCTGCGTGAATGCGTGGATGCCATCACGGCGCCCGCCTATGTGCTCGACCGCGCATGGAACGTGCTGGTGCACAACGTGCCGATGAACGACCTGTTTGACGATTGGCCGTTGCGCGATGCCCAACCCAATTTGCTGCGTTATATCTTTCTGAATCCGGCCGCGCGCGAACTTGTCGTGGACTGGGACCAGCGCGCGCGCCGCGTGGTGGCGGAATTCCGCGCCGATGCGGGCGCGCATCTGGATGAACCGGATGTGCTGACGCTGTTAGACGAGCTCAACCGTGAAAGCGAGGTGTTCGCGCACTGGTGGACGCGCCATGCCGTGGTCGAGCGCGAAGGCGGTCTGCGAGAGTTCCAGCATCCGCGCCATGGCAGGCTGGCCTATCAGCAAACGACCTTCCGACTGGCCACGCACCCGGATTTGAAGCTGGTGATGCTGTTGCAGAACGCTTGACCTCCGCCTCGCGCACGCGCCATGTCCACGTAGGACGCAAACTGTCGGAGCAGAGCGGTACGCGGCGCAACGAGCCGCGCGAAGCCCGCCCAGTTCATGGAGCGCTCAATACGTGTTGCCTTGCTCGACCTTCTGCACCGTCTTATAACGGGCCGCCAGCGCGCTGGTGCCTTGCACCAGGATGCCCGTATCCAGCCCCACGGCGACGAACGTGCAACCGAGTTCCAGATATTTACGAGCGAGCGTTTCGTTGGAGGTCAGGATGCCGGGAGCCTTGCCGGCTTTGAGAATACGGGCAATGGCGTCTTCGATGGCGGCTTGGACTTCCGGGTGGCTGGAATTGCCGACATGCCCCATCGACGCCGACAGATCCGCCGGGCCGATGAAAATGCCGTCCACGCCTTCGGTGGCGGCAATGGCATCCAGATTCGCCAGGCCCTGGCGCGTTTCCACTTGCAGCAGCAAGCACAGCTGATTGTTCGCTTCCTGGTAGTAGTCCGTACGCCGACCCCACATCGAGGCCCGCGCGCCGGCCATGCCGCGTATGCCGCCTTTGCCATCGTTTTGCGGGTAGCGCGCTGCGCTTACGATACGGGCCGCTTGCTCGGGCGTGTCCACCATGGGCACGAGCAAGGTTTGCGCGCCAAGATCCAGATACTGTTTGATCAGCATTTCGCCGATTTCGCCATGGCCCATGGGAATGCGCGCGATGGGGTGCGTATGCGGATACGCGGCGATGGACTGTAGTTGCGACAGCAAGGTTTGCGTGTCGTTGGGTCCATGCTCGCCATCGATCAGTAGCCAGTCAAAGCCCGCGCCCGCGCAAATTTCCGCCGTATAAGGGCTGCCCAGACCTAACCACAGGCCGATTTGCGCTTGCTTGGCGGCAAGCGCGGCTTTGAATGCGTTGTGCGGGGTCTTCATTGGCAGTGTCTCCGTCTTCGATCGATCAGTCAGCGTGAAAGGGTTTCTATTCGGGCAGGCCGGCTTCGAGCAGGCCTAAAAGCAGTTTGCGAATTGGCGCCGGCAGCGCCAAGGATGATAGCTGCGCAAGGTTTACCCATTGATGCGGCGCGCCTGGTTCGCCTGGCGTGGGGGCGGCGCGTACCGGCACATACCAGGGTTTGATATGCAGGCGGTAATGCGTAAAGGTGTGGGCAAACGCAGCCAGTTCATAACGCTGTGTCGGTTCCCACCCCAGGCGGCGTGCGGCTTGCGTTGGATCACTCGCCGCATCGAATTCCGGCAAACTCCACAGGCCGCCCCAAATCCCTGGCGAGGGGCGTTGTTGCAGCAGGATGGCGCCTTCGTGTTGAAGGACCAGCATCGCCGTCTGGCGTTCGGGGATCGTCTTGCGCGCCTTGGGCGTGGGCAATTCCGCCTGCCGTGCGTCGCGATAGGCGATACAGGTTTGCATCACCGGGCAGCGCGCGCAGTCCGGCTTGCCCCGCGTACAGACCGTGGCGCCCAGATCCATCAAGCCCTGGGTATAGGCGGCCATGTTCAGATCCGGGGCGTCAGCGACTTGCGCCTCTGCCAGCACCCACAGCCGTTGTTCGACTTCCCTGCGCGACGGGTCGCCCTCAACACCGAAATGTCGGGTGAATACGCGTTTGACGTTGCCGTCCATGATGGGCGAGCGCTCGCCATAGGCAAAGGCGGCAATCGCCGCCGCCGTGGACCGGCCGATGCCGGGCAGGGTGGCAATCTGTTCGGCGGTGGGGGGGAAACGCCCGTTCCAGTCGCTCATGATGGTTTGCGCGCAGCGATGCAGGTTGCGCGCCCGGGCGTAGTAGCCCAGTCCGGCCCAGTACGGCATGACCTCTTCTTGCGAGGCGGCGGCCAGGGCGGCGACGTCGGGGAAGCGTTCAAGAAAGCGCAGGTAGTACGGGATGACTGTCGAGACCTGCGTCTGCTGCAGCATGACTTCGGAAAGCCAGATCCGATAGGGGTCTTGCGTGTGTTGCCAGGGCAGGCCATGGCGTCCATGCCGGGCTTGCCAGGCGACGATGCGGGGGGCGAAATCCATAGCCGGCGATTATCGCATTGGAAGACCGCTCGGCTTCGAGACCGGTGAGCGACAGGTTGAAATGGCGCGCGCGCCAGTCAAGCGCTTGCACATTTCGTAAGCAGCCGTTACTAATATATGTAACACGCAGATCCGAAGGAGCTCCGTATCGGGGCGCACCGCGGCGGGCGCCATTGAACCGTCCCCGTTAAAAACGCGTATTGCGCGTCACCGACCAGCGCGCCGCCAACGCGCCTAATACGCCCGTGCCCACCACTGCTACCGCCAGAACGGACAAGCTGGGAAGATGCAGCGAGAAACTGGCACCATAGCTGCGCGCAAGCCCTTGCAGGGCGTTATTCAGCGGTGACAGCGCCAGTGCGGCAGCGCCAATGGCGAGCAACGCGGCCACGGCGCCAGAGAGCGCACCCAGATAGAGAAAGGGCCTGCGCACAAACGATTCCGTGGCCCCCACCAACCGGGCCACGGCGATCTCTTCGCGCTGCAGCATCGCCTGCATGCGCACGGTATTGAACACCGCCGCCAGCACCACCGCCGCCACGCAGGCCGCCAGGAACATCAGCCCCACGCGGGCAAAACGCAGGATTGCCTCCAGCCGCTGTACCCAGGCGCTATCGAGTTGCACCATGTCAACATGTTCCCACGAACCCCAAGTTTGCGCGAGCTGATCGGCGCGTTCGGCCAGTCGCTCGCCCTCGGTCAGGGTGGCGACCACCGCGTCCGGCAAGGGGTTTCCAGGCAAAACCGCCAACGCCTGATCCCAGGTAGGATCATTACGCAAGGAGGCGAGCGCCTCGTCGCGCGGAATGACGCGCACTGACTGGACCTGCTCTGCATGCTCGGCGCGTATGCGCTGCGCAATGCCGGTGGCGGCGCCCTCTGGGGCCGTGGTGGTGAGATAAATCGTGACTTCAGGCGTCACTGATAACTCACGCGCCACAGGCTGCGCCGAGACCAGAATTGCAGCGCCCAATAGCGGCAAGGCCAGCGCCAGCGCCATCACCACCAGGTTCGCCAAAGACGAAAACGGCTGCGCCGCCAGACGCCGCAGTGTGACCATCAGCGCATAACGATGCAGTCGCAACCAGGACTTCATGCGAGTGCTCCCGTATCGAAAAATTTGCCCGGTTCGAGCCGCAGGGTGCGCGTGGCGTACTGCGCCATGAGGGCCTGATCATGCGAGGCGATCAGGGTCGTCACGCCCACCCGGTTGAAGTCGCGAAACACATTCATGATGCGCCGTGCCGTGTCCAGGTCCAGGTTCGCGGTGGGCTCGTCCGCGATCAGAATCGCCGGGCGATTCACAATGGCGCGGGCGATGGCCAGACGCTGCTGTTCGCCGCCCGACAACTCGATCGGGTTCATGTCCTCCTTGCCCGCCAGGCCGACCTTATCGAGCGCGGCGCGCGCGCGTGCGCTGGCCTGCCCGCTTGATTGACCGGTGACAGCCAGCGGCAGCATGACGTTTTGCAGCGCGCTGCGATCGTAGAGCAAATGGGTGTCTTGCAGAATTACCCCAACCGCCCGTCGCAGATAAGGGCGGGCATGCGCGGATAGCTTATCCAGACGCTGCCCATTGACCTGGATCGAGCCGCGACTGGCGGGCTCGAGACCGCCTATCAGCTTGAGCAGGGTGGACTTCCCCGCGCCGGATGCGCCAGACACAAAAATGAATTCGCCGGCGGTCACGCGGAAATTGATGTCGGCCAGGATATTGCGGCCGCGCCCATATGATTTGAAGACGTGCTGGAATTCGATCATGACGGCAATAGAGGATGTAAGCGCAATAGTACCGTGTGTCTCAATCCTCTTACGGGACTGTTGCATATTTTTTCTGTCCCCTATTTTGACGGAACTTGTCAAGGGATTTCCCCCATGTCCCCGAATATCGGCAGCCGCTACCATCCCGGCGATGCTTAGAGTTGCAAAATTGCAGCACTCGGGCGTTGTTCCATACAGGAGATCCAGATGAAAGCACTGAAACTAGCCGCAGTGGCCACTGCATTATTTGCCACTGCAGCAACAGCTCATGCGGGCGCTACATTCGATAGCGTCAAGAAAAAAGGGTTCGTCCAATGCGGCGTATCCACCGGGATTTCCGGGTTTTCCATGGCCGACAGCAAGGGCCAATGGCAAGGGATCGACGTCGACATGTGCCGTGCGGTTGCCGCCGCCATGTTCAACGACGCGACCAAGTTCAAAGTCACGCCGCTCAATACCCAGCAACGCTTTACCGCGCTGCAGTCTGGTGAAGTCGATGTGCTGACGCGTAACACCACGCAGACGCTGACGCGCGACACCACCTTGGGTCTGATCGGCACTGGCGTGAACTACTACGACAGCCAGGGCATCATGGTTAACAAGGATCTGGGCGTCAAGAGTGCGAAAGAACTCGATGGCGCGACTGTTTGCGTGCAGCCCGGCACCACCACCGAACTCAACCTCGCGGACTGGTTCCGCGGCGAGAAGATCGAATTCAAACCGGTCGTGATCGACAAGTACGACGAAATCATTCGTGCGTTCTCGGCTGGCCGTTGTGACGCGCTTACGACCGATAAATCGCAGCTCGCCTCCAGCCGCACGACGCTGGAAAATCCCGACAACTACATCATTTTGCCGGAGGACTTCTCTAAAGAGCCGCTGGGCCCGATGGTGCGCCAAGGCGACGAGCAGTGGTTTAACGTGGTTCGCTGGGCGCTGAACGCGATGATCGAGGCCGAGGAATACGGCATCACCTCGAAAAACGTCGACGAGATGACCAAGAGTCCCAATCCCAACGTGCAGCGCATCCTGGGCGTGACCCCGGGCATGGGCAAGAACCTGGGCGTGGATGACAAGTGGGCCTACAACATCATCAAGCAAGTGGGTAACTACGGTGAAAGCTTCGAGCGCACCCTGGGCAAGGACAGCCCCATGAAGCTCGAGCGCGGCCTGAACGCGACCTATAAGGACGGCGGCCTGATGTACGGCTGGCCCATCCGCTAAGCGTTGCTGCCTGACGGGACGGGTCAGCCCGTCCTGTCTTTATTCCCCCGCGCAATGCGGGCGGCAGGAGTGAGGTGGCCTTGCGGCACTGCCCGGGCCATTCCTGTTTTGACTTCTGTAGAAGCTTTTCATGACGACAAACGATTCGAAAGCTCCAGTCGGCGCGCCTCGGCGCCGCCTGAACTGGAACGATCCCGGCGTGCGCGCCGTGGTCTATCAGGTTGTCGCGCTGGCTCTGGTTGGATGGGCGGTGTGGTTCCTGGTATCCAACACTCTGCATAACCTGCAGGTACGCAATATCTCCACGGGTTTTGGATTTCTGGACCGCGAGGCGGGGTTCGCCATTGGTGAATCGCTCATTGACTATAGTCCGGCAGATACCTATGGCCGCGCCATCCTGGTTGGGATCACGAACACGCTGCGCGTGGCGGCGCTCGGCATCATCCTCGCTACGATTCTGGGCACGCTGATAGGCATTGGACGCCTGTCCAAGAACTGGCTGGTCGCCAAGGTCTGCTCGGTCTATGTCGAGGTGATGCGCAATGTGCCGTTGCTGCTGCAGCTTTTCTTCTGGTACGCGCTGATCACCGAGAACATGCCGGGGCCGCGTCAGGCGTATCACCCGCTGCCTGGCGTGTTCATCTCCAACCGTGGCCTGAAAATACCCGGTCTGGAAGGCAATTCGATGGATTGGATTCTGGGCGGACTGGTGCTTGCCGTGATTGCCACCATCCTGGTCGCGCACTGGGGCAAGAAACGACAGGAAGCGACCGGGCAGATCTTTCCGTTAGGACGTGTCGCGGTGGGGCTCTTTATCCTGCTGCCGGTCCTGGGCTGGGTGTTTAGCGGCGCTTCGCTGGCGCTGGACGTGCCGCAGCTCAAGGGCTTTAACTTCCAGGGCGGTATCACCGTCTCGCCGGAGTTCGCTGCGTTGCTGGCCGGGCTGGTCATCTATACGGCTGCCTTTATCGCGGAAGTCGTGCGTTCGGGTATCCAGGCGGTCAATAGCGGTCAATGGGAGGCCGCGGGCTCGCTGGGCCTGAGCCGCGCGCGCGTGCTGCGTCTGGTGATTTTGCCGCAAGCCTTGCGCGTCATCATCCCGCCGATGACCAGTCAGTATTTGAACCTGACCAAGAACAGTTCCTTGGCGGTGGCGATCGGCTATCCCGATATCGTCTCGGTGGTCAACACCATGATGAACCAGACCGGGCAGGCGATCGAAGGGATCTTGATCATCATGGCGGCTTACCTGACGGTCAGCTTGTCGATCTCGATTTTCATGAACTGGTACAACAAGCGCATCGCGCTGGTGGAGCGTTGATATGAGTACGACTACGCCTATCCCCAGCGAAGGACTACCGCCGCCTTCGAATCAAGTCGGCGTCTGGCACTGGTTCAAAGAGCGACTGTTCTCTTCGCCGCTAAGCATTCTGGGCACCGTGCTGACGGCCTGGATACTGTTTCTGGCGGTGCCCGCGCTCGTCGACTGGGCATTCCTGCAGGCCGACTTTACCTCGCCGACGGCGCAGGAATGCCGTAAGGCTGCGGGTGCGTGCTGGGCCTTTATCGTCGA
Source organism: Bordetella sp. 15P40C-2 (assembly GCF_009763235.1). NCBI lineage: Bacteria > Pseudomonadati > Pseudomonadota > Betaproteobacteria > Burkholderiales > Alcaligenaceae > Bordetella > Bordetella sp. 15P40C-2. The sequence continues at coordinate 53,523 of NZ_WSJA01000026.1, forward strand.
GAAACATCGCCTGATTTTGTTCGGCACGTATCCGTATGACGAGCAATGGCGCCCCTTGATTGCCTCGATCATTTTGATCGCGGTCATTATCTGCAGCGGCATGCGCCGTTTCTGGGATGCGCGTCTGGCCCTGATCTGGGTGGTGGGGCTCACGGCCGTCGCGATTCTGATGTGGGGCGGGGTGTTTGGCCTGACCTATGTCGAGAACTCGTTGTGGGGCGGTCTGCCGCTTACGCTGATTCTGTCGACCTTTGGCATTGCCTTTGCGTTTCCGCTGGGCGTGTTGCTGGCGTTGGGACGCAAATCCAAGCTGCCTGCGATCAAAGCCCTGTGCGTCGTGTATATCGAGCTGATTCGCGGTGTGCCCTTGATCAGCTTGCTGTTCATGTCGTCGGTGATGCTGCCGCTGTTTTTGCCCGAGGGTTTTTCCATCGATAAACTGCTGCGCGCGCAGATCGCGATCATCATGTTCGCGGCGGCCTATATCGCCGAGACCGTGCGCGGGGGCTTGCAGGCGATCCCGAAGGGGCAATACGAAGGCGCCGATTCGCTGGGCCTGACCTATTGGCAGCAGATGCGCAAGATTATCTTGCCGCAAGCCCTGCGCATCGTGATTCCGCCGCTGGTCAGTATCTTCATCGCGCTGTTCAAGGACACGTCGCTGGTGGTCATCATCGGTATTTTCGATCTGACGTTAGCGGCCAAGGCGGCATTGTCGGACGCGGCTTGGCGCGGCTTTGGCATCGAGGCCTATATCTTCATTTCACTGATTTATTTCGTCTTCTGCTTCTCGATGTCGCAATACAGTCAGCGACTCGAAAAACGCCTCGCGGCCGGACAGAAACGATAGTTGCCGTGGCCCGGCATCGCTATGCGCAGCCGGGCAGGCGCACCTTTTGGGAGTAACAGCATGAGTGATGCCATCATCCGCATGCAGAATGTCAACAAGTGGTACGGGCAATTCCACGTACTGCGCAATATCAATCTGGATGTCGCGCCGGGTGAGCGCATCGTGGTGTGCGGACCGTCGGGTTCGGGTAAGTCCACCATGATCCGCTGTATCAACCGCCTGGAAGAACACCAGCAAGGCCAGATCATCGTGGACGGTACGGAGCTGACCAACGATCTGAAGCAGATCGAAGCCATCCGCCGCGATGTGGGCATGGTGTTTCAGCACTTCAACCTATTCCCGCATCTGACTGTGCTGGAGAACCTCACCCTCGGACCGACGTGGGTGCTGAAAAAGTCGCGCGCCGAGGCCGAGGCCACGGCGATGAAGTATCTCGAACGCGTCCGCATTCCGGAGCAGGCCAATAAATATCCCGGCCAACTTTCCGGTGGTCAGCAGCAGCGCGTGGCGATCGCGCGATCGCTGTGCATGAGCCCGAAAATTATGTTGTTCGATGAGCCCACGTCCGCGCTGGATCCGGAAATGGTGAAAGAAGTGTTGGACGTGATGGTGACGCTGGCTCAGGAAAGTGGGATGACCATGCTGTGCGTCACGCACGAAATGACATTTGCGCGCAAGGTCGCCGACCGTGTGATCTTTATGGATCGCGGGGAAATCATCGAGCAGAACAGTCCCGATGCGTTCTTCGATAATCCGCAGAACGAACGCACGAAACTGTTCCTGAGCCAGATCTTGCATTGACCCTGGCCGGTCATGCCGAGTACGACGTGACCGGCCAGGCGGCACTCTGGTCCAGGCGACCTCGGTTAGTACATCACACCCAGCCGTGCCCATACGGTGCGGCCGGGTTCGTTGAACCCGATATCGCCGGTGTAGCCGAATGCGGGGCTGCCCGCGCGGTTCAAGGGCTCGCGATAGGTCTTGTTAAATACGTTATCGATACCCAGCGTTAGCTGCGCGTTGCGGCTGAACGCATAGCCTGCGTTCATGGACAGCACGCCAAAGCCGGGGCTCTTGCCCCAGTCTCTGCCCGCCGCATTGCCCTGGTTCACGGCGTAGCGATGTTGCGGGGCGACGAGCCGCCACAGAAAACCCGCGGTCCAGGTCCCATCATCGTAGTTCGCCATCATACGGCCTTCCAGTGGAGGGATCTGCGGCAAGGGCTTATCCGTATCTGCGTTCTGCGCCCAGGCATAGGCCAGTGTTGCCGAGGTCGTCCAGGTCCGGCTCGTGGCGTGGCTCAGCCCAAGTTCGCCGCCTAGAATCCGCGCGCCTACATTGGTCGCTTGTGTGGGGCCCATCATGCCGACCTTGGGATACCGGAACAGAATGTAGTCCTGCACCCTGCCCACATAGGCGGAAAACCAGGCGTTCGTCGTTTTGGTGCGATATTGCGCGCCGAAATCCAGCTGGGTGGTTTTTTCGGGTTTGACGCCCTGGAAAGCATTGATCGAACCGCCCGGGCCCCGTCCGGGGGGAAAGAGCTCCCAATAATCCGGAAAGCGCTCGACATGGCCTACGCCCACGTACCAGGTCGCGGGGATGGAGTCCGCATCGTACTCGTAGCGCAGAAACCCAGCGGGCAGGGTATCGCGGCGGTGCTGACCCGCGGTGGGATTCGTCTTTGTGGGCGAGGGCGATTTCGTCCCGCGCCAGTCGGTGACCTCCGCTCTGTCCACGCGAGCGCCGCCGATCAGACGTTGCGCCTGGGTCGGGTGCCAGGTCATTTCCCCGAACAAACCCGTATCGGTGAAGGTCGCATTGCGCTGCCAGGGTTGCTGCGCATAGGAATTTTGCGGCGTACCGCGACGTCCCCGGTGGCGGCTGCGTTGGGTATCGATGCCCGTGGTCAAACTGATATCGTTGGCGGGCGCCCAGGTGGTGGCGAAGCGGCCGCCCCAGGTGCTGCGATTGACGTTAGACGCATGGCCCATGGCCACGCCGTGGTGTTTGGGCGGCGTGCGCAAGGTGAAGTTGTCCATCACGTGATCGGCGTCGTTGTAATAGACCTGCAATTCCATGGCGCTCAACGTCGTGCCGATATGGTGTTTTTCCAGGCGCAGCCCCACGCTCTCGCGTTTGAACCGGGTGCCGTCCATGCCACGCGAGGCGTAGCGTGCCTCGCCATTGCCGACGCCGGCCGACAATTCATAGCGCGTATCGGAATCGGGCGTGAGTCCCAGGGTCACATCGGCTGCCCATTTGTCCCAGCGCGACGGCACGGTACGGCCGCTGCCGTCCCGGTAGTCTTGCGAGTGCGAATGGTTGGCGGTGACGCGTGAGTACCAACCTGTGTTGCCCACCGTCAAGTCAGCGGCTTGATCATTGCGCCCGTACGAGCCGCCGACCACGTTGCCGTCGAAGCGAAATCCCGGCTCGGTAAAGTGTGGAGTATCCCGGTCGAACCGCACCGTGCCCGCCGAAGCGCCCGGCCCCCACAACACGGTCTGCGGACCCTTGATCACGATCAATTTATCGAAGTTGGCGGGCGAGATGTACGAGGTCGGCGGGTCCATGCGACCGCCGCATGCGCCGTGCAGCGATGTGCCATTGGTCAGTATGTTCAGCCGCGAGCCGAATTGCCCGCGCAACACGGGATCGCTATTGGTGCCCCCGTTGCCCACCGCCGAAAATCCCGGAATGGTTTTCAGGTAGTCGGTGGCATCGCTGGCGGGCAACGGTTGCCGCGGCAGCTTTGGGTCCGTCACGAAGATCAGCGGCGCGCTGGGTGGCGTGCTCGTGACCACGATGGGGTGTTGCGTAAACACCGGGTAGTCGCCAACGGCATGCGCGGCGCCGGCGCTTGCACACACGAGCGCGCTTGCCATACCGGTGATGGGAAACAGGGTCAGGGCTTTCTGCATGGTGGACCGTGCAACGAGGAAAATGGCGACCGGTCTGGTGCGCGGACTCGCCGGAGTTAGGGTCCGCAGATAGTAGGAAGCGTTTCGCGTTAACTCGCGATATGTGCCACTTCGCCGCAAAAATAGGAATGAGTGTGAGTTTGGGGCGATTTAGCGTCTGAGTATTGGCGTTACATGGACACGTCGTTAGTCAGCTCTCTGTGCGTGGGCGACGTTGCACGGGCATACGCGCAGCGCTTGGAGTATGCTGCTGCCCGTATCCCGTTCGCACCCAAAAGAGGAGACGCACGCCATGCAACGCTTACCCAATTCCCCGCTCTCGGCAGCGCGCCGCACGTTAGTTCTGGGCGCGGCCGCTCTCGTCGTGGGCTTCGCAAGCCTGACCCCCGTATTGGCGCAAACCACGGATTTCCCGAACAAGCCGCTGCGCTTTGTCGTGCCTTATCCGCCGGGCGGACCGCTCGATAGTTCTGCGCGCTTTCTCGCCGAAAAAGTGCGTGGGTCACTCGGGCAGCCGATCATCGTTGAAAACCGCGCGGGCGCGGGGGGCAACATCGGCGCGGATCAAGTCGCCAAGGCCGCGCCCGACGGCTATACGCTCGTGATGGGCGCTGTGGCCACGCATGCCATCAATCCCTGGCTATTCGCGAACTTGCCGTATGACCCGGTCAAGGACTTCGAGCCCGTCACGCTGGTTGCGGCGGTCCCGAATGTGCTGGTGATGAACGTCGATTTTGCCAAAAACAACGGCATCGAGTCCCTCAACGACTTGATCGCCTACGCGAAGAAAAACCCGGACAAACTTAACTACGGTTCGGGCGGCAATGGCAGCGCGGGTCATCTGGCGGGCGAACTGCTCAAGGCCCGCGCGGGTATTCAGGCCGTGCACGTGCCTTATCAAGGCGCCTCTCCAGCCCAGCTGGCGCTGCTGGGCGGGCAATCGGACTTTATGTTCGATAACCTCGCCGCCGCCGCGCCGATGATCAAGGATGGCAAGGTCAAGGCGCTGGCGGTGACCACGCTGGATCGTTCCTCGCTGCTGCCCGACGTGCCGACGATGGATCAGGCGGGTGTCAAGGGCTTCGATCTCGGGACCTGGTTTGGCGTCTTCACCACCGGCGGCACGCCGCCCGAGGTAGTCGCTAAGTTGAACCAGGCCTACGCCGAAGCGCTGCGCGATCCGGAGATCCGCACCCGGTTGCTGGCGATGGGATCGGAAGCCGAGCCCATGACGGCCGAGGCCTTTGCCGAGTTCGTGAAGAAGGAAAAAGACAAGTACCAGGAGATCGTAAAGCTCTCGGGCGCGAGTCTGAACTAATCGCCAGTTCAGCGTGAACGCAGTGGTCTTGGCCTAGTCGGTGTGGCGCGCCCAGCCCTTGGCGTGCTCCACCGCTTCACGCCAACGCGCGAGCCGCGCATTGCGTTGCGCTTCGCTCCATTGCGGTTCGAAGCGATGCTGCGCTTCCCACTGGCTGGCAAACTCGTCCAGGCCGGACCAGAAGCCAACAGCCAGGCCGGCAAGACCCGCAGCGCCGCGCGCGGTCGATTCCGCCACGCGCGGCCGAACCACCGCCACGCCCAACAAGTCGGCCTGCATCTGCATCAGCAGATCGTTGTTGGACGCGCCGCCATCGACGCGCAGCTCGGATAACTCGATGCCGCTATCGGCCTTCATGCAGCTCATCAGCTCGGCGCTTTGCAGCGCGATTGCTTCGAGGGTGGCGCGCGCGATATGCGCCCGCGTCGTGCCCCGGGTCAATCCCACCAGCGTGCCGCGGGCATAGGGATCCCAGTCGGGCGCGCCCAGACCGGCGAATGCCGGCACCAGAAACACATCGTCCGTATCCGGCACACTGGCCGCCAGCGCTTCGACCTGATCGGACCGCTCGATAATGCCCAAGCCGTCGCGCAGCCACTGCACGGCCGCGCCCGCCATGAAGACGCCGCCCTCGAGCATGTAAGTGCAGCGGCCGGCAGGCAGGGAGGTCGCCCCAGATCCAGCCGCAACGGATGCAGAAGCAGGTGCGAGGGCAAGCGCAGATTGCGCCCCGGCGTGGCGCTCAAGGGCTGCTCGCCCGGTCGTGTCAGGCAACTGCCAGCCTATCGTCGAGAGCAAGTTGTTCCGTGAAGCCACTGGCTTGTCGCCCACATTCATCAACATGAAGCACCCGGTGCCGTAGGTGTTTTTCGCCATGCCAGGCTGAAAACACGCCTGCCCGAACGTCGCGGCCTGTTGATCGCCTGCTACCCCGGCTATCGGAATCTCGCCACCCAGCCATTCCGGCCGGGCATGCCCGATCACGCCGCTGCTGGGCGCCACCTGAGGAAGCACACTGCGCGGAATCCCCAATAGCGCCAGGATCTCGTCATCCCAATCATGCCGATGGATGTCGTAGAGCAGCGTGCGCGATGCATTGGTGGCATCCGTGCTGTGTACCGCACCGCCCGTCAAATGCCACACCAGCCAGGTGTCGATGGTGCCAAATGCCACCTCGCCGCGCTCAGCAGCCGCGCGCGCGCCGGGTACATGATCCAACAGCCACTTGAGCTTAGTGCCCGAAAAATAGGCGTCCAGCACGAGCCCCGTGCGCGCCTGCAGCAGCCGGTCATGCCCTTCGGCGCGCAGCTGATCGCACAACCCCGCGGTGCGCCGATCCTGCCAGACGATCGCGGGCGCGAGCGGCTGGCCGGTCGCGCGGTCCCAGATCAACGTGGTCTCACGCTGATTGGTGATCCCAATTGCCGCGATATCGGCGGCATTAGCGCCCGCGTTCTGCAAGGCGATGCGAGCCACATCCAGCTGACTTTGCCAGATCTCGCTTGCATCGTGCTCGACCCAGCCGGGCTGCGGATAATACTGACGGAATTCACGCTGGCCGATGCCACGCGCGCGGCCGTGCCGGTCGAATACGATGGCGCGCGAGCTGGTCGTGCCTTGGTCCAGGGCCAGAATGAAAGATTGGGTCATGGTGAAGCAAATCCGTTCTAGGGTGACCGACTATTTAGCGCGCAGCTGCGCGCCGGCCGAGCGAGACAGTTTCCGGAATGAGAAGGTCGAGGCCGAGCACAGCACACCGATCACCACGAAAGCGATCATCACATCGCTGACAGACACCGTATGCTGCCCCCGTGCGGCCATGCTCAGATTCAACGTGACGGCCGCAACCCCCACGCCCAGACTGATGCCCAGCTGCTGCGCCATCGCGGCAAAGCTGCTGGCGCGGCTCATGCGTTCAGGCGTCATGTCGGCATAGGTGAGCGTATTGATCGCGGTGAACTGCAACGAGCGGAAAAACCCGCCCGCCAGCAGGATACCAATCATGAGCCACACGGGCGTATTCGCCGTGAACGCCGCGCAGGCGATGATAAATAGCCCGGTAAGCACGGCATTGATGGTCAGCACCCGGCGAAAACCGAAGTGCTGCACGATCGGCGTGGCCACGAATTTCATCAACAATGCGCCCGCGGCGCTGGCGAACGTAATCAACCCGGCGGAAAAGGGCGACATATCGAAGCCCACCTGTAACTGTACCGCCAGCAAAAACGGCATCGCGCCCACCGCGAACCGGCACAGATTACCGCCCAAGACCGAAATCGCGAAGGTAGGCTCGCGCATGAGCGTGAGGTCCAAAATCGGGTGCGGCGCGCGCCTGGCGTGATAGACGTAGAGGAGTCCACATACAAAGCCCACCACAGCGAGCCCGATAACGGCGCTGGGCGGAATCAGACTATGCCCCAGCGCTTCGAAAGCGCTCACCAGCGTGGCCAGACACACCGCGCTGAGCAGGAACCCCGTCCAATCCAGTCGCGGCGTCGAGGCCTCGCGGATCTCGGGCACATACCGCCGCACCAGCCAGATTCCGATGATGCCAATCGGGATATTGATCAAAAATATCCAATGCCACGACATGTAGGTGACCATAAAGCCGCCTAACGGCGGCCCGATCACCGGCCCCAGCAAGGCAGGGATCGACAGAAATGACATGGCCTTGAGCAAATCCTGCTTTGGCACCACCCTCAACAGGATGATGCGTCCGACCGGCACCATCATGGCCCCCGCGATCCCCTGGGCCACGCGGGCGATCACCAGATAGGTCAGATTCGTCGCCGCCGCGCAGGCCACCGAGCTCAGGGTGAATAGCGCGATTGCCGCCATGAACACGCGCCGTGCTCCGTAACGGTCGGCGGCCCAGCCGCTGATCGGCACGAATACCGCGACGGCCAAAAGATAAGAGGTGATGGCGACATTCAGCCGCACGGGCGTCGAGCCCAGCGCCTGGGCCATCGCCGGCAGAGCAGTGGCGACCACGGTGCTATCGAGCATCTGCATGAACAGCGCACACCCGACGATGAACGGGATCATCCGGGCGGCTTCGCTCGTGGTGGGGGGAGGGGTATTAGGTAACGCGGATCCGGCGGGCTCTGTAGGCATGTCGACAAAAGAATGGCGGTCGAATCGATTGTAACGCTGCCTCTCAGCCGCCTGAAGTAAACTCCTGTTATCCCTAACCTGCTCACAGTTGTGTCATGGCTAAGAATTACGAATCTGAAATTACCCAGTTCCTCAAGGAATACAAGGCAGCGCATCCCGATGTCGAGCAGCGCCAGCTCGAGGGCCGCGCCCGTTTCTGGGACAAGCCCCAGGATCCCGAGCTGCTGGAATCGTTCCGCGCCGCCCGCGTGCCGCAAAAGCCTTACGTCTATCAAGGCGAATAATTCCATAGCGACGCTTGGCCTCGCGCACGCTCATGCCTACGCAGCCACCCGTCTCCGGCGATGCGCTGGCGGCTTTGGTTGAGCCGCCGGTGGACAGTACGCCCGATGTCGTCGATGCGGTGGCCTTCGCGCGCCTGTACGGCGAGCCGCTGTTTCAGCTGCCCACAGACCTCTATATCCCGCCGGACGCGCTGGAGGTCTTTCTCGAGACTTTCGAGGGGCCGCTGGACCTGCTGCTCTATCTGATCCGCAAACAGAATTTCAACGTGCTCGACATCCCCATGGCGGATGTCACGCGGCAGTATCTGTCGTATGTCGATCAGATTCGCATTACCAACCTCGAATTGGCGGCCGAGTATCTGCTGATGGCCGCCATGCTGATCGAGATCAAGTCGCGCATGCTGCTGCCGGTCAAAAAGACCGACACCGGCGAAGAGCCCGAGGACCCGCGTGCCGAGCTGGTGCGCCGCCTGCTCGAATACGAGCAGATGAAGCTGGCCGCACAAAAGCTCGACGCGATGCCGCAGCTGGGGCGCGATTTCAAAAGCGCTCAGGCGGTGGCCGACATCACCTTCGAGCGCATGCAGCCCGAGGTGGATCTCGATGATTTGCGCTCGGCTTGGGCCGACATCCTTAAACGCGCCAAGCTGAATCAGCACCATCACATCACGCGCGAACAGCTATCCGTGCGCGATCATATGACGCACATTTTGCGCCGCCTGAACGATGTGCGCTTCATGGAGTTCGGTGAACTCTTCATGGAGCGCATCCTCGAGGGCGCGCCCGTGGCGGTGGTGGTCGTGCACTTTATCGCCATGCTCGAACTCGCGCGCGAGTCGCTGCTCGAAATCACGCAGGCCGAGCCCTACGCCCCTATTTACGTACGTCTGGCCTACACCAGCGTCGCGGCCGCCTGAATATCGCGGCCTTTCCCGTTTACGGAGAGTCTCTCTTGAAAGTCGTCCACACGATCCAGGAATTACGTGATCATTTGCGCGGCCAGAACCGCGCGTCGTTCGTGCCCACCATGGGCAACCTGCACGAAGGTCACCTGGCCCTGATGAAGACGGCGCGCCAGCACGGTGATCCGGTGGTGGCAAGCATTTTTGTGAATCGCCTGCAGTTTGGCCCGAACGAAGATTTCGACCGTTATCCTCGCACGCTGCAGCAGGATATCGAAAAGCTCGAACGCGCCCGCGACGTCTACGTACTATTCGCGCCCGATGAGCGCGAGATGTACCCGGAGCCCCAGAAATTCCGCGTTCAGCCGCCTGACGATCTGGGCGATATTCTGGAGGGCGAGTTCCGCCCCGGGTTTTTCGGCGGTGTCAGCACCGTCGTGCTCAAGCTGCTGTCGTGCGTGCAGCCGCGCGTCGCGGTGTTTGGCAAAAAAGACTATCAGCAGCTGATGATCGTGCGTCAGATGTGCCGCCAGTTCCAGCTGCCGGTGGACATAGTCGCGCACGAAACGGTACGCGATGTCGATGGTCTGGCACTATCGTCGCGCAATCGTTATCTCTCGCCCGAAGAGCGCGCCGAAGCGCCGACGCTGTATGCCTGCCTGACCGACATTAAACAGCGCGTGGCCGCTGGCGAGCATGATCTGAAAGCGCTCGAGCAAGCCGCCATAGACCGATTAACCCCACGTGGCTGGCAAGTCGACTATTTGTCGGTGCGTCGCCAACGCGATCTGCTACGTCCCGAGCCCGCCGAAGTCGGCGCGGGCGAGCCTTTGGTGGTGCTCGCGGCCGCCAAGCTGGGTGCGACGCGTCTGATTGATAACCTCGAACTGTAAGCCGTTATCCCCATCTAGCAGACTCCTCAAAACGCTGCGGACCCTTGTTTTAAGGGGCTTTCAAGCGTTTTTCCCTCAGGTGTGACATTTTCGTGCCTGTCAGAACTGACAGGTGCGCGAGGGGCCCAAGTCCTGGCAGACTTGGGCGCAAAGAATGATCACAACCGAGAGGTATCCATGCCGGAGTCCACTGATCCGCCCGAAGCGCTTGCCCGTTTGCTCACTCCTCGTGAGTGCGAGGTGGCCATGCTGCTGAGCACGGGCAAGGCCAACAAAGCCGTGGCGCTAGAGTTAGGGATATCGCTGCGCACGGTCGAAGCGCACCGCGCCCGTATCTTTCGCAAGGTGGGCGTACGCAACGCCCTGGAACTGGCATGCTTTATGTGCCGCCATGACGCTTGTCCATTGAAACGGCGATGACGATTGATGCGATCAATGGAGCCGATGCGATTAATTCGATCAATGAAGTGCGTGCTCGAGAGCGCCATGGCTGCGGACATGAGGGCTCGTCACAGCCGGGTCCGCGTGCGCTATCTCGATAAAGGGGCTACCTCCCGCATCGGGCAAACCGTCGATGGCCGCGTTGCTGTGCCAACGGCCATCGCTTTGCCGCGCCAACACCGCATAGGACTGCACCGCGCCCGCACGGCGCGCCACCACATATAGCGTGCCATGCAGCAGCCGCATGGCTGGCACGGAGGCGACTTGATTCGCGAGCTCAGTCGCTTGTCCATCGTCGAGTAGCCACAGCCGACCGCCGTGCCGCTCCAGCACGGCGACGAGCATGCCGCCATCTTGGTCCAATCCCACGGCCGGGCGGCCAACGTATGGCAGGCCCAGGTCGGTCGCGGCCATCCATCGGATCGTAGCGACCGGGTCGTCTTCGCTATGGTTGGCAGCATCCTGCACGAGGCGGGTCAGATGCCGGCTAGCCCGTGCGCGCATATAAAGTTCAACGCGCCCATCGCGATTGCGAATGGCGGCCAAGCCCCCGTCGCTGCTTGGCGCGGGCAAGGGCTGCCAATCCGTCCAGGCCGAGTCATCGGCGGCGTGTCGTTGCAGCGTCATATAAGTCTGTCCCGATGCGTCGGCGGCAAACGCGATGAACCGGGTATCGGCCAACTTGGTGATCACGGCGTTGCCTCGCGCGTCGGAAAGCGCCGGCAGCGGTTGCCACGGCGACCATCCCTGATCCAGCCCCGCGAGCCTCGTCCAATAGTAATTACCATCGTTGCCCATCGCGACCATCGCCGCGTCACCGTTGGGCGCCACAGCCGGGGCGCGGGTCACGCGTATCCCCGCCATCGCCTGCCAACCGCGCCAGCCGCCATCGGCTTTCTGCTTATTGACCCACAAGCCGCCCAAGGTATCGCGCGCCACCAACCCTGCCGTGGCGTCCGGATAAGCAAAGGAAACGAGCGGGCCCGCCGTGCGGCCACCCAGCGTATTCCAGCGGCGGCTTGCGCCATCCCAAATGTTCACCGCGTCGTTGGTCTCGCCCGCCGCGAACAACAGTAGCGATCCATGAGCGTCGGAAAACAGCTCGGGCGGCGCATCCTGACGCGACACATAATAAGCGCGGCGGACCCACGCTGCCGCCGGACCCGCGGGCTCCCGACATCCTTGTGGACCGGAACAATAGTGATAGTCGTCCCAGGCATAGCGGCGAAAGATCTCCGACTTCATCAGCGCCTCCGCGTCGGCGAGGTTGGCTTCGTGTTCCTGACTCGGATAGTCGATGTAGCCGGTCTCCGCATAGTTGCCGGGCGCCGCCACCAGCGCGTCGCGCACGAGGCGGGCGCTGGCAATGTGGTCGGGATGGCCATGGCCGGCGCAGCGCCAGCACAGTTGGGTATAGGGTACGGCGATCGTATCGTCCAGATGACGTACCGTCGTGGGGTTGTAGCCGGCGATGATGCTCGCCAACGTGCGCACCAGATCCTCGCGGGTATAGACATCATGGTAGGGACCCAGCGTGTCCGCCGTCATGCCTGCGACCGATTCGGCCTGGCTCAATGGCGTCAAGCTGCCCCAGCCCTTGCCTAGCCACGGATCCTTTAACCGCATATGCCACAGCTGCACTCGCGGATTGCCTTGCAGCGTAAAACGCGCGATGTGGAAACGATCTACCTGCGCCACGTCTTCTTTCCACAGATCGGGTTGCCGCGCCATATAGGCATACGCGGCACGCACGCCGCGTTCGCGGCCTAGCATGTAACCTTCACCCTCGCCGGCATCGCTGGCGGTGAGATAGACGATCCGCACACAGCCGCCCGCCTGGATATTGGACGAAATATCCGGGTTCATGAAGAGCAGGTCGTCATCCAAGTGGGCGACAAAGGCCAGGTCTTTAATGCCCTGGCATTCTGGCAGCGCGAGGGCTAGCGGCGTAAACGCAGGCGTGGTGGTGTCCGCCCGAACCGCGATGGCAAAGCCAAAAAGCCATAGCGCCGCCAGACGCATGGCATGCACAGCACATTCCCGGAAAACACGCATAACGACCCGGCCAGCGTTAACACGATGCCAAAGGGCAGGCATCTCGCGCCGCGTCCGGGTGATCGAGTCATGACGGCATGTACCGCCCGGATGCGCGGCCGAGTGTAGCGTGCCGTGCGGGATGCAGCTATCAGGGTTCGCGCTAGTTGTATCCGTTTACGCGTGACATAGCGGATCGCGTGGGTCCCGCGCGGCGCCTCGCGTTTTAGGGGGCGCCGGACTTCGTACCGTCCTGGTTCAGGAGCACTTCGGCACGGGCGATTGCGACAGTTCGTCGATGGGGTCCAGATCCGGCTGGCGGGTGAAGTTGTAGGTCAGATTCGGCGTGACCCCTAGCACCGATGCCACACGCAGCACATTGTTTGCCGCGACCGTGAGTTCCATGAGCGGGTTGCCGTCGACATCAAAGATCAGCACGCGTGGCGGGCGTTCCGCCGTCGCGTCCCAGCAGCCTTGCTGCGTCGATGGCGCACCGGCTTCGCCCGCCTGACTCAAATAAATCGAGCGGCTGCGCCAGCGTCCGTTCGGCGCCAGCGTCAATGTCACGCGCTGGGCGGCGCACTGTTGGGACGGGGACAGGCACGGCACCGTGCCCATGTAGGTTTGCGCCTGCGGCACCAGGGCATGGGCGGCCGCAGAGGTGCTGCCAGCCGCCGCAGCCGCTGCCGCGGCTTGATTCTCGGCGACGGCGGCCTGATGCGCGGCCTCTTCTTCAGTGGGAGCGGGCTTGCGGCTTTGACCAGGCGCTGGCGCTTTCAGCGCGATTTGCAGCTGCGAGGGCGCTTGTACCAAAGGCAGAAAGCCCGCGCCCTGGCCCTGCTGCTGCGCGTCGGTAACGGTGCTTTCGCGGGGCGGGTTGTAGTAGCCCTCGGTGCGCTGCTGCGCGCATCCGGCCATCAGAACGGCACCTGCCAGGATGGTGGTGATGAAGGGCGCAGAGGGGCGGCGAGGCAAAGAGAGCGCGGAGGTAGGCATGGCGGTCGCGGCAATGAATGAGGATGAGTATGGGCGGAATTCTACGCATTTATACGCACGACCGATACGGTTCACTGCGGCGCGTCGGGTCTTGTTTGTCCGGCTCCGTTTGAACTATTGAGTCCTTGCCGGAATAATGCGGGCTTCTGATTCGCCCAGTGGGGCGCGGCTTTGATGATTATGTGGCATGTCTTTGCGATCGATCCTGTCTGGGCTGTCATGCTTGCCGCCGTGCTGGGTCTCGCGGTCGGCAGCTGGATAACCGCCGCGGGTCACAGGTTGCCGCGCATCATGGAGCGCGACTGGGCGCAGCAGTGGCAGGCCGCGCAAAACACTGGCCAAGCAGACGGCGGGGAGCACGAGCAGGCACAAGAGCAGCCCTACACGTTGTGGCGCCCGGGTTGGCATTGCACGCACTGCCATGCGCCGGTGCGCGGTTGGCAGCGCTTGCCTATCTTGAGCTGGGTGTTCACGCGTGGCCGCTGCTCGGACTGTGGCGCGTCGATCGGATGGCGCTACCCCGTCACCGAGGCGTTGACCGCAATCTTGTTCGCGCTCTGTGCGTGGCAGTTCGGACCCACACCGCTCGCGCTAGCCGCCATGGGCTTTTGCGCGTCGCTCCTGCTCTTGTCATGGATCGATCTGCAAACCTGCTTGCTGCCGGACGCGGTGACCTTGCCGCTGGCATGGGCGGGGTTGCTGGTGAATCTGCATGGCGCGATCACGCCGCTGCCGCTGGCCGTCTTGGGGGCGGTGGCCGGATATCTGTTCCTCTGGTTACTTTTTCACGTATTTCGCCTCGTCACTGGACGCGAGGGCATGGGCTATGGGGACTTTAAATTGCTTGCCGCGTTGGGTGCATGGCTCGGGCTGGCGGCCCTGCCCATGCTGTTGCTGGTGGCGTCCATCAGCGGCGTGGTGGCAGCGCTGTGCTTGCGCTTGATCGGGCGCGCGCAGGCGGGGCAGGCCTTGCCGTTTGGGCCTTACCTGGCGCTCGCGGGCGTGGTCATGCTGTTCGTGACGGTTGCGGGTTGAGGCAACCACGCCTGGAGTGTGCACCTCGTTTGCCGCCGCGTGGCGCCGGGGCGTATGCTTCAGAATCACCAGACAGACATCATCGCAACCCGCACGGCGCTTTGCCGTTCATTCGGTTTCGCAAGAGAGGGATATGTATAAGATCGGCTTGACCGGCGGCATCGGGTCCGGCAAAACACGCGTGGCCGATATGTTGGCCGAGTGGGGCGCCGCGCTTGTCGACACGGATGCGATCGCGCATGCGCTGACCGCGCCCGGCGGCGAGGCCATGCCGGCATTGGTGCGGGCGTTCGGCCCACAAGCCGCCCGCCCGGATGGCGCGATGGACCGCGCGTGGATGCGGGAGCTGGTGTTTCGCGAGCCCGATGCGCGCGCGCGACTGGAAGCCATCTTGCATCCGCTGATTGGGGAACATACCGAGCGCGCGGCAAGTCAGGCGCAAGGCACCTATCTGGTGTTTGTGGTGCCCCTGTTGGTGGAATCCGGGCGCTGGCGCGATCGGGTGGATCGGATCTGCGTGGTCGATTGCGACCCTGAAACCCAGGTCGCGCGGGTGCAAGCGCGTAGCGGGCTGACGGTCGAGGCTATCCAGCGTATTATGGCAGCACAGGCCGCGCGGGCAACCCGGCTGGCGGCAGCGGACGACGTCATCGTCAACGATGGCCAAACCACTGTCACGGCATTGCGCGCGCGGGCAAAAGCTCTGCACGACCGCTGGTGCCACATGGCGGCGGCATCGCGTCGACCGCTCATAGATGTGGCCGGCTTCCCTGACTAATCCGGCCCTTCGGGCCGCTCACCAACAGGCCTGTAGCAAGCGTGATCCTTTACGAATATCCCTTCAACGAGCGTATAAGATCCTATCTGCGACTCGAGTATTTATTCGACAGACTGTTTTTCTTTTCCGGCGAATCTGACGCGCATCATCATCAGATTGCGGTCGCCACCTTATTTGACATCCTGGACGCGACCGAACGCGCCGACATCAAGACCTCCGTGCTGCAAGATCTGGAGCGCCAGCGCATGGCGCTGGTGGCCTTGCGCGACCACCCCGGCGTGGTGCAAGACGCCCTGGAATCCATGCTGGCCGAAATGGAGCGTACGGTGGGCAATCTGGCCGGGCAGGGACGTGCCGGGCAGCCCTTGCGCGAGAACGAGTGGCTGATCAGTCTGCGCGGCCGGCTGGCGGTACCAGGTGGGGCTACCCAGGTCGATATGCCGTCCTATCATGCCTGGCAGCACAGACTGCCCCAGGAACGCGAGGCAGACCTGCAAGCCTGGATCGCCCCGTTGCGGCCCCTGCATGAGGCCGTGGCCATGGCATTGCGTCTGCTTCGTGAATCGGGCCGGCGCACCGATATGGTGGCCGATCAGGGTGGCTACCAGCAGATGCTGGCCGGGAAACTTTTTCAGCTCTTGCGCGTCTGGATAGATCCCGACGCAGGCGTTTTTCCGGAAATCAGCGCCAATAAGTATATGGTGTGGATACGTTTTTCCTCGCAAGAGGGGGATGCGAAGCCACAGCCGGTCGCGCGCGATATCGGATTCCAGATGTCATTGTGTAGCGCTTAGTACCGCGATCACAATACCTGTTGCGCTGTATTTCAGCGCGGCTTTCGCCTGTGGCAAACGTGTCGAGTTAGCGCACAATAGCGCCTCGACCTCCGTCTGACCCTAATTCCTATGCCTGAAAGCCGCCCTGACCCCACTCGCCGCACGATTACCTGGCTCGTCATCCTCTGTATGGTGGCCGCCGCCGGGGCGGCCTGGTGGGTGTTCTATAAGCCTAAATCCGAAACGGCCGTGTCCGCGCCGGCGGGGCAGTCCAGGCCTGGCGGGCGGGGCGCGGGGCCGCGTGGCGGTGCTCCCGGAATGGGCCCCGGCATGATGGCCGATACGCCTGTCCGCGTGGCGCCAGCGACCACCCGGAGCCTGGATATCATCCTGCCGGCCTTGGGAACAGTCACGGCTTACAACACCGTCACGGTGCGCAGCCGCGTCGATGGCGAGCTCATCAGCGTCAACTTCAAAGAGGGTCAACGCGTCAAGGCGGGCGATGTCCTGGCGCAGATCGATCCGCGGTCCTATGAGGTGGCTCTCGCGCAGGCAGAGGGCCAGCAGCAGCAGAATCAGGCACAGCTCGCCAACGCGCGTCGCGATCTGCAGCGCTATCAGACCTTGTTCAAACAGGATTCCATTGCGCGCCAGCAACTCGACACGCAGGCGGCGCTGGTGCGGCAGTACGAGGGCACACAGAAAATCGATCAGGCGGCCGTGGATAATGCCAAGCTGCAGCTGAGCTACACACGGGTGACCGCGCCGATCGATGGCCGTTTGGGCTTGCGTAAAGTCGACCCGGGTAACCTCGTGTCCGCGGGGGACACCGAGGGTCTGGTCGTCATCACTCAGACTCAGCCGATCTCGGTCGTGTTCTCGATCGCCGAGACGCAGCTGCCCGAGGTGCTGGCCCAGGTCCGCGCCGGACATACGCTGAAAGTCCAGGCACTCGATCGCTCGGACGAAAAAGTGATCGCCACGGGCGAACTGGAAACCATCGACAACCAGATCGACACGACCACCGGCACTGTCAAGCTCAAGGCGCGGTTCGATAACGCCGATGAAGTGTTGTTCCCGAATCAGTTCGTCAACGTGCGCCTGCTCGTGCAGACGCGCAACGATGCGACGACCATTCCTACCGCGGCCGTGCAGCAGGGCTCCGCGGGTCCTTTCGTATTCCTGTTGCGCGATGACAATACCGTCGAGGTCCGTCAGGTCGAGCTGGGTCCCATCAACGGCGACCGGGTCGGTGTAAATAAAGGCCTGGTGCCGGGCGATCGCGTGGTCATCGAGGGCACTGACCGGCTGCGCACCGGCACCAAGGTGTCGGTGGTCAACAACGACGCCACCATTCCCGCTACGCCGGGCGAGGCCTTGGGTGCCGGGTCGGCAACGCGCGGTTCTCGTAACGCCTCGGGGTCCAAGGCGCCGTGAATCTCTCCCGCATCTTTATCCTGAGGCCCGTCGCCACCACGCTGTCCATGGTGGCGATCCTGATCGCCGGGTTTATCTCGTATCGCTTGTTGCCGGTATCCGCGCTGCCGGAGGTGGATTACCCCACGATCCAGGTGGTGACGCTGTATCCCGGTGCGAGCCCGGATGTGATGACCTCGCTGGTCACTTCGCCCCTGGAACGACAGTTCGGACAGATGCCCGGCCTCAATCAAATGTCGTCGACCAGCTCGGGCGGCGCATCGGTGATCACATTGCAATTCGGGCTGGATCTGCCGCTGGATGTGGCCGAGCAGGAAGTGCAGGCCGCGATCAACGCGGCCTCGAATCTGCTGCCCAGTGATCTGCCCGTGCCGCCGGTCTACAACAAGGTCAATCCGGCAGATGCGCCGGTACTGACCTTGGCGATCAGTTCGCCCACGATGCCGCTGCCGCAGGTGCGCGATCTGGTCGACACGCGCATGGCGCAGAAGCTCTCGCAGATTCCGGGCGTCGGTCTGGTCAGCGTGGCGGGTGGCCAGCGGCCGGCGGTGCGCATTCAGGCCAATCCAGTTGCCCTGGCCTCGGCGGGGATGTCGCTCAATGACTTGCGCAATGCGATCGTGGGCGCCAACGTTAATCAGCCCAAGGGCAACCTGGACGGGCCCGAGCGATCGACCACCATCGATGCCAATGATCAGCTGAAATCGCCGACGGATTACAACGACCTCATCATTGCCTATCGCAATAACGCGCCATTGCGTCTGTCGGATGTCGCCAACGCCGTGTTGGGCGCCGAAGACGTCCGCCAGGCGGCGTGGGCTGGCGGCGAGCCCGCGATTCTGCTCAATGTGCAGCGCCAGCCCGGAGCCAACGTCATCGACGTGGTGGACCGTATCCGCGCCATGATGCCGCAGCTGCGTGCGGCCATGCCTGCCACGCTGGATGTGAACATCGTGTCGGACCGCACGGAAACGATACGCGAGTCCGTCGAAGACGTGCAGTTCGAACTCCTTCTGGCGGTGGCGTTGGTGGTGATGGTGACCTTCGTCTTTCTGCGCAGCTTGACCGCCACGGTGATCCCCAGTGTGGTGGTGCCGCTGTCGCTGGTGGGCACGTTCTGCATCATGTATCTGGCGGGCTTTAGCATCAACAACCTGACGCTGATGGCGCTGACGATCGCCACGGGTTTCGTGGTGGATGACGCCATCGTGATGATTGAGAACATCGCCCGCCATCTGGAGGAAGGCGAGACGCCCATGCAGGCGGCATTAAAGGGCGCCTCGCAAATCGGTTTTACGCTGGTGTCGCTGACGTTCTCGCTGGTGGCCGTGCTGATTCCGCTGTTGTTCATGACCGAAGTGGTGGGGCGCCTGTTCCGGGAATTCGCGATCACCTTGGCGGTCGCGATCCTGATTTCGCTGGTGGTGTCGTTGACGCTGACGCCAATGATGTGCGCGCGCCTGTTGCGGCCGGAATCGGAGCAGCGCTATGGCCGTTTTCATCGCACGACGGGCGCGTGGATCGACCGCTGCATCGCGGCCTACGACAGGGGTCTGCAGTGGGTGCTGGCGCATCAGCCGCTGACCTTGCTGGTCGCGCTGGGTACGTTTGCGTTGACGGTGTTGCTGTACATCATGGTGCCCAAAGGGTTTTTCCCGCAGCAGGATAGCGGCATGATCCAGGCGATTACCGAGGCACCCGCATCGATCTCGTTTACGGCGATGTCCAAGCGTCAGCAAGAGGCCGCCGAAATTATTCTGCAAGACCCGGATGTGGAGTCGGTGTCCTCGTTTATCGGCGTGGATGGCACGAATGCGACTCTCAATAGCGGGCGTATCCAGATCGCCCTCAAACCGCACAAGGATCGCGATGCGGATCTGACGGCGGTCACGCAGCGTTTACAAGACGCGCTGACCGAACGGTTTGGCTCGGCACAAGATGCCGCGCCAGATCTGACGGTCTACATGCAGCCCGTGCAAGACCTCACCATCGAGGATCGCATCAGCCGCACGCAGTATCAGATGACCTTGTCCAATCCGGACATCGTTGTGCTGACGGAATGGGCGCCCAAGCTGGTCGCGCGCCTGTCGGAATTGCCGCAATTGACCGATGTCACGGACGATTTGCAAAACGATGGGCTCCAGACCTGGGTCGAAATCGACCGCGATGCGGCATCGCGACTGGGCATTACGGCATCCGCGATTGACGAAGCGTTGTACAACGCATTCGGTCAGCGCCTGATCTCGACGATTTTCACGCAATCGAATCAGTATCGCGTGGTGCTGGAGGTGTTGCCGCAGTTCAGCAAATCGCCCGACTCTTTGCAGCAAATTTATCTGACCACGTCCGACGGTGCGCAGGTGCCGCTGTCGTCGGTCGCGCGCATATCCGAAGGGCGGACCATGTTGGCGATCAGCCGACTCGATCAGTTCCCGATGACGACCGTCTCGTTCAATCTGGCGCCGGGCGCATCGCTGTCGGATGCGGTCGAGGCAATAGATGCCGTCGAGAAAGAGATCGGCATGCCGGACAGTATCGACACGCGGTTCCAAGGCGCAGCGCTCGCGTTTCAGAACTCCTTGTCGAGTACGCTGTGGTTGATCCTGGCCGCTGTGGTCACGATGTATATCGTGCTGGGGGTGCTGTACGAAAGCTATATCCATCCGA
This sequence comes from Bordetella sp. 15P40C-2, assembly GCF_009763235.1. NCBI lineage: Bacteria > Pseudomonadati > Pseudomonadota > Betaproteobacteria > Burkholderiales > Alcaligenaceae > Bordetella > Bordetella sp. 15P40C-2. The sequence continues at coordinate 73,972 of NZ_WSJA01000026.1, forward strand.
TCACCATCCTGTCCACGCTGCCCTCGGCGGCGGTGGGCGCGTTGTTGGCGCTGATGATCACCGGTACGCAGCTCGACATGATCGGCATCATCGGCATCATTTTGCTGATCGGTATCGTCAAGAAGAACGCGATCATGATGATCGACTTCGCGTTGGATGCCGAGCGTAAACGCGGCCTGACACCACGTGCCGCGATACACGAGGCGGCGTTGCTGCGGTTTCGCCCGATCTTGATGACGACGCTGGCGGCGCTGTTTGGCGCATTGCCTCTGATGTTGTCCACCGGCACGGGCGCGGAGTTGCGTCAACCGCTGGGTCTGGTGATGGTGGGTGGGTTGTTGGTGAGCCAGGTGTTGACGCTGTTCACCACGCCTGCCATCTATCTGATGTTTGACCGTCTGGCGCATCGCCGTCGCACGCGCGCGGTCGCGGAGCCCACATGAATTTGTCGGCGCCGTTCATCGTCAGGCCGGTCGCCACGGTATTGCTATGCCTGGGACTGGTGCTGGCGGGCATTCTGTCGTTTCGCCTGCTGCCCGTGGCGGCGTTGCCGCAAGTCGATCTGCCGATTATTTCGGTAACGGCCAGCCTGCCCGGGGCCAGTCCGGAGACCATGGCCTCCAGTGTGGCTACGCCCCTCGAACGTTCGCTGGGCAGCATCGCCGGTGTGACGGAAATGACCTCGCGCAACTCGCAGGGCTCGACCCGCATCACGCTGCAGTTCGATCTGAGTCGCGATATCAATGGCGCCGCGCGCGATGTGCAAGCCGCCATCAACGCCGCGCGTCCGCTGCTGCCTACCGGCATGCGCGGCAATCCGACCTATAACAAGGTGAACCCCTCGTCAGCGCCTATTATGGTGCTGGCCATGACCTCTAGTACCCTGAGCCAAGGCAAGCTGTATGACCTGGCCTCGACCATCGTGGCGCAGAAGCTCGCGCAGGTGAGCGGTATCGGTGAGGTCACGGTGGGCGGCAGTTCCTTGCCCGCCGTGCGCGTGACGTTAAACCCGGGGGCGTTATCGAATCGCGGTGTGTCCTTGGACGAAGTCCGCAATGCCCTGACCCAGGCCAATGCGAATCGGCCCAAGGGCATGATCGAAAACGACGAGCATCACTGGCAGATCATGGCCAGCGATCAGCTCGAACGGGCCGAACAATACCGCCCGCTTATCGTCGCATGGCGCGATGGCTCGCCGATACGGTTGTCGGACGTGGCCACGGTCGAAGATTCGGTCGAGGACTTGTTTCAGACCGGCTACTACAACAACAGCAAGGCGATATTGCTGATACTGCGCCGGCAGGCCGATGCCAACATCATCGAGACGGTCGAGGCGGTGCGCGAGCAACTGCCGCAGCTGCAGGCGCTGCTGCCGGGCGATGTCGATCTGACCGTCGCGCAAGACCGTACCCCCAGCATACGCGCCTCGTTACACGAAGCCGAGATCACGCTGATTGTGGCGGTAGGTCTGGTCATGCTGGTGGTGCTGCTGTTCCTACGTCGCTGGCGTGCGGCGCTGATTCCTAGTGTGGCGGTGCCGGTGTCTTTGATTGGCACGTTCTGCATCATGTATTGGTGCGGCTATACCCTGAACACGATTTCTTTGATGGCCTTGATTGTCGCGACCGGCTTTGTGGTGGACGATGCCATAGTCGTGCTCGAGAACATCATGCGGCATGTGGAGCGCGGCGCCTCGCCGTTGCGTGCCGCCTTGCGTGGTTCGCGCGAGGTGGGGTTTACCGTGTTGTCGATGAGTCTGTCATTGATCGCGGTGTTTATCCCGCTGTTGCTGATGGGGGATATCGTCGGGCGCTTGTTCCGCGAATTCGCCGTGACCTTGTCGGCCTCGGTGTTGGTCTCGATGGTAGTGTCGTTGACCTTGACGCCAATGATGTGCGCCAAGCTTTTGCGGCATGAGCCGCCCGAGGTTCGCGAGCCCGGTTGGCTGGCGCGCGGCTTGGAGCGTTTCTTCGATGCGTTGTTGGCGGGCTATCGGCGTAGCTTGTCCTGGGCGCTGGCGCATGGCCGTTTGATGATCCTGCTGTTGGTGGCCACCATCGGTCTGAATGTGTATCTGTATGCGGTAGTTCCGAAGGGTTTTTTCCCGCAGCAGGACACGGGCCAATTGATTGGCATGTTCCGCGTGGACCAGGGCACGTCGTTTCAGGCGACCGTCCCGAAGCTCGAACATTTCCGCAAGGTCATACTGGCCGATCCCGCCGTGGCGAGTATGACGGCCTACGCCGGCGGTCGGGGCGGCAGCAACAGCAGTTTCATGATGATCCAGCTCAAGCCGTTGGCCGAACGCAAGGTCAGCGCCAATGATGTTGTGAATCGGCTGCGTGGCAAGCTGCAGGGCGTGCCCGGCGCTCGCATGTTTCTGGTGCCGCAGCAGGATATCTTTGTGCGGGGTCAGCAGGGCAGCGGCTCTTATGACTACACCCTGCTGGCTGGCGATTTATCGCTATTGCGTACCTGGACACCGAAAGTCCGGCAGGCCATGGCCGCGTTGCCGCAATTGACCGATGTGGATTCCAGCGTCGAGGACAAAGGTCGCCAGATCAATCTCGTCATCGACCGAGAAGCCGCCACGCGCCTGGGCGTGAGCATGTCCGATATTTCAGCGGTGTTGAATAATTCGTTCAGTCAACGCCAGGTATCCGTAATGTACGGGCCTTTGAATCAATACCGGGTCGTCATGGGCGTGGAACCGCGCTTTGCGCAGGATGCGGAATCGTTAAAGCAGGTTCATGTGATCGCCGCTGATGGCGCGCGCGTGCCGCTGGCCGCGTTCGCGCGCTTCGAGATGGGGAATGCCCCCTTGAGCGTGCAGCATAACGGCTTGTTTGCCGCGGACGAGATTTCCTTCAATCTTGCCCCGGGCGTGTCGCTGGATGAAGCCGTGGCAGCGATCAATGATGCCGTGGCGCGCATCGGCTTGCCATCAGATCAGATTCAGGCGGGTTTCCTGGGGACGGCCGCCGCGCAGGCTGCCATGCAACGTCAGCAACCCTGGCTAATTTTGGCAGCGTTGGTGACGATGTATATCGTGCTAGGCCTGTTATACGAGAGCTACGTGCATCCCTTGACGATCTTGTCCACGCTGCCGTCGGCCGGGATCGGCGCGTTGCTTGCGCTGATGCTGGTGGGCAGCGAGTTCACGATTATTGCGTTGATCGGTGTGTTCCTCCTGATTGGTATCGTCAAGAAAAACGCCATCATGATGGTGGACTTCGCGCTCGATGCCGAACGCAGGCTGAACCTGTCGCCGCGCGATGCGATTTTTCAGGCATGCCTGACGCGCTTCCGGCCCATCATGATGACCACGATGGCGGCGATTTTCGGCGCGCTGCCGTTGATCCTCGCGACCGGTGCCGGGGTGGAAATGCGTTACCCGCTGGGGGTGACCATCGTCGGCGGGCTGATCGTGAGCCAGATTCTTACGCTCTACACCACGCCGGTCGTTTATCTGTACCTCGACCGTTTCCGTTTATGGGCGCGCCGCCGCACCACCCGTCGCAACGCGGGCCGTACCGGCCCTCCGACTTCTGAAGTAGAACCATCATGAACCGCGCATCAATCCCGTTGACCCTCTCGTCTTTTGCGTCGTTGCCGCGTACGCGGGTGCTGCGCGGTGTCGCGACGGCGCTATGCTGCGCATTGATGAGCGCCTGCGCGGTCGGGCCGGATTATCAGCGTCCTGCTGTCGACGTGGGCGAAGACTATAAACAGCGCAGAGGGCAGAGCGTGGGGGAGATTGGCGCAGCCGTGGCGACTGCCGCCAGCACCGAGGGATGGACGCCCGCGCAACCGCAGGATCAGATCGATCGCGGCCAATGGTGGCGACTTTATCGCGACAGTACGCTCGATGAATTGATGGCGAAGTTAAACGCCGCCAACCAGACCATCGCGCAGGCGGAAGCCAATTACCGTCAGGCCCAGGCGTTGGTACAGAACGCGCGCGCCGGGTTTTTCCCGTTCATTAGTACCGATGCCAGCGCCACGCGCAGTGGCTCGGGCAGCGGGTCCAACAGCACCTCGGGCAGCCAGTACAACCTGGGTCTCGGCGTGAGCTGGGAGGCGGATTTGTGGGGCCGTATCCGCCGCGAAGTCGAATCCAGCCGCGCGCAGGCCGAGGCCAGTTTCGCCGATGCCGCTAACGCGCGCCTGAGTGCGCAATCGGCGTTGGCGCAGAACTATTTCCAGCTGCGCGTGTTGGACGAACAAAAGCGCCTGCTCGCCTCGACGGTCGCGGCGTATGAACGATCGCTGAAACTTACGCAAAACCGTTATGAGGCGGGCGTTGTCGGCAAGTCCGATGTGACCGTTGCCGAAGCTCAGCTCGAATCCACGCGGGCTCAGCTGGTCGACTTGGAATGGCAGCGCGGGCAGTTCGAGCATGCCATCGCCGTGTTGGTGGGACTGGCGCCTTCGCGCTTCACCTTGGCAGAGGCACAAACGTTCGAACCGCAAATTCCGGATATTCCCGTTGGTCTGCCATCCCAATTACTCGAGCGCCGCCCCGATGTTGCTGCCGCCGAGCGCCGCACCGCTGCCGCCAATGCCGAAATCGGCGTGGCGCAGGCCGCCTGGTTTCCCGATTTGACGCTCAGCGCCAATGGCGGTTTTCGTAGCGGGGAGTTCGCGCAATGGCTAACGGCGCCCGCGCGGTTCTGGTCCTTGGGGCCCGCGCTTGCGTTGACGCTGTTCGATGGTGGCGCACGGAATGCCCGCCTCGAACAAACGCGCGCCGCCTATGACGCGCAGGCAGCGGCCTATCGCCTGACCGTGCTGACGGCGCTACAGGAAGTCGAGGACTATTTGATCCAGATGCGCGTGCTGGGTGAGGAGCAAGTGGTGCAACGGCGCGCTCTGACGGCCGCGCGCGAGTCGCTGCGTCTGGCGAGAAACCAATATCAGGAAGGCCTGATCGATTACCTGGATGTCGCAACGCTGGAAACCGGCGCCTTGAACAGCGAGCGCAACGCGCTTAATCTCGTGGCCAGCCGGCTCGCCGCCAGCGTGCGCTTAATCGCGGCCTTGGGCGGTGGCTGGGACGGCCTGTCGGCGCAGCAGCAGAACTGAGCGCGAGACGACCGCGTCAGCGGCGTGCGCGCTCGGCGAAAAATGCGGGCTTAAATCAAGCCTCGAATACCCGCGATACCATGCGCACCGTGGCGTTGCGCCTCGCTCAAGGTATCGATGGACTGACCGCCCAATGCATAGACCGGCAAACCGGCATCGCGATTAGCGGCCACGAACCCGTCCCAGCCCAAGCCCGGTTGACCCGGGTGGCTGGGCGTTTCCAGCACCGCGCCCAATACCGCGAAATCCGCGCCCATATCGCGCGCATGCACGACCTGGTTGTTGTCGTGCGTCGAGACCGCAACGAGCGCGCCTTCGGGCAATTCCGGTCGGGTGCGCAAGGCCTCGGCGTCACTCCAGCGCAGATGCACGCCATCGGCCATGCGCCACCAGGCGGCCGGGTGCACACTATTAATCAATAGCCGTGCACCGGCGGCATGGCAAAGCTTGACGACGCTTTGCATCACATCGCGCAGCGATGTCGCCCCGACGCCATCGGGCCAATCGGGTTCGCGCAGCTGCACCAGCTTCAAGCCGCGTGCCAATGCGCGCTCCAGGCGTTGCAGGAATTCAGGCACACCGGCCAGACCGCCAATCGATGAAATGCCGTAGGTTTCTGGCAGTTGCAACCAGCGCAGCGGGGGCAGGGTAGCCGGCAGCAGTTCGCCCACGCTTGCCGCGTTGCGCGGATCCACCCATTCCAGACGTTGATTCTCCAGCCCGCGCGGCTCGCCGTTCCAGGCGGTGACGCGGCAAAAAGCCAGTCGCACGGTGGTCTGCGGATAGGAATGCACATAGGTCACCCAGGGCACGGCTTGCGTGACCTCGATGCCGATTTCCTCCTGCAACTCGCGGGACAAAGCCTCTAGCACGGTTTCGCCAGGCTCCAGCTTGCCGCCGGGCAATTCCCACCAGCCCGACCAAGGTTTGCCCTCGGGCCGTTGGCCCAACAGCAGTTGCCCGTCGGGGCGCAGAATCAAGCCGGCGGCGACATCAATGATGCGCTCAGACATAGCGCGCGGCCCAGTCGCGAGCAAACTGATAGGCCACGCGTCCCGAACGCGAACCGCGTTCCAGCGCCCATTGCAGCGCCTCGGTGCGGCTGGCTTCGATCTGCTCCGCCGGGCACTTCAGCGCGCGCAGCCAGTGGTACACGATGTCCAGATAATCGTCTTGCCTGAACGGATGAAACGACAGCCACAATCCGAAGCGTTCGGACAGCGAGATTTTCTCTTCCACGGTCTCGCCGGGATGGATCTCGCCATCGGCCTGATGCTTGGCCTGCAGGTTCTCGCTCATGTATTCCGGCATCAGGTGACGCCGGTTCGAGGTCGCGTAAATCAGCACATTCTCGCCGGAGGACGATACCGACCCATCCAGCACGGATTTCAACGCTTTGTAGCCGGCTTCGCCTTCCTCGAACGACAGGTCGTCGCAGAACACGATATAGCGCTCGGGCCTTGCCGCCACCAGTTCGACGATATCGGCCAAGTCACCCAGGTCCGTTTTGTCCACTTCAATCAGACGCAGGCCTTGCTCGCCGTACGTCGCGAGCATGGCCTTGACCAGCGAGCTTTTGCCCGTGCCGCGCGCGCCTGTCATCAGGACGTTATTAGCAGGCTTGCCTTGCAGGAATTGACGCGTATTGCGGTCAATAATGGTTTTTTGACGCTCGATATGCTGCAGATCCGTCAAATCGATACGTGCCACGTGGCGCACGGCATCCAGCCAGCCGCGCGCGCCGCGTTTACGCCAGCGATAGGCATGGGCCGTCCAATCGATCTCTGGCGGGGCGGCGGGCAGCCAGGCTTCCAGCTGCGCCAACACCCGTTCGGCGCGTTCTATCAGAACCGAAAAATCTGCAGCACTCACGTCGTTGTTTCCTGCGGGTCGTTAAAAGATCGGCAAAGCCTGCGCGAGACTTACGAACGATAGTCGGCGTTGATGCTGACGTATTCGTGCGAGAAGTCGCAGGTGTAGACCGTGTCGGCCACGTCGCCGCGCGCCAGCGCGATGCGTACCGTGATCTCGGCCTGCTTCATGACGCGCTGGCCGTCAGCCTCTTGGTAATCCGGATTGCGTCCGCCATCCTTGGCGACCAGCACATCGTCCAGCCACATCCGCAGCTTGGAAACATCCAGATCGTCCACGCCGGCATAGCCGATGGCGGCCAGGATACGGCCCAGGTTGGGGTCCGAAGCAAAGAAGGCGGTCTTGACCAGCGGCGAGTGTGCGACAGCGTAGGCGACCTTGAGCGCTTCCTCGGTGGACTTGGCTTCCTCGACACGGATCGTCATGAACTTGGTCGCGCCCTCGGCGTCGCGCACGATCTTCTGCGCCAGGTCCAGGGCGGCGGTGGTCAACGCCTCGCGCACGGCTTGGTAGTGGGGATCTGACTCGCTGTTGATCTCCACGCCCGACTGACCGGTCGCGATGATGATGAACGAGTCGTTCGTCGAGGTGTCGCCATCGACGGTGATGCGGTTAAACGAACGGTTGGCGATGTCGACCGCCAGCTTGCGCAGCAGCGGTTGGGCGATGCCCGCATCGGTGGCCAGAAAGCTCAGCATCGTGGCCATGTTAGGGCGAATCATGCCCGCGCCCTTGCTGATGCCGGTGAACGTGACGGTCTTGCCATCGATCTGCACGCGCTGCGAGTGAATCTTGGGTTGCGTGTCGGTGGTCATGATGCCGTAGGCGGCGTTGAACCATTGATCCGGACCGAGCTTGTCGATCGCGCCGGGCAGGCCAGCGGTCAGCCGGTCCAGCGGCAGCGGTTCGAGAATCACGCCGGTCGAAAACGGCAGGATTTGTTGCGCCGGCACGTGCAGCAGTTTGCCCAGCGCCACGCAGGTCTCCTGAGCGTTCTTCAGACCTTCAGAGCCGGTGCCCGCGTTGGCATTGCCGGTATTAATGACCAGCGCCCGGATCGGGCCGCCGGCGGCGAGGTGGGCCTCGCAGACTTGCACGGGCGCAGCGCGGAAACGGTTACGGGTGAAAACGCCGGCCACGTTCGAGCCCGGCGCCAGGCGGAAAACAGTCAGATCGCGTCGGTTGGCCTTGCGGATGCCGGCCTCGGTGACGCCGATTTCAACACCGGCAACGGGAAATATTTCGGATTCTGAAGGAATCTGCAGATTAACGGCCATGACTTCGTCTCTGTGGCTTGGCGGAAAATGAAGGGGGTAGCCCGCGGCAACTGCGGGTTATCCCTCTATTATCCCACCATCACCGAGCGGAGTCTGGACGCCGGGCGACGATTTGCAACTTTAATTCGCCCAGCGCTTGATACATGGCGTCGCGATGGTCTTCCGGCAGATCCGCGAACATGGCTTTGACCCAGCGCTCATGCGCGCGCGCCATGCGGGAAAAGGTACGACGTCCCTGCGGAGTCAGTTTCAACACCGAGCTGCGCCGGTCGGTTTCGACTTTCAGCCGCATGACCAGGCCTTCTTTTTCGAGCTGATCCGTGATGCCGGTGATATTGCCGTTGGTCACCATCATGCGGCGCGAGAGCTCGCCCATTTTCAAACCCTTGGGCGCGCGCTGCAGCTGGGCCATTAAGTCGAAACGCGGCAGCGTCGTGTCGAATTCCGTGCGCAGGCGCGTGCGGATCTCGGATTCGATCAGGTTGCAGCAGGTCAGCATACGCAGCCACAAACGCAACGCGTGATGGTCCTCGGGAGCGGCGCGGGATTCCAGGTCGGGCAAGTCGGTCATGATATGGCGAGGGGCGAATCTCGGTAAAAACCCTAGTCTTGTCGGGCTAGATACTTTAAACCTAAACTATGCGCCATGCCAGTGGTGTTTGCGTTGCAAGGGGTCCGCATGCTCGCTGGCCTTTGCGGTAAACGCTTTCGCCTAACTGATAAAAAATGTCCGCCGCGCGGCTCGCGCAAGGAGTATATCGATGCGTTTCTTGACTTCCCTGGTGGCCGCTGCTGCGCTGCTGCCCGCTTTATCTGTCGCCGACCCGGTCAAGGTCGGAATTGCTAATGATATATCGGGCCCGTTTTCCGCGCTGGGCGCCGAGGCCCGCGATGGCTTCAATCTGGCGATCAAGCAGCTGGGCGGCAAGCTGGGCGGACAGCCCGCTGAGTTTCTGCAGACGGATATGGGCGGCAATCCCGATCAGGCCCGCCAGTTGGTTTCGCGTTATATCCAGCGCGACAAGATCGATTTCTTCACGGGCCCGATCGGCTCTAACGTGGCGCTCGCGGTAGGTCCCGCGCTCTTCGCGGCCAAGGTGCCGTACCTCTCCAATAACCCGGGCCCCAGCCAGTTCGCCGGGGAACGTTGCAATCCTTACTGGTTCGGTACCTCCTATCAGAACGATGCGTTTCACGAGGCAGCCGGCAAGGTCGCGGCCGACAAAGGCTTCAAGAAAGTCCTGATCATGGCCCCCGATTATCCGGCGGGCAAGGACGCGCTGGCCGGTTTCAAGCGCGGCTATAAAACCGACGTGGCCGAAGAGGTCTACACCAAACTCGGCCAGCTTGACTACGCCGCCGAACTAGCGCAAATCCGCGCGGCCAAGCCGGATGCGGTGTTCATCTTCCTGCCGGGCGGCATGGGCATCAATTTCGTCAAGCAGTTCGTCTCGACCGGCTTGTCGGAAAACATCAAGCTCATCGGCCCGGGGTTCTCGGCTGACGAGGACGTGATTCAGGCCGTGGGCGAGCCCATGCTCGGCATGTACAACACTGCGCAATGGGCCCACGATCTGGACGTGCCGCAAAACAAGCAGTTCGTCGAAGCCTTCCGCAAGGAATACGGTGGCCGTTACCCGTCGGTGTACGCGGCTCAGGCGTATGACGTGATCATGGCCATGGACGCCGCCGTCAAGCAAGCCGGCGGCAAGGCCAGCGACCGTGACGCCATCATTGCCGCACTGGCCAAGGCCGATTACCCCTCGGTGCGCGGCAAGTTCACCTACGGCAAGAACAACTACCCGATCCAGGCCTATTACCTGCGCGTCATCGAAAAAGACGGCGACGGACGCATTACCAACAAGCTCGTAGAAAAAGTCTTCGACGACTATCAAGACGTATACGTGGGGCAGTGCAAGCTGTAACCATGGCAACCGCCCGCGGGCCCGAACCGGCCCGCGGCACTGGGGATACGTTTCATGACGCTTGTAGTCGAGCAATTGTTAAACGGCCTGCAGTTTGGGCTGATGCTGTTTTTGATTGCCGCGGGACTGACGCTGGTGTTCGGGATCATGGACATCATGAACCTGGCGCATGGGTCCTTGTATATGGCGGGCGCCTACGTGGCGGCCGAGACCATGCAGCGCACCGGTTCGTTTGTCGCGGCCGTGGTGGTGGCCGCCGTCGCCACGGGGATCGTGGGGCTGGTGCTGGAACATCTGCTGATACGGCGGCTGGCCGTACGGGACCATTTGGCTCAGGTACTAGGCACATATGCCGTCATTCTGATCGCCAATGATTTGGTAAAGATGGTGTGGGGACCCGCGCCGGTGATGTTGAATCTGCCCGCCGCGTTGTCTGGGCCCGTGCGTTTGTTGCCGGACCTGATGTATCCCGCGTATCGGCTACTGATTATCGGTTGTGGTCTGGCTGCGGCCGTGGGGCTGTACTGGTTTGTCACGCGCACACGCGCCGGTGTGCTGGTGCGCGCGGGGGCGTCGAATCGTCAGATGGCCACATTAATGGGCGTGCGCGTACCTTTGCTGTTTCTCGGTGTGTTCACGCTGGGGGCGATGTTGGCTGCCGTTGCGGGCGCGTTGTTGGGGCCCATCACGGCAGTGCAGATAGGCATGGGGGAGGAAATCCTGATCCTCGTGCTGGTGTGCATCGTGATAGGCGGCATCGGGTCCATACGTGGTGCCTTTGTCGGCGCATTGCTGGTCGGCATGGTCGATACGGCGGGCCGCGCGTTTCTGCCGATGTTGTTGCGCGAGGTGCTGCCACCGGCGGTGGCCTCCGGGTTAGCGGCGACGCTGGCGGCGATTTCTATTTATGTGCTCATGGCCGTGGTGCTGGTATTCCGGCCGGCCGGGCTGTTTCCGGCGCGTGGGTGAGCGATGCGTAGATCCTTGATTGTGACCTGGGTGCTGTTGGCGGCACTGGCGGTGTTTCCGTGGGTAGCCGAAGCGCTGGATATGGATTTTTATGTGTCGGTCGTGCGGCGGGTGCTGATCTATGCGCTGGCGGCGACGAGCTTGAATTTGATCCTGGGCTATGGGGGCATGGTGGCGCTGGGGCACGCCGCGTTTTTCGGCGCGGGGGCCTATGTGGTCGGCATACTCGAAGCCTCGGGCGTGCAGGCCGGGCTGATCTCGTGGCCCGCCGCAGCGGGGTTGGCGGCGGTGCTGGCGCTGCTGATCGGCGCGGTGTCGTTACGCACGCGCGGTGTCTACTTCATCATGATCACGCTGGCTTTCGCGCAGATGGTGTTCTATGTGTTCATCTCGTTGCGGCAGTACGGTGGCGAGGATGGTCTGAATATGGCCGGCTATTCGACGCTGCCTGGTATCGATTTGGCCAACAGCAACAGCTTTTATTACGTGGTGCTGGTGTTGTTCGCGCTATCGATGTGGGCGTTCGGGCGCCTGGTGAATTCGCGATTCGGCATGGCCTTGCAAGGGATACGCGAAAACGAATCGCGGATGGAATCGTTGGGCTATCCGGTGTATCGGATAAAGCTCGTCGCCTTCGTGATCAGCGGTGCATTCGCGGGTCTGGCCGGGGCGTTGTTGGCGAATCACAATCTCTTTATCTCGCCTAGCCTCATGCACTGGACGCAATCGGCGAATCTGCTGGTGATGGTGCTGGTCGGCGGTATCGGGCTGCGCTACGGCGGGGTAGTGGGCGCGGTGGTGATGCTGGCGCTGGAGGAAGTGCTGCGCATGTGGACGGAATATTGGCATCTGCCGTTGGGCATTCTGCTGCTGTGCGTGGTGTTTGGCGCGCCGCGCGGAATCGCAGGGCTGTTCGGGCCGTGGGTGAGTGGGTCTTCTGCGCGGGGAGAGCGGCCATGAGCGCTGTCGCGGAAACGGGAACGGTGCTGCAAGCCACCGGGCTGGTGCGTCGCTTTGGAGCGTTGTTGGCAACGGACCATGTGTCGTTGTCACTGCGCCCAGGTGAGATTCATGCCTTGATCGGGCCGAATGGCGCGGGGAAATCGACGCTGATTCATCTGTTGTCTGGCACCTTGCCGGCCGATGAGGGCACGCTGGTGTTGGATGGCGTGGATGTGACGCGGATGAATGCGCATCAGCGGGTCGCGGCGGGGTTGTCGCGTTCGTATCAGATCACCAACATCTTTAAGTCGTTCAGCGTGCGGGATAACTTGTTGCTGGCGGCGCAGGCGCATGCGGGCAGCAGCTTCCGGTTCTGGAAACCGCGCGCGGCGGATGCACGGTTATATGACGTGGCGCACGAGTTGGCGCGACAGTGCGCCTTGGATGACGATGTGCTGGATCGCCCCGCTGGCACGTTGCCGCATGGCGAGCAGCGCAAGCTGGAGTTTGCGCTGGCCTTGGCGGCGCGGCCACGGGTGTTGCTATTGGATGAACCCATGGCGGGGATGGGGCCGGATGAGACCTTGCGGTTGACGGATCTGATCGAGTCGATGCGCGGGCAGGCGGCGATGTTGTTGGTGGAACATGATATGCAGGCCGTGTTTCGGTTGGCGGATCGGATTTCGGTGTTGGTGTATGGGCGCGTCATTGCGACGGGGACGCCGGATGAGATTCGCGCGAATCCGGAGGTGCGGCGAGCATATCTGGGCGATGACGACGCGGGGCATGGCGGCGTGGCGCGCGCGCGGGAGCAGGCATCATGTTGAGCATGCGCGGGGTGGAAAGCGGCTACGGTGCGAGCCAGGTGCTGTTTGGCGTGGATCTGGAGATTCAGGCGGGACAGGTGGTGACGCTCTTGGGGCGCAACGGCATGGGCAAGAGCACGCTGCTCAAGACGATGTTTGGGCAGCTGCCGTTGCGGGCGGGGACGGTCCGCTTCGCGGGGCAGGATATTGGCGGGTGGGCGCCGGATCGGATTGCGCGCGCGGGGTTGGCGATTGTGCCGGAGGGGCGGCAGTGTTTTCCGAATCTGACGGTGCGTGAGCATCTGACGGCGTTTGTGGCGCAGCGCAATCCGGATATCGCGCAGCCTTGGACGGTGGAGCGGGTGTTCGGCTTGTTCCCTCGGTTGAAGGAACGGGCTTCGAATATGGGGAATCAGCTGTCGGGGGGCGAGCAGCAAATGCTGGCAATCGGGCGGGCGTTGGTGACGAATCCCCGGTTGTTGATTCTGGATGAGGCGACGGAAGGGCTGGCGCCATTGGTGCGGGAAGAGATCTGGCAGTGCTTGGCTACGCTGAGAGAGGCGGGGCAGACGATTCTGGTGATCGATAAGTATGTGGAACGGTTGCTGGGGTTGGCGGACTACCACGTGGTGTTGGGGCGGGGGCGCGTGGTTTGGACGGGGGATTCTGCGGCGTTGGATGGGGATCGGGGGGTTTGGGAGCGCTATCTGGGCGTGTGAGTGCGGGGTGTACCTGCGGCGCTCGTAGCTCGGGGGCTGTAGGTTTTGCATTGGCTGGGCTGTGCATGACTCGGCTTTATCTGTGTGGAGCGCTCGTGCCTCTTCTGGGGCGCGCTTCTTTCTGCTTGCCGTGGGCGTGGTTCTTTCTTTTGGCGTCGAGCCGAGGCACTCGGGCCGCGAGGGCTTCACAAAGCCGGTCCGGCGCCCGGGCGCCGGACACCGCGTCGCTCGTCTCGTCCGCGCCTTCGCGCTCCCTTCGACTTCCGCTCGCTCGGCTTTGAGGCGCCCTCGCAGCCCAATTGCCTCGCCTCGACTGGCAGGGGTGCGGGATTGCGCCGTCGGCGGGGCGGGTGTTTTGCTTGGCCTTTTTGCTGGCGTAGTTTTTAGTTTGGAAGGTCTTGCAGGGCTGCGAATTGCGGGCGCCCTGCGCGCCCGTAATTCGCGTCGGGGTGTCTTTGTGGCATGCGCTGCGGTTGCTTGGGTTGATGGCCTTACACCTTTGAATGGGTCTTCTTCGCCGCTAAGTACACGGTCTTTGGCAGCTACCAAGCAAACAGCCGTTGCCCTCTAATAAATGTTCTTGGCCGCCAAGTAGACCGTCTTCGCCCTCAAGTCGACGCTCTCGCGCCTTTGGGTAGAGGACTCTCGCACTACGCTAACGAACGCTCAGAGCAGGCGCGCCCGTAGGCGCCTGCTCTGAGCAGCCCCGCAAAATCTTCCTCCCCACCATCCCAGTCGCCTACGAAGCCTAAGCACACCCCTCGTCCCAGCGCCCGTTCAATCAAGCACAACGCGAGTCGAAGTGGGGCTGTGGGGGTGTGGGGGCGCCTCGGCGTCGAGCGAGCGGAAGTCGAAGGGAGCGCGAAGGCGCGGACGAGACGAGCGAAGCGGTGTCGGACGCGCAGGCGTCCGACCGACGCCGTGAAGCCCCCATACCCCCACAGCCCCACTTCGACGCCTTAAGCAAGATCCCGACCCGCACGCCCACAAACCAGCAGCCCAAAAAACAGCAAGGGCGTCTCCGGCAAAACCAGAGACGCCCTTAATAGCCTCAACGCTCGAGATCAAACCCCCCGAGCGTAAAGAGGAAACCTTTTTACTTACCTTGAGCAGCCAACGAAAGCGCAGCCGCATTGACCACCGCAGCGATCCGACCCGCATCGCGCAATTGCTCGACAGTAAAGCCATCCTTCTTCAGGTTTTCATAGTGCGATTGCACGCAGAAATGGCACTTGCCCACGATCGAGGCCGTCAGCGCGAACAATTCAAAGCGCTTCTTATCCACGCCACCATGCGTCGCATAAGCGTTCATACGCAGCTGAGCAGGCAAGCTCTTCAGTTGGCTGTCGCCGGTCATTTCAACATACGGGTACCACATGTTGTTCATGCCCATCAACGCCGAAGCCGTCAATGCGGCATTTGCGTCGGTTTCGGACAGGCCACTCTTGAATGCTTCGATCAGCACCGGGCTACGTGCGGCAAAGGCAGCCGACAGGGCAGCGCCAACGGCATCCTCGGGAGCCAGCGTCGAACGCGAGATCACCGCGTCCAGATTCAGGCGTATATCTTTGGCCCAGTCTGGCAGTTGTTCTTTGATTGCTGAAAGGAATTCCATAGTTTTTACCTATAATCTGGATCTGGAAAAGCCCGGCAGGGCCGGGCTGGAAATATTACAGCGTTGCGCCGCCAACGTTACGGTTGCACGGGCAGAGCTCGTCGGTTTGCAGACCGTCGAGCAAACGCAGAACTTCCTCGGGGCTACGACCCACGTTCAGGTTGTTCACCGAAACGTGTTGGATCGTGTTGTCGGGGTCAACGATGAAGGTAGCGCGCAGAGCAACGCCAGCTTCCTTCTCACGCACGCCCAGTTGGTCGATCAACGAACCGGTCGTGTCGCCGAATTGGTAGTGACCCAGCTTGTTCAGGTCCGGATGCTCACGGCGCCATGCCAGCTTCACAAATTCGTTGTCCGTCGAACCGCCCAGCAGAACGGCGTCGCGGTCTTCGAAATCCTTAGCCAGCTTGTTGAAGCCAACGATTTCGGTCGGGCACACGAAGGTGAAGTCCTTCGGGTAGAAGTAGATCACTTTCCACTTGCCGGGGAACGAGCTTTCTGTGATTTCTTCGAAGGCCGAGACACCGTTTTCTTCGTGATGATTGAAGCCGGGCTTAACGCCGGTGACCTTGAAAGGCTCGAGCTTGTCGCCAACAGTTTTCATGAGTACTCCCGTTAGTTGTTGGGTGAATTAAGGCACGCAATAATTGGTGCGCTAAAACCACATTTTACGCTATTGGTTATCGCTGTCTAATTGATAATTCCTAAATTTGGCTTTAGGAATCTCTATACGCGCCCTCAAGCCGCCGCCCGGGCGCTCCAGCATTCTGAGCGACCCGCCCACGTGCTTGAGCAAGCGTTCGACGATCGCTAAACCGAGACCCGCGCCGCTCACCCCGGTGCGCGCCACCTCGCCACGCGAAAACGGCCGCAGGAGACGATCCACATCCTCGGGGGCGATCCCGGGGCCACGATCAGAGACCTCGATGACCAACGTATTGCCCTCGGCGCGCAGGCTCATCTCGAGATGAGGTTGGCCGTCCGCTGATTTGCCATACCGGCGGGCGTTTTCGATGAGGTTGCTGACCACGCGTTTTAAATCCAGCGCGGTCACCCGTGCATACAGCCCCGGCGCGATCTTCGCGTCCAGCGTTCCCCCTAGCGAGATGGTGTGACTGCGTTCCCGCTCGTAAAGTTCCGTGAGGACGGCCGAGATATCCGTCGCCATCTGAGGCAGTGTGCCAGCAGGGCGAGCGTATTCCATCAGTTGACCGATACTGTGGTCGATTTGCGCGAGGTCATCGTCGATCGCCTGGCGCGCGTCTTCGGAGATGCCGCTCATTTCGATTTCGAGCCGCATGCGTGCCAGCGGGGTTCGCAGATCGTGCGAGATGCCCGCGAGCATGAGTTCGCGGTCGGCTTCCGCTTGCCGCAAGTCTTTTGCCATGCGGTTGAACGAGGCGTTGAGATCGCGGATCTCTAATGGACCATTTTCGGGCAAGGGGGCGGGGGTTTCTCCGCGCGAGAGCACCTGGGCGGCACGCGCCAGGCGCGATAGCGGGCGGTTGACAAAGCCCACGCTCACCGCGGCGCCGATCAGGGAGAGCAGTAGCGCCGTGGCGCCCCAGCCCAGCCATTCGATCCCGCCAGTCAGGCCAATTTGCTCGCGCTCGAAGACCAACCAGTACAGATCCTGGTTGATATGGAAGCTGACCCAGAAACCGGGCACTTGGTTAACCGCCCAGACAATCTGGGTCTCGGGACCAAAACGCGCTCGGATGTGGTCGGCCACCCGTTGCCAGTATTCGTCGTCCGGCAGCGGCTGCGTGAAATCGGTGACTTCACGCGGATAGACCTGGATACCTTCATTGGTGGCCAAGTCCAGCAATAGCTTGCTGCGCTCGGCGTCGTCGGAGTAGATCAGGGCCGTACGCGTGATATTGACAGCAGTGATCACGCGTTGCGCCATTTGATTGGCGCGGGGCCCGAGCTCCATGCTGAAAAACACTTGCAGCCACGCCCCCAGGCTCACGAGCATGAGGGCGGCCAGCAACAGGAACGTACGGCCGAACAGCCCCAGCCTGAGACGAGAAGTCAGGCTTCGCGAAAGCTTGCGCACTCCGGACGACACTACAAGTTGTGCTGATTAAAAGCCGAGGGACAGATCAACTACCGCCGTCCGGCACAAAGACGTAGCCCAGGCCCCAAACCGTTTGAATGAATACCGGCTTGGAGGGATTGGGTTCGATCAGTTTGCGCAGACGCGAAATTTGCACGTCCAGGCTGCGGTCGAAAGCCTCGTATTCGCGACCACGCGCCAGTTCCATCAGCTTGTCGCGCGATAGCGGGATCTTCGGGTGACGAGCAAAGACCTTCAGTACAGAGAATTCACCCGTGGTGATCGGCACTTGTTCGTTATTACGGGTGAGGGTGCGCGTGGACAAGTTGAGCACGTACGGCCCGAAAACGATCGACTCGTTTTCCTGGCTGGGCGCGCCCGGATGTTCCTCGGTGCCACGGCGGCGCAGAATGGCGTTGATGCGCGCCAGCAGCTCTCGTGGGTTAAAGGGTTTGGACAGATAATCATCCGCACCCATTTCCAGGCCGACGATACGGTCGATTTCTTCGGCCTTGGCGGTCAGCATGATGATGGGTGTATTGTCGTGACCGCCGCGCAGTCGACGGCAGATGGACAAGCCATCTTCGCCGGGCAACATCAAATCCAGAACGAGCAGATCAAAATGCTCGCGCTGCCAGAGCTTGCCCATTTCTTTTGCGTCTTCGGCGACGAAGACGTTGAATCCCTGTTCGGACAGATACCGGCGCAGCAGGTCGCGCAGCCGAGGATCGTCGTCAACGACCAGGATTTTTCGGACGGGATTTGCGTTTTGCGTGTTCATGGCCGGAAATGTAACAGTGACAAGAATCGACGGCTAGTGGGTATTCACAAGATATTACACATTGCGCATTACGGTTGAAATCCCTGTTTGTCGAAGGGGAGGAGCCGGGATTCCGTACAATCCAAATCTATGAATTTAAACCTCTTAGCCCTCGAAACGTCCTCCTCGCGCTGCGGGGTTGCATTGCTGCGCGAAACTGCGGCGGGATCTGTGGTCACCGTGCTGGAACACGAGGGGACTCAGGAGCATGCGGAACGCCTCTTGCCGATGGCGGATGAGTTGCTGAAGGCGGCGGGGCTGACGCCCGCCGATTTGCACGCCGTCGCGTTTGGACAAGGGCCGGGTGGGTTCACGGGCTTGCGCGTGGCGTGTGGCGTGGCGCAGGGCATGGGATTGGCGTTGGATATTCCCGTGGTGCCTGTCGTTTCCCATTTAGCCGTGGCCGAGGCGGCTGGGGCACAGGCCGGCGACATCGTGCTGGTGGCGCTGGACGCTCGCATGAATGAGGTCTATCTGGCCGCCTATCTGCGCAGCGCGGATCCCGAGCACGCCTGGATTACCTTGCAGTCGCCGATGCTGATCGCGGCCGAGGAAGTCGTGCCGTGGTCTTTGCATTATTTGTCGGTTTGGTCTGAGCAGAGCCAAGAAGAGGGGCTGGCGCACGACCTGACCTATGGTCTGGTGGATGGCCTGACGGGCGGGCTGGTGGGGGGCTGCGCGAGCCCCTCGAGTGGACCGACGCTGCACGCGGCGGGCGACGCCTGGCATGTTTACTCAGACCGGATGGCTGTGCCGTCAGATTGGCGTCTTAGCGTTGCCGCGCGGCCGCAAGCCACTTCGGTCGCGCAGCTGGCGCGCGAGGCGTGGCTGCGTGGTGAAGCCCAGCCGCCGGAACTGGCAGCGCCGCTCTATGTGCGGGATAAAGTCGCCTTTACCACCGCCGAGCGCGAGCGCGGGCTGGGTGGCAACCCCAAGGCGGCGCCGGCATTGTCCGCGCCGGTGCTTGAACCCATGACAGAGGCCGATGTCGATGCTGTCGCTGACATCGAGGCGAATTTGCAGGCTTTTCCGTGGACGCGCGGCAATTTCGCCGATGCGTTGGCGTCAGGCTACGAGGCCTGCGTATTGCGGCAGGGCGGCAAGGTCGTGGGCTTTTGTCTCGTGATGTTGGCGCCTGATGTGGCGCATCTGCTGGTCATCGGCGTGGCGCGAACTCAGCATCGGCAGGGGTACGGCAGTCTGCTCATGCGGTGGTGCGAAGGCATCGCGCGCGAACAAGGCCTGCCCGCGGTGATGTTGGAAGTGCGGCCGTCTAATGTGCCCGCCTTGGCTTTTTACGAAAAAATTGGCTTTCAGCGCATCGGCGTGCGGCGGGGTTATTACCCCAACGGGCAAGGCGCCCGCGAGGATGCGTGGGTGATGCAGAAAACGCTGGACGGGGCCGGAGCGCCGCTATGAGCTCGGAAATAGCCGGGGATGCCGGGGTGGCGATGGCGGCCGAAGCGGATCAGGTTGTGGAAAACGGCCCGTTCGCGTCCGTCGGCGCCATGGGTGCCCCGCGTATCAACGCGCTGCAGAAACTGTGGTTGAGGGAAATCGGGATCGAAAAGACCTGGCTGCCGATAGCTGAGTCGCCAGCGATCGAGTCCGACTCGGACGCCCGGTCGCAGTTGATGACCGCAGGTCGGCCGGCGTCGTCAGGCTCTCCGCGTTCGTACCCTACGGGTGCGCCAGCTGCGCGCTCTTCATCTGGTCCGGCTTCGGACTCCACGGCTTCGACAGCGTTGCCTACGTCGGCTTCGCCTGGAGCACCTTCAGCCGCTTCGCCTGGAGCACATCCCACCGCTGCGCCAGCTCCGCGCCCAGCGGCGGCACCGCCTTCGCGTCCTGTCGCGTCGCCGCCCATTGCCGTGGCAAGCGCGGAATTGCTTGCCGGCGCTTCCGTCTCGACCGTCGAAATCGCCGCTGCTGCCCCCGATCTGGACGGGTTACGCGCACAGGTCGAGGTTTGCACGGCATGCCAGCTCTGCCAGGGGCGCCGTCACGCGGTTTTCGGCATGGGCGCGCGGCCAGCGCGCTGGATGATCATTGGCGAGGCGCCGGGCGAGCAAGAAGATCGTCGGGGGCTTCCGTTTGTCGGCCGCTCTGGTCAGCTGCTGGACGCGATGCTGCGCTCGGTCGGCATGAGCCGCGACGAGAACGTTTTTATCGCGAACGTCATCAAGTGCCGGCCCCCCGGGAATCGCAACCCGAAGCCCGAGGAAATCGCGGCCTGTAGTCCGTACCTCAAGCGCCAAATCGAAATGATTCAGCCCGAACGCATCCTGGTGGTGGGCAGATTCGCCGCGCAGACCTTGCTGGGCACGGATGCCACGATCGGCAATTTGCGCGGACGCCAACATGTGTGGACCACAGAAGCCGGGGTGCGCATCCCCGTGATCGTGAGCTATCACCCGGCTTATCTGCTGCGCAGCCCGCTGGAAAAGGCGCGGGCGTGGCAGGACCTGCAATTGGCTGTGGCATCGACCGTTTAGCGCGCAACCGGGGAGCCTGCTTCCGACGGGGCGCGCGCGAGGTGATTTTGTGCCCTATGCGGACGTCCCCATTGCGGGTTCAGCTTCCAACGGCCTATCCGCTCAATGCTGATTCAGCGCCTTTCCATGGCCTTCTTGTCCGATCTGATCGCGCAGGGACGGATTAGCCGACAGATTGCGGCGGCTCCAGCGCATGAAGATCAGCATCAGGATGGCGACTAACAGGCCAAACAGCACGATGACGGTATTGATGGGCATCTCCAGCCACAACATCAGCGTGTAGACGGCGACCATCAGCAGGATATTGAGCTGCTCGTTGAAGTTCTGCACGGCGATCGAGTGGCCGGCCGACAGCAGCACATGGCCGCGATGCTGTAGCAACGCATTCATCGGCACGACGAAAAAGCCCGCCAAGCCGCCCGTCAGAAGCAATATCGAATAGACCGACCAGGTGCTATGAACGACGGGCATGAAGAGCACCACGACGCCCATGAGCGCGCCGATCGGCAGTACCGTCAATGCCTTGCGCAGCGGAATGCGCCCCGCGAGGATCGATCCCACCACGGTGCCGACTGCCGCGACGCCCATCAGCATGGATGCCTCGTCCAGACGATAGCCCAGATGCTGCTTGCCCCATTCGATCACGATGAGCTGCAGCACCGCGCCGGCGCCCCAGAACAGGGTGGTTACCGCCAGCGAAATCTGACCGAGTTTGTCCTGCCACAGCACGCGCACGTAGCTGGCGAAGGTCTTGGTGAGCTTGATGACGTTTTTCTGCTGAGGTGGGTAGTGCACGTGCGTGTTCGGAATCAGCAGATTGCAAGCCGCGGCAATGAGATAAACACACGCGATCACCAGAATCGCGGCCTCGGCCGGGGTATGGACCCAGCCGCCGATGACGTGATGCTCCAGGAAAAAGCTTGAGGCGGCCGGCGAAATGAGCACGCCACCCAGCACGGTGCCGAGGATGATGGAAAACACCGTCAGGCCTTCGATCCAGCTATTGCCCTTGACGAGCAACTCTGGCGGCAGCATTTCTGTCACGATGCCGTACTTGGCCGGCGAATAGGCCGCGGCGCCCACGCCGACCAGTCCATAGGCGATGCAGACCAGGTAGGTCTGGTATTCGCCAGGAACGCCCACGCTCGCGTACAAAAACATCAGCAGGCAGCCCGTGACCTTGAGCGCGTTGGTCGCGAACATGACCCGGCCCTTGGGGAACGAATCCGCCACGGCGCCCACGAACGCCGCCAACACCACGTACGCCAGCGCGAACGACCATTTCATGATGGGAGCCATCCAGTCCGGACCGTTCAGTTCCAGAATCAGGGCGATCGCGGCGATAAACAGCGCATTGTCCGCCAAGGACGAAAAGGCCTGAGCCGCCATGACCAGATAAAACCCACGTTTCAAAGGACAATCCTCAGTGGCCGTCGCCGCGAGGGCGACAGGTTAAAAAATGGTGTAGGAGGAAAAAAAGTGTGAGCGAGTATAGCGTCTGCGGTTTAGACGGTGGTGCCTCGCCCAGGTTCATGCGGGGGACGCTCGACTGGCTGGGGTATCATACGATCCACTCAAGATTCGCCTTGTTTGGCCCGGGGGCCATTACCCGGCTGGGTTAGCCATGCCGGGGTTGCTATCTGTAGGGCAGGTCTGTTTAACGCTTTCCGCTTAACCCCACCCGTCCCGATTATCGTACTGTGCGCCTGACTCAATTAAAACTTGCCGGATTTAAGTCGTTCGTCGATCCGACCGTCATCCCCGTTCCCAGTCAGCTGGTCGGGGTAGTCGGGCCGAACGGCTGCGGTAAATCTAACATCATCGACGCGGTCAGATGGGTGTTGGGTGAGGCCAAAGCGTCCGAATTGCGTGGTGAATCCATGCAAGACGTGATTTTTAACGGCTCCGGCCACCGCAAGCCCGCCGCGCGCGCCTCTGTCGAGATGGTATTCGATAACAGCGAGGGCCGTGCCGCGGGCCAGTGGAGCGCCTATTCCGAGATCGCCGTGCGCCGGGTGCTCACCCGCGACGGCACCAGCAGCTATTACGTGAATAACCAGCAGGTACGCCGCCGGGATATTCACGATATCTTCCTGGGCACCGGCTTGGGCGCGCGCGGATATGCCATCATCGGGCAGGGGATGATCAACCGCCTCATCGAGGCACGCCCCGAGGAACTGCGGGTATTTCTCGAGGAAGCGGCGGGCGTCTCCCGCTATAAAGAGCGGCGGCGCGAGACCGAAAACCGGTTGTCCGACACCCGCGAGAACCTGACCCGGGTCGAAGACATTCTGCGCGAGTTGGGTTCGCAGCTGGAAAAGCTCGAGGCCCAGGCCGAAGTGGCGCGCCAGTACCGGGAACTGCAAGCCGACGGCGAGAAAAAACAATTCGCGCTGTGGCTGCTCAAGGAAACCGGTGCGCGCGATGAACGTCAGCGCAAGAGCCAGGAAATGGCGCAGGCCCAGACCAATCTGGAAGCCGCCATCGCCAACCTGCGCTCGGGCGAGCTCGAGTTGGAGTCGCGACGCCAGGCGCATTACGCCGCCAGCGACGCGGTGCACGCGGCACAAGGCGCGCTCTACGAGGCAAATTCCCAGGTCAGCCGACTCGAGGCGGAGATTCGCCACGTGGTGGATTCCCGCAATCGACTGCACGCCCGGCGCGAGCAGCTGCAGCAGCAGATCGCGGAATGGGAGTCGCAGCAGGAACATTGCGTCGAGCAGATCGCTCAGGCAGAGGAAGACCTCGCCGCCGCGGTCGCCCGCAGCGAGGAAGCGCGCGCGCGGGCCGAGGACGCTCAGGCGGGTCTGCCCTCGACGGAAGCGCGCGTGCGGGAGGCCGCCGCGTCGCGCGACGAAATGCGAGCGGCGCTGGCGCGTGTCGAGCAAAATCTGGCCTTGGCCGCGCAAACGCAGCGTGACGCCGATCGTCAGCTGCAAAACCTGGAGCAGCGCCGTGAACGGCTGCAGCAGGAATTGCGCGAGCTGCATAGTCCCGACCCGGCCGAGTTGGAGCAACTGGCAGGCGATCGCGCCGTGGCCGAAGATCAACTGCAAGAGTCTCAGGAAGAACTCGCCGCCCTCGAAGCCAAGATTCCGCAAGCCGATGCCGAGCGCAGCCGTGCGCAGTCGGCGGCTCAGCAAGACGCCCAGAATCTGGCGCGGCTCGAAGCCCGGCTGGCGGCCCTGGTCAAGCTGCAAGAAGACGTGCAGAAGCAGGGCTCACTGGAGCCGTGGCTCGCCAAGCATGAACTGACCGGCCTGGCGAGGTTGTGGCAGAAGCTGCATATCGAACCCGGCTGGGAGAACGCCCTCGAATCGGTGCTGCGCGAACGCATGGCGGCGATGGAAGTGCGCAATCTGGACTGGTCACGGGCCTTTGCCGAGGATGCGCCGCCCGCGCGTCTGGCCTTTTATCAAGTTCCCGCGGCCGCGCCCGCGCCGGCCAGCGCGCCCGGCCTGACGCCGTTGGCGAGTCTGTTGCGGGTCACCGATCCGGACCTGCGCACCTTGCTCAACGATTGGCTGCGCAATGTCTACACTGCCACCGATATGGGCGAGGCGCTGGCCGCGCGCGCGAGCCTGCCGCCCGGCGCTGCCCTCGTCGTGCGCGCCGGCCATCTGGTCGATGCGCATAGCGTGCGCTTTTACGCACCGGACTCCGAGCAGGCCGGGATGTTGGCCCGTCAGCAGGAAATCGAGAATCTGCAGCGCGAGATCAAGGCGCATCAGCTGATCGCCGACCAGGCCCGTGCAGCGGTGGCCCGGGCCGAAAGTGCCTGGCAGCAAGTTTCACAAGCCATCGTGCCTGCGCGTCAGCGGGTCGTGGAGCTGACGCGCCGCCTGCACGACATTCAGCTCGAGCACGCGCGCTTGCAGCAGCAGGCCGCGCAATCCGGCGAACGCGCCGCGCGCCTGCGACAAGACCTGGAAGAAATCGCCGCGCACGAAGAAGACCTGCGTGCCACGCGCGAAGAGGCCGAAGCCCGTTTCGAGACCTTGGACGAAGAGCTGGCCGAGCATCAATCGCGTTTTGCCGATGCGGAGATGGCCGGCGAAGACCTCGCCGCCGAGGCCGAGGCTGCCCGCAACCGGCTGCGTGAGCTGGAACGCGCCGCGCAGGAATCCGAGTTCGCCGAACGGGCGATCCAAAGCCGCATCGCGGATCTGCAGCGCAACCGCCAGTTGGCCATAGAGCAAAGCCAACGCGGTGCGCAGGAACTAGAACAGTTGCAAGCCGAGCTCGCCGAGTTCGATGAGTCGGCCTCCAAGGCGGGTCTGCAAGAAGCGCTGGAGCTTCGCGCCGAACGCGAGGAGGCGCTGACGCGCGCCCGCCAGGAGCTGGACAATCTGGCCGCCTTGCTGCGCGGCGCCGACGAGGACCGCATGCAGCAGGAACGCGCGCTGGAACCGCTGCGCGCGCGCATCACCGAGCTGCAGCTGCAAGAACAAGCCGCGCGACTGGCCGAAGAGCAATTTACCGAACAACTCAATGCCCGCGAAGTCAATCGCGAAGAGCTCGCCCAATCGCTGGCCGAGATGCCGGACGAATGGCGCCGCGCAAGTTGGCTGCAATCGGAAGTCGGGCGCATCTCGCGCCAGATCGATGCGCTGGGTTCGGTCAACCTTGCTGCACTCGATGAGCTCAACGCCGCGCGGGAACGGAAAGAATTTTTGGACTCGCAGCAGCAGGATTTGCTGACCGCGATCTCCACGCTGGAAGACGCCATTCGCAAGATCGATCGCGAAACGCGCGATCTCTTGCAGGCCACGTTCAATACGGTCAACGGTCATTTCGGCGAGCTCTTCCCCAAGCTGTTTGGCGGAGGCGAAGCCAAGCTCATCATGACTGGGGACGAGATCCTGGATGCGGGGGTGCAGGTGATGGCACAACCGCCCGGCAAGCGCAACAGTACGATTCACTTGTTATCCGGAGGTGAAAAAGCCTTGACCGCGACGGCACTGGTGTTCGCGTTGTTCAAACTCAATCCCGCGCCCTTCTGTCTGTTGGACGAAGTGGACGCGCCTCTGGACGACGCCAACACCGAACGCTACGCCAATTTGGTGAGCAGCATGAGCGAGCAAACGCAGTTCTTGTTCATATCCCATAACAAAATCGCAATGCAGATGGCCAAGCAACTGGTCGGCGTAACCATGCAAGAGCAAGGGGTTTCGCGTATCGTTGCTGTAGATATTGATTCGGCCGTGCAAATGGCCTCCGAAGCCGCATAACCACTACAAACGAAAGGGCGCTGTCATCACAGCGCAGGATTGACACATGAGCGACTTGCAGATTGGGCTAATCGCCCTGGGTGTACTGCTGATACTGCTGGTACTGGGTTTCAATTGGTGGCAGGACCGCCGCGCGCGTCAGCGCATGCAGGCGCGATTTCCGGCCACTGAACAGGATCCACTGTTTGGTGCCGAGGCGGCGGCGCGCACCGCCACGCCCGAGCACCAGCGTCGCGAACCCGGTATAGGGGTGCCCGGTTCGGCGGCGACTTCGGCTGCGGCTGCGGCCTCTGAGCCGCCTAACAACACCGCCGATGACGCCGAAGAACCCGATCCGGCGTGTGAGGTCGTCGTTGAGATTCATTTTGCCGAGCCGGTGTCGGGGGCCGATCTGCTGGGCGCGGTGCGCGATCTGACTCATGTCGGTCGCAAGCCGGTGCGTGTGTTCGCCTCCACCGATCGCGGGCGTCATCGCGCGCGCCTGCATGCCGAGGAGTCCTACGCCACCCTGCAACTGGCCGTGCTCTTGGCGAATCGCAGTGGCGCATTGACGGCTATCGAGTGGTCTCAACTCTGGGCGCGCGCGCAGGGCCTGGCAGATCGTTTCGAGGCCACGATCGAAGGTCCCGATCAACAAGTCGTGGTCGACCGAGCGACCAAACTGGATGAATTCTGCGCGTCGTTGGATGCGCAAGTGGGGCTGACGCTTACCTTGCAAGCGCCCCGCGCCACCGCCGAGGTCATCGGCGTGGCACGCGAATTGGGCTTTGCCGTCGATGGCGGCCATCTGTCGTGGTTGGCCGATACGGGCGCGACGCGTTTCACGCTGTCGCGCGCTGATGGCGGTGGCTTTGATAACGGCATGGCACCGGTCGATCGCCTGGTGTTGCTGTTGGATGTGCCGCGCAGCCCCGAGGACGAACGTGCGTTCGGTCGCATGGTGGACGTGGGCCGCGATCTGGCCGCGCGTTTGCAGGCCGAGCTGGTGGATGACCACGGCAAGCCCGTCGTCGATGGCATGGAAACCAGTATCGATCAGCAACTGCTGACGCTGTTCCGTAAGCTCGATCAAGCTGGACTGCCCGCGGGCGGCGAGCGTGCACTGAGGGTGTTTGGCTGATGGCTGAGTCTGCCCGTGCCGATCAGGCCGCGCAGCGCGCGGCCGAACTGCGTCACGAGATCGAGCAGCACAATGTGCGCTACTACGTTCAAGACGCGCCCACCATATCGGATGCCGACTACGACGCGCTGATGCGCGAGCTGGTGCAGCTTGAATCCGAACATCCCGAACTCGTCACACCGGAGTCGCCCACCCAGCGTGTGGGCGCCGCGCCATTAGCAGCGTTCGGTAGTGTGCAGCACGCAGTGCCCATGCTCTCGTTGGGCAATGCGTTTGACGAAGAGGAAGTGCGCGCTTTTGATCGCCGTGTTTCCGAGACGTTGCGCGGCGCCGGCCTGTTGGGCCCGGCGGATTCTCCGGAGTATTTCTGCGAACTCAAGCTCGACGGTTTGGCGATGAGTTTGCGCTACGAGGACGGCGTGCTCGTTCAGGCCGCCACGCGCGGCGATGGTCAGGTGGGCGAAGACGTCACGGCCAACGTGCGTACGATTCGCGCGATACCGTTGCGCCTGAAGGGTGACTATCCCCACGTGCTGGAAGTCCGTGGCGAGGTACTGATGAACCGGGCCGACTTCGAGCGCTTGAATCGCACGCAGGCCGGCCGGGGCGACAAGGTTTTCGTCAATCCGCGTAACGCCGCGGCCGGTAGCCTGCGCCAGTTGGATCCGCGCATCACCGCCAAGCGGCCGTTGCGCTTTTTCGCGTATGGCTGGGGCGAAGTGCAAGGACTGGCGAAATCGCAGCCGGAGCGCTTCGAAGAGCCCACCGGCAACGCGCGCGCCGACTCGAGCCTGCCGCAAACCACGCATGGCGCCATGCTCGATTGGTTGGACGAGCTGGGTTTGCCCGTCAACAAATCGCATAACCATCGGGCCAAGGGCGCCGACGGCTTGCTGGCGTTTTATGCGCGCGTGGGCAAGCAGCGTCCGGATCTGCCTTATGACATCGACGGCGTGGTGTACAAGGTCGATTCGCTAAGCGCGCAAAAGGTGTTGGGCTTTGTCGCCCGCGCACCGCGTTTTGCCGTGGCGCACAAGTTCCCGGCCGAGGAAGTCACGACGCGGCTGCTCGACATCGAGGTGCAAGTGGGCCGTACCGGGGCGATCACGCCCGTGGCGCGCTTGCAGCCGGTGTTTGTCGGCGGCGTGACGGTGACCAATGCGACCCTGCACAACGAGGACGAAATCCGCCGCAAGGACGTGCGTATCGGCGACACGGTCATCGTGCGGCGCGCGGGCGATGTGATCCCCGAGGTCGTGGGCCCGGTGTTGAATCTGCGGCCCGAGGATGTGCGCGAATTCGTCATGCCGACGCAATGTCCTGTCTGTGGTTCGGCCATCGAACGGCCCGAAGACGAGGCCATCGCACGGTGTACGGGCGGGCTTTTCTGCGCCGCGCAGCGCAAGCAAACGCTCTGGCATGCGGCTGGTCGCAAGGCGCTGGATATCGACGGGTTGGGCGAAAAGCTCGTGGAGCAGCTTGTCGACAACGGTCAGGTCAAGTCATTGGCGGATCTATTCGGTTTAACCGCCTTTGAACTGGCGGCGCTGGATCGCATGGGCAAAAAATCCGCCGACAACTTGGTGGCGGCAATCGACAAGGCGCGCACGCCCACTTTGGGCAGACTGCTCTTTGCATTGGGTATTCGGCACGTGGGCGAAAAAACGGCCCGCGATCTGGCGCGCCATTTCGGCAGTATCGAACGCATCATGGATGCGGACGAGGAAGCGCTGGCGGCCGCGCCCGATGTGGGGCCGGTGGTCGCCGGTTCGATTCGACGTTTCTTCGCCGAACCCCATAATCGCGACATCATCGAGCAGCTCAAGCAGCGCGGCGTGCATGCGGTCGAGGAGCAAGGTCCAGAGGACAACACGCTAGAGGGCAAGACGTTTGTTCTGACCGGCACCATGCCGAATTGGACGCGCGACGAGGCCACGCGTTATATCCTTGCCGCCGGCGGCAAGGTCAGCGGCTCGGTGTCTCGCAAGACCGCGTATGTCGTGGCCGGCGAAGAAGCGGGCAGCAAGCTGACCAAGGCGCGCGAGTTGGGCGTGGCGATCTTGGACGAAGACGGGCTGAAGGCGCTGTTGGGCGTATAAGGCAAACTTGCGGAGCGTCTCGCGCTCCTCGGGGGTATCCGCGCGCCATCATCCTCGAGATGCACCGTGGGCGGATATCCACCCACGGTCAGCGTAACGCGGTGA
Organism: Bordetella sp. 15P40C-2; assembly: GCF_009763235.1. NCBI lineage: Bacteria > Pseudomonadati > Pseudomonadota > Betaproteobacteria > Burkholderiales > Alcaligenaceae > Bordetella > Bordetella sp. 15P40C-2. Next base: position 103,111 of record NZ_WSJA01000026.1, read on the forward strand.
CCGGGACGCAGCCCCGGTCAGCTTGTACCGCGACTTACTTGATGACCGCTTTTTCGCGCAGTTCTTTCTGGAACTTGCCCAGCTCTTGCTGGCGCAGCATTTCCTCGATTTGCGGGCGGACTTGGGCCAGCGGCGGGAACTCGACCGGGCGGGTGTCTTCGACCTGGATGATGTGCCAGCCGAATTGGGTTTGTACCGGCTTGTCGGCCAGTTGGCCTTTCTTCAGGCTGCTGACCGTCTCGGCGAACGGTTGGACGTAGTTGGAAGGCGAGGCCCAGCCGAGTTCGCCGCCATTGGCGCCGCTACCCGGATCCTTGGAGTTTTTCTTGGCCAGCTCGGCGAATTTCTTCTTGTCTTTCTTGATCTGAGCGAGCAGATCGTTGGCGGTCTTCTCATCCTCGACCAGGATGTGACGGACCTTGTACTCTTGCTGGTCGCCTTGCTGGGTTTTGAGCTTGTTGTACTCAGCCTCGATCTGCTTGTCGGTGATCGGGTGCTTTTTCAAGTAGTCGGCCATCAAGGAGCGAACCAGGATGCCTTCGCGCGCCAGGGCGATTTCGGTCTGGACGGCGGGTTGTTTGGCGATGCCGTCTTTCTCTGCCGCTTGGACAAAGATCTGACGATTGATCATCTCTTGCTTGACCTGCTCGCGCAATTGCGGCGAGTCAGTGGCGCCTTGGCTCACCAGCAGCTTGACGAATTGATCCAGGCTCTGCTGAGTGATCGGCTGGCCGTTAACCGTTGCAACGTTCTGCGCAAAAGCGGGGAGCGCGACCGCGCAAGCAGCGGCGAGCATCACATAGCGTTTCATGGTTTTCCTTTAATTATTGGATTGAGGTGCTTGGGCATCGAGCGCAAGCGCATGAATGGGATGAGGGATCAGATCTCGCAAAAGATCATACACCAGGCGATGTCGTGCCACGGGCGACAAACCGGCAAAGCGCGAGGCCACAATTCGCACGTGGTAATGACCGGCGCCACCTTGGGCTCCGGCATGACCGGCGTGCAAATGCGAGTCGTCCCGGATGTCCAGCGTCGTGGGTTCCAAGGGCGCCAAGCGGCTGCGTATCAAGTCAATTCGATCGGTCGTGTCGGACATCTCAACAAAGCAAGCAACAACGTTAAAACAAGAAAATCAGTCTTTATCAAGCCGGCGTGGATCTCGTTCGCCGGCGCCGGACTGTTCGACATGCTGCATGTGCTTGCCCAGCCATAACGACTGCGCAATAACAAATACCAGCAGCAAACCCATCAGGCCAAAGACTTTGAAGTTGACCCATTGCGACTCGGTGAAATGGCCGGAAAACGCCACATACAGGTTAACGGCGCCCGCGGCCACGAAGAACAAGGACCAGCTCAAGTTGAGTTTGTCCCATAAGGGGGCGGAAAGTTCCAACTGTCCCCCTAATAATTTACGCATGAGGTTACGCCCGAACACATAGCGCGCGCCCAGCAGGGCACCGCCAAAGAGCCAGTAGAGGACCGTGGGCTTCCATTTGATGAAGACATCGCTGTGCAGCCACAGCGTGGCGCCACCGAAAATCACGATCACGGACAGGTTGATCCAGTGCGTCATCTCGATGCGTTTGCCGGTGGCGCGCAGCCAGATGAACTGGCCGACCGATGCCGCGATGGCTACCGCGGTCGCCGTATAGATATCCGCATAGCGGTACGCAATGAAGAAAAGAATCAGCGGAAACAGGTCAAACAGGAATTTCTTCATTCGTCTTCGAGCGGTTCGAATTTCAGCGACAGCGAGTTGATGCAGTAGCGCAGACCCGTGGGCTCGGGGCCGTCGGGGAATACGTGGCCGAGGTGCGCGTCGCAAATATTGCAAAGCACCTCGGTGCGGATCATGCCATGGGAGGTGTCGCGTTCTTCGCGCACGCGTTCGGGATCGATGGGTTCGAAATAGCTGGGCCAGCCGCAACCCGCATCGAATTTGGTGTCCGAGGCGAACAAGGGCGTGCCGCAGCCGACGCATCGGTAAATGCCGGTCGCGGTGGTATTCCAATAGCGGCCCGTAAAGGCGCGTTCGGTGCCTTTCTGGCGGGCGACCACGTATTCCTCGGGGGACAGCTGCGCGCGCCATTCCTCGTCAGTTTTGCGAACTTTTTCCATATCCGGTCGTGAGCCTAAATCGGTGAAAGAGGTCTGCCCGTGCATCGGGCATAATTTCGTCCCATGTTAATCGACTTTGAACGCGTCGTTGTCGCCACGCCGCACGCCCAGGCCCTACGAGGGGTGACCGCCAGCTTGGGCGAGCATCGCATCGGCATTGTCGGCCCCAATGGCGCCGGCAAGAGCACGATGGCCAAACTGCTCAATGGGCTGGTGCTGCCGACCGAGGGGCGAGTGCGCCTGGACGGACTGGATACGCGCCAGGATCTGAAGGCGATCCGCCGGCAGGTGGGATTCGTTTTTCAGAATCCTGAAAATCAGATCGTATTCCCTATCGTGCGGGAGGACATGGCGTTCGGGCTGAAGCCGCAACGCCTGCCGGCCGATGAATCCGCGCGACGCATTCAAGCGTGCCTGGATGCGATGGGGGTAGGGCATCTCGCCGACCGCGCGAGTCATTCTTTATCCGGGGGCGAATGTCAGCTGGTGGCGATGGCCTCTGTCCTGGTGATGCAACCGTCCTTGGTGGTGTTTGACGAGCCCACCACCCAGCTGGATCTGCGCAATCGCAACCGCGTTGCGCGCGCGATCGAGGGGCTGGCGCAGCAGGCGGTGGTGGTGACGCACGATCTGGACTTGTTGCGCGATTTTGACCGGGTGCTGGTGGTTGTGGACGGCCAGGTGGCGGCCGACGATACGCCGGGTCCGGCCTTGCGCTGGTATTGCGAGCACTGCGCATGATGCTCGAGCCGCTTTATATACAAGGTGACCGTTGGCTGCACCGCATGCCGGCGGGAGCAAAGCTCGCGGCGCTGGTGGCAGCGGGGGTCGCGCTTTTCTTCGTGCAGAATCTATGGATTCTGGCGGGGGCGATGGCGCTCGCGGCGGCGCTGGTGATGCTGACCGGGGTGAGCGCCGCGTCATGGTGGCGGCAGGTGCGCGGGCTGGTGTGGGTACTGGCGGCTATCGGCGTTTTTGCGGCGGTGTTTCAGGGATGGATGCACGCTGCCGTGGTGTTATTGCGCATCGGGGTGCTGGTGGCGTTGGCGATGGCGGTGACGCTCTCCACGCGCAGTGCGGATCTGATTGCGGCCTGCGAACGCGCGCTGACGCCGCTGGAGCGGCTAGGCTGGGTCAATGCCGGTAAAGTGGCGCTCGCGCTCGCTTTGACCTTGCGCTTTGTGCCCGAGATTTGGCGGCAGTATCAGGAAATTCGTGAAGCGCAGGCGGCGCGCGGGCTGGCCAAGCATCCGTTGGCCTTATTAGTGCCGCTGATTGTCAGAACGCTAAAGCGCGCCGAGCAAGTCGCCCAGGCCATTGATGCGCGCGGCGGAACATAATGAAAGACAAGTCGGACGCGACCGGCCAGAGATGGCGCTTCCAAGAGCGGGGCTCATGGCTCATGGTGGTTATATAGTGACTCCGCTCCAACATAAATAACGCAGCAGTACCCATACGGACGATGGTTTAGGAATCCAGGATGAGAACTAAAGACACTGTTTTGATTGCCCTTTTTGCCGCGCTGATCGTGGTGCTGAGTCTGGCCCCGCCGATTCCATTGCCGGCGATTCCGGTCCCTGTCACGTTGCAGAGCCTGGGCGTCATGCTGACTGGCGCCATGCTCGGTCCGGTCAGAGGCGGTCTGGCATGCCTGCTTTATCTCGCGCTTGCTGCCATTGGCTTGCCCGTGCTGCCGGGTGGCCGGGGCGGGCTGGGTGTGTTTTTCGGCCCTACAGGGGGCTTCCTGATCGGAATGGCGTTAGGTGCCTTCGTGACCGGCTGGATGGCGCGCACGTTGGTGCGTTTTCCAATGCAAGGCGCGCGGCCTTTGGCCGGGTATGCCGTCGCCTGCGTGGCAGGGGGCATCGGCATGGTGTATCTGATCGGTGTGCCGTGGCTCGCGGCTGTCACGCAAATGCCTATTGCGAAAGCGGCGATGGCGATGCTGGTCTTTATTCCGGGAGATCTGGTCAAAGTCGCGGTCGCGACCTGGGCAGCGTGGCGAGTCGAGCGCGTGTGGCCGGTTCTGCGGGAATCCCCTTAATGACGCGCCTCGGCGCGCGGTGAAAAATTCGTTATTGTTGAATGCGTTTGATTTTACCGCTCCGGATTGCGCAATCCGGGTATTGTTTGGCGGTGAAGTCGATTAGGGAAGTCACGGGGGGTGGATAGTACCGGCATTTGATACATTTCAAGGCCAGGTATCGTTTTTTTTGTATAACTTTAATTGAGCTCGCGTCCGTCAGGGTCCAACAACAAAGAGCTCACAGGAGACAACAATATGAGTCGCAAAAATTTCGGCTTGTCCGCGTTGGCTGGCGCGCTTGCGCTGAGCCTGCCCTTGATGGCGAGCGCGCAGGTCAAGGTGGGTGTCACGGTGGCGAGCACCGGGCCGGCCGCGTCCTTGGGTATCCCCGAGCGCAACACCGTCGCCTTGTTGCCGACCGAGGTGGCCGGTCAAAAAATCGAATGGATCGTGCTGGACGATGCCACCGACACCACTCAGGCCGTGAAGAACTCGCGCAAGCTGGTGTCTGACGACAAGGTCGATGTGCTGGTGGGCACTTCCATCACCCCGGGTTCGCTGGCCATGGTCGATGTGGCGAGCGAGGCCAAGGTGCCGATGATCAGTGTGGCCGCCAGTTCCAAGATTGTCGAACCGGTGGACGACAAGCGCCGCTGGGTCTTCAAGACTCCGCAAAACGATGCCTTGATGGCGAGCGCGCTGGCCGACGCCATGGCCAAGGCTGGCGTCAAGAAACTGGGCTTTATCGGCTTTGCCGACGCGTACGGCGATGGCTGGCTGGCCGTGATGCAAGATGCGGTAAAGAGCAAGGGCATCGAGATTACGGCGGTCGAGAAATACGGACGCACGGACACTAGCGTCACCGGTCAGGTTCTCAAGTTGGTTGGCGCTAAACCGGATGCCATCCTGATCGCGGGCGCCGGTACGCCTTCGGCGCTGCCGCAAAAAGAACTGCGCGCGCGCAACTATAAGGGCACGATTTATCAAACCCATGGCGCGGCCAATAGTGACGTGCTGCGCGTTTGCGGCGCCGATTGCAACGGCATGCTCTTGCCGGCGGGCCCGCTGCTCGTGGCGGCGCAGCTGCCCGATAGCAACCCGGTCAAGAAATCCGCGTTGGCCTATACCCAAGCCTATGAGGGTAAGTACGGCGCGGGCACGACCAACACGTTTGGCGGACATATGTGGGATGCCGGTCAGTTGATCGTCGCGGCCGTGCCCGAAGCGCTCAAGAGCGGCGCCAAGCCCGGCACGCCGGAATTCCGCGCCGCGCTGCGCGATGCGTTGGAGAACATCAAGAACCTGCCGGCCTCGCAGGGCGTATTCAATATGAGCCCAACGGATCATGCCGGTTTTGATGAGCGTTCCCGCGTGATGGTGAAGGTCGATAATGGCAAGTGGGTGTACCAGCCGGACCTTTGATGGATCGATCGCCGATACGGGGGCAAGCGTATCGGCGATTTCTTTCGCACCGGCCTTTTGGCCGGTGTGTCTTATCCGCGATAATTCCGCGCGGGCCGATAACGTTACAACGCTGCTGCCCGTGAATGGAATTTCCGCTTCAGGCGGGCATAGGATCCGCATTGGGCGGCTCGGGCCATGTCAATCTGGGGCGCTCGTTAGCAACTCTTAAGGCGGTTTCATGGATTTTTCTATTGCCCTCATCCTGCTGCAGGATGGCATCGTTAACGGCGCCATCTATGCATTGTTGGGAATGGCGCTGGTGCTGGTGTTCACGGTCACACGGGTCATTTTCATTCCTCAGGGCGAGTTCGTCGCATTTGGTGCGTTGACACTGGCGATGCTTGTCAACGGCCGCGTGCCGGGCACCGCGTATCTGCTGCCCCTGATGGGCGCGGTGGTGTTGGTGATGGAGATCGTGCGCGCGCTGCGCACCGGCAGCTGGTCGGCCATGCCCAAGGTGCTGCTGACCTGCGTCGCGCTGCCGCTCGCGCTGCTGTGGCTGGCAACCGCCTATGCCGCGCCGGATACCTCGCTCTGGCTGAACATGCTGCTGACTTTGGTGCTCATTATCCCGATGGGGCCGATGGTCTATCGCATTGTTTATCAACCGCTGGCCGAGGCCACGGTACTGGTATTGCTCATCGTCTCGGTGGCGTTGCATTTTGCGTTGCTGGGACTGGCGCTGGTGTTTTTTGGCGCGGAAGGCTGGCGCACGCCGGCGTTCGTGAGCGGTCAGTTTGATCTTGGCCCGGCGACGTGGTCGGCGCAAAGCCTGTTCGTGGTGGGCACATGTGCACTGCTAATCGTGGCGCTGTGGGTGTTTTTCGGCAAGACGCTGTATGGCCGTGCCCTGCGCGCAACGGCGGTGAATCGCCGCGGCGCAAGGCTGGTGGGCATCAGCACCACGATGTCGGGGAGCCTGACGTTCACATTGGCGGTGGCCATTGGCGCCATGTCCGGCATGCTGATCGCGCCGATTACGACGGTGTATTACGACACGGGCTTCTTGATTGGCCTGAAAGGCTTTGTCGGCGCGATCATCGGCGGGCTGGCGAGTTATCCGGTGGCCGCGGCCGGCGCGATACTGGTGGGCGTGCTGGAAGCCTTTGCCTCGTTCTGGGCGAGCGCCTATAAGGAAGTCATAGTGTTCACGTTGATCATTCCGGTGCTCGTGTGGCGGTCGTTCGGCAGCCACGCTTCGGATGACGAGGAGTAAGCGTCATGAGCAACCGTATTCCTTTGTTCGTTTTTATCGTCGTGCTGGCCGTGTTGCCGGCGCTGCCGTCCACGCCTGAATTCTGGATCACCCAACTGAACTACATCGGCCTGGCCGCGATGGTGGCGTTGGGGCTGGTATTGCTGACCGGGGTAGGCGGCCTGACCTCATTCGGCCAGGCGGCATTCGTGGGCCTGGGCGCTTACACGACGGCGGTGTTGACGAGTCACTATGATGCGTCGCCTTGGCTGGCATTGATCGCGGGGTTGTTGTTGACCGCGGGCGTGGCTTATTTACTGGGGCTGATTACCCTGAGGCTGTCGGGCCATTATCTGCCGCTGGGCACGATCGCATGGGGCCTGTCGCTGTTTTATCTGTTCGGCAATCTCGATTGGCTGGGCAAGCATGATGGCATCGCGGGGCTGCAGCCGATCAATGTGTTCGGCTTTTCGCTCGCAAGCGGACGGCACATCTACTATCTGATCTGGGTGCTGCTGCTGTTGTCCTTGTGGGCGACCAGCAACTTGTTGAGCTCACGTCCGGGCCGGGCGATCCGCGCATTGAAGAGCGGCGCGGGCATGGCCGAATCGATGGGCGTCGATACCGCTTCGTACAAGATCGTGATCTTTGTATGGGCGGCGCTACTGGCCTGCCTGTCGGGATGGATTTATGCGCATATGCAGCGCGCTGTCAGCCCCAGCCCGTTTGGATTGAACTACGGGATTGAGTATTTGTTCATGGCCGTGGTGGGCGGTGCTGGGCATGTGTGGGGTGCGGTAGTTGGATCGGCGGTGATTCTGGGATTGAAGGATCAGCTGCAGAATCTGTTGCCGAAATTGCTGGACACCAACGCGAACTTCGAGCTCATCGTTTTCGGTGTCTTGATGATCGTCATGTTGCAGTATGCCGGGCATGGGCTATGGCCGATTCTGGCTTCGGCTTGGGCGCGTGTGACAGGAGGCGCGTCTCAGCGCCGTCAGCTCGCTCCTCCGCCCGCGGCGCAGCCATTGCCGCAGCGTGAGCGGCCACGTCGTGGTGATCTCGTGCTCGAGGTCCAGGAGATCCGCAAAGAGTTCGGCGGGCTGGTAGCGGTCAACGATATTTCTTTCGATGTGCGTGCCGGCGAGATTGTTGGCTTGATCGGCCCCAATGGCGCGGGTAAGAGCACCACCTTCAACCTGATCAGTGGCGTGTTGCCACTGACGCGCGGGCGCGTGTGTTTCTTCGGTGAAAACATCTCCGGGCGCAGCGCGCGTGAAATTGCCCGCCTGGGTGTAGGTCGTACGTTCCAGCACGTGCAACTGCTGCCCGGTATGTCCGTGCTGGAAAACGTTGCGCTCGGTGCGCATATGCGTGCCCATGTTGGTGTGGTGTCGGGCGCCTTGCATAGCGACCGTGCTCAAGAGGCCAGACTGCTGCACGAGGCCGCCACGCAACTGCAGCGGGTGGGCTTGGGTGATTACCTCTACGAGCAAGCGGGCAATCTGGCGCTTGGCCAGCAGCGTATTCTGGAAATCGCCCGCGCGTTGGCCAGTGATCCGACCTTGCTGTTGCTGGACGAGCCGGCGGCTGGCTTGCGCTACAAAGAAAAGCAGGAACTGGCTCAGGTGCTCGAGCAGCTGCGTGAGGAAGGCATGAGCATTTTGTTGGTAGAGCACGATATGGACTTCGTCATGCGGTTAACCAATCATCTGGTGGTCATGGACTTTGGCACGAAGCTGGCCGAAGGCGTGCCGGCCGATGTGCAGAAGAATCCTGCGGTGTTGGAGGCTTACTTGGGGGGTATCGACGATGACCTGCCCGAGCCTGAGCGCGCCGAAGCGACTACCGGGAGCGCAGCATGACGCAAGCACAAGCACCGAACCAGAAGGTCGTGCTCGACGTACGTGGGCTGACCGCACGATATGGCAAAGTGAACGCGTTGAATAACGCGAGTCTGACCGTGGCGCCGGGCAGCATTGTCACGGTTATTGGCGCGAATGGCGCGGGTAAATCGACGCTGCTCAACGCCATGATGGGAGCGTTACCGACCACCGGCCATGCAGCGGGTGCGGTGCACTACGCGGGACAGGATGTATCGAATTGGCTGGTTGAGCGACGCGTGGCGGCGGGGATGTCGTTGGTCCCGGAGCGCCGTGAGCTGTTTGGCAGCATGTCCGTGGAAGACAACCTGTTGTTAGGCGGATTCCGTCGTTATCGGGCGCGTGAGAGCGGATGGCGCGATACGTTGGACGAGGTGTTTACCTTGTTTCCGCGTTTGCGGGAGCGGCGGCGGCAGGAGGCTGGCACTTTGTCGGGGGGCGAGCGCCAGATGCTGGCCGTGGGGCGTGCCTTGATGGCAAAGCCTCGAGTGTTGATGCTGGATGAGCCTAGTCTGGGCCTGGCGCCGCGTATCGTGCGCGAAATTTTCCACATCATTTCTCGGTTGCGGGAGACGGGTGTGGCGATACTGCTGGTAGAGCAGAACGCGCGGGCGGCGCTGCAGGTGGCGGATTATGGGTATGTGCTGGAGACGGGCGAGGTGGTGCTGCATGGGCCAGCGCGGGAGCTGGCGGGGAATCCCCGGGTGATCGAGAGCTATCTGGGGTTTGGGAAGGGGGCTGCGGGGTGATGGGCTTTCGATGTGCGTGGGTTTGTCGTTTAGGTTTGGCTTTTGGGTAGGTGGTGGGCTGTTGCTGGGGGTGTGCGTTTAGAGCTTCTTGCTGGCTTAGGGTTGGGTTCTTTTGGCGTCCGGGGGCGGTGTGCGTGGGCGATGCCGGCCCTGTCGGGGGTGTCAGAAATTCCGTGTTTAAGGCGGGTTAAAAATCAAATGGAAGGACGGACGAAGCGATCCTCATAGAGGATAGCAAACTGGATCATGGCCTGTT